>NZ_JBEAHA010000009.1:0-169703 GCF_040061975.1 Klebsiella sp. GG_Kp146
ACGGCGCTCCTGCAGCTGGCCGCAGCAGGGAAAATGTCTACTGCAGTCGACGCGGTGATGACGCCCCGGCAGCTGGCCGCAGTCGGGGAAATGTCTACTGTAGTCGATGCCGGTAGCGGGGAACCCGGCGCTGTCCGCAGCAGAGGAGATATCTACTTTAGCCGACAGCAAAAACGTGGATCACACCGGCGAAATATCTTCAGAGAATTAACCCAGGATTAGGACACGTCTTAATGCATCATCAGCCCATACTTCAAGGTCATCATAAGTTTTGAAAGTTTTGCTGATTACATGACCGTTTGCAGTTGATGTTCCATACAAATTGAATCCAAGTTGACTAGGCTTTTGGATCATAAAATCATAGGACTCTCTGTCATTTAACAGCCAGTAGAGGTAATGGAAAAAGTCCGGTTTAGACAGACCTGCCTCACCGCGAGCCGCCTTACGTGCTAATTCTTTCCCGGTATAAATTTCCGGGGGAGGAGTGCAACCGAGACCACGGCAGCCCGGAAGGACAGAATCCCGACAAACACTGTCCTGGTAAATGGTGAAACGGGTATCAAGCGAATCCTTAACAAGACGCCCCCACATGATGAAGTGACATGCTCTGTGCCATTGGCGAATTTCCTGACTGTTGAGTAATCCCTTACAGAGGAGACATACAGCCGGTTTTAGAGATTCATCACGGATATTACGTTTATACGATTTCATCTCGACCAGAAAGAACCGGTCGCATACACCGAAGAGGGTATCTGCATTTATATCCCGGTCGCTGCCGTTCAGCGAGATGATGAGGTCACTCATACCGTAGTGGCGGCATGCATCCTGCACCTGGAATTTAAAAACATCGGTAACGCTGTCCTCTCTTCCTTTGTTACTCACATAAACCTCACTCAGTAAGAAATTTCGCCGTGACGGCGGGCCACCAGCGGTGAATGTTAAAGCGGGAGGTCAGGCTAAACAATTACCGAAAACAGGAGGGACCGACAACAACACACAAACGTAAGACAACATACCTCATAGCCCTGCAAAGCCTTTGCCCCGGTGCGTCACGCTCTGCGTGAGTCACGACTGTGCACATTTTCGGCATATTCTTTTTTTCTTTTTTTTCATTTTTCTCTTTTTTTCACACGCGCGGCGAGGGGCGGGCCGGGCACGGTAAAGGTCCAAAGACTTTGAGGTATGTTGTCTTACGTTTACTATTTTATCGACTGATGGTCGTGCCGGCATTCAGAAATTATGGAGATGGCCAACTCCGGGTTTACCCACCTTGTCGCATACAGTAGACACCTCTCCGGGGTAAGGTGCCGGTACCCACCGGACTATTCTGCCCGGAGCTGCTGGTCGTTACGGCTCTGAACTGTTACCCTGGATAATGACTGCATATCGGGGGAGAGCGGACATGGGCAAAGTCCAGGGGATTTTTGTTGGTCACCGAAAGTTTGCTGTAGACAGCGACTGGAAAAGACGGGAAGAAGAGCGACGGTATCAGCTGCGTTGCCAGAAATTTGATGCATGGTCAGAAAAATGGATCACGGTCTACAGGCTTAAGAACTCCCGTCTGTGGACAGACGCCGCCATACGCCGCTGGCTTGGCGTGCCCCAGCAGCAGGGCAAATATAAGGTTTTCTCTGTAGAAGCCGTCAGGATGGCGGAAACACGCCCGGATTTTCAGGCGTGGCTACAGACTCGTATCGATAAAAAACGCACCATGGATAAATTCTCAGAGATCCCGTCTCTCTGAATGTGAATACCCGGCTTATTCCCACGCTTCTCTTTTTCCGATTGTGCTGAAATTCCAAGGATAGGGACTAAGCGTGTAGCATAGTTGCTACACAAATATCACTGTGATATGTTGTATAGCAAACTCACTACACGGGAAGTGTGTATGGCACTGTCACAGATCAGCGTTCGCATTGATGAAGAACTCAAACAACGCACGGATGAAACAATGAAACTGCTGGGAACCAACCCCACGCAGGCCATTACTTTGCTCTATCAGTATATTGCTGAAAACGGAAAACTCCCCTTTACGGTCAGCTCCCGGCTTTTTAGCTCAGAGGAATACACTCGGAGGTTAATCACCACTGCCCGGTCTGTGTTTGAATACTGGCGTGTGCTTACTGAAACATCGTCAACACCCAGAACGAAAAATGGAATGGCGTACTCAATGACGATGGCAGGACATATTTCAAAGCTGCATAACGATCTGATATATGACTGCGGCACCCTGAGCGGTGAGGAGGTCGCGTCATTGATGGACGTTATGGAGGCCATTCTCTCTACTCCTCCAGCTTTTTATAACGGGGAAGCGGGAGGCCAGGAATTGCAGGATAAATTACACGCCGCCGACCAGACAATTCTGGCGATTCAGAAAAATCATGGTATGGAAGTTCAGCGCCGGGAAGATTTTGACTTTCTCAAATGAATGCGTTGACGATGCGACGGCCCCCAAAAGGAGCTTTTTGGTGTTGTGAAGTTCTGTGGTCGGATCGGCAAAAAATGCGCCTTGATTGTCGTCAAATCGCAGCTTCGCTCCCACTGATCCGCACAGCGCGTGTGTACCCCCTATTGCTATACGCCGTTTTCCGTTGATTTTGTCCAATCGGATAACCTAAATGCCATACCACTAAGGCGATAATTTAAAAGCTATAGGTATTGAGACTAAAAGAAAGGAACGCAGGAATGACTAAGAAAAAATATTGCTGCCCGGAATGCGGTGCAGAGATTACCGTCTGGTTTGATATGAACGCCGAGCTTCAGTACAACGTGAAACCCAGTGGGAGTCTGTCAAAGGTTGTAGTAGTGAGCTGCGACTCCGGAGAGGCGCGGTTTGGGATTAAATGTCAGAGCTGTGAGTGGTCCGTACATGGTCATGATGATGTGATTGAAGAGTATGATGCGCTTATTCAGCTGGCCGCCGATAAAGCGGAAGGTGTTCATCTGGTCGCGAAAAAATAAGACACACGCCGCGAAAGCGGCTTTTTTATGGGCGCTGGACAGAACCTCCTGTACGTCCAAGCTGGCAAGGTAGTTAAATAATGCGCTTAACAATAATTTCCGATCTCCAAACCGACCCCTACAAAGACAATATTCAGTCTGGAGATTCGTTTAACGGAGTGATTGTATTTTGGAAAAGGTTCGGGCAACTGCAGTTAAATATATCAAGCTGGGAGAGGGAGGCGAATGGGAACGTGAGTGCCTGACATCTGGCATTATTAGGTTTGGTTACGACAAAACACCCCATCAGATGTGTCTTGAGGGAAAGTGGGAAGAAGTCAATAAAGTCTGGTTAGAAGAGAGGAAATATAACCAGTCCACTGCCACCAGTGATGTCAGGCAGATAAGGACATTTTACACAGCCACCCCCGATATGCTGTTCATAACTTTCAGCCAGGGATTATTGTATTGGTGTCAGCCTTCCGGGGAAGTCACAGAACTGGATGATGGCAGCAGGATCCGCCCCACTGTGAACGGATGGCACAGCCATAGTCTGGCCGGAAACCTTCTCTCCCACAGCGTCCTTAGCGGTGCTTTACTCGCTACACAGAATTACCGGGGTACCATCTGCGATGTGCGTTTGGCCGATTACGCCCTGCGTAAAATTAACGATCAGCAATCGCAGGAAATCATAGACGCGGATATTGCTGAAGCTCAGTACCTGAAGGCTATTACCAGGCTGTGTAGTTTACTTACCTGGCAGGACTTTGAGTTGCTGGTAGATCTGATTTTTTCCGCCAGCGGATGGAAAAGAACCGGAAGCCTTGGGAGGACACAGAAGACGGTCGACATTGAGCTTGAACTGCCCACCACCGGCGAACGGGCATTTGTGCAAGTGAAGTCTGTTGCTGACCAGTCTGTATTCTATGAGTATCTGTCACTGTTCCAGAGCAGTGACAGCTATGATCGAATGTTCTTTGTCTGGCATCGAGGGACATTGAGTGAGGATCTTCGTGCTGAAGGAGTCACGATGATTGGCCCCATTAGGCTTGCCGAACTCATACTGGACACCGGACTGGCACGATGGCTTAGAAATAAGGTTTCGTAGCTGCCCGGCACCTTATCGCTTGCAGGCATCTATGCCATAAGATGCTTATCTTACTCTGTGTGGTGTATTGCTAAATTGGGCCTCTTTAAATTGAGGGGTGGTAAGCAATGGCCTCGCATTATCTGGATGAAAATGGTTACGGCCTTTTCACCCGCTTAAGCTTACTTTCGGTAGTTAATGCGTTGAGGTTGTTTTTCCCAATAAAAGATGATAAGGAATAGATAAGCATTAGAGATCTGCTATTTTTCGAGGAAATTTTTATATGTCAGATTTTTGGGCACGTATGCGTTTAGAAATACTCCGTAGCAACGGTGTAGAATATCAAAGACTATTTGAAACCGTAATGGAGTTATCTTACCCTGAAAAATTCAGGAAGGTCAAACCTTGGGGGAAAAAAGGTGATGGCGGTAACGATGGTTATATTCCAGAGCGAGGTGAATATTATCAAGTATACGCTCCGGAGGAATTGAATCGTGTCAAAATAAATACAGCAATAAAAAAAATCAAAGAGGACATCGGAAAAATAATAAAATCATGGAATGAATCTTGCGAACTAAAAGTGTTTTATGCGGTTATCAACGATAAAGAAATGGGATTTCCAAAAGAAATATATGTCACTCTTGATGAAATTAAAAAAGAATATGAATTAGAGCGAGCAGAAGTATTCAGTTCGGCAATGCTTCTTCATCTTGCAATGGGACTTCCAGCATCAAAATTAAAAACATTCCTGAATGTCAACACACCTTCATATAAAAAAGAAATGGTTGCGCACAAATATGTAATCAAACATTTACCATTAAGAATGGCTGGACTGTTTGTTACCAACTTGTCTAGCAATTTTATTCTTGAAGACACTCTAAGAGATATGTTAAAAATCATCAGTTATTGCAATGGCAAAACGTATGACATCCCAGGATTTAAAGAAACCATAGAAGCAATGTATCCTTGGATTCTAGCTCTAAATAAGCACTTCATGGAGTTTAGATATACCATAAGATTAAAAAACGGATATAAAGTTTCGCGAGAGTGGAAGATTAATGAGCCTTACGAGAATCATGATAAACTTCAGCGAGAGCACAATTTATGGGAGGAGAATTGCAGCATTATCTGTAATAACTTGTGTTATGCTATCAATGAATACATTTTATTGTATAGAGAATATTTCGACCTGGAATTTCTTGATGGTGAACTTATACTATTAGAAGATGAGACACTACCTTCTGAGTATATTGATTTATTACCAAATGTCATTTGTTAATATTGTATAGGGGGTAATAATGCCATACGGTGAAGATAGTATTTTAAAAAACATCATTGATATAGATAGCTTGGATATGTCTATCTATAGGATTTTCAGCATTAAATATTTCGAGGAGTTGATAACAAATAAGGAGTTAGTTTTAGTTCAACCTGATATGTGGGATGACCCGTATGAAAACTTCATTCTAAAAACTGAAGTTGACTTAGGAGACGGTACCATTGCTTCTCTTGAAGAATTAAAAAGCAACTGGTATGGTCAATGCTGGACTGAAAATATTGATACAGATGCCATGTGGCGAATATACAGCCCAAATAAAGATGGGATAAGAGTAAAGACTACAGCAAAGAAATTATTTGATATTGTTTATAATAGCTTAGATGAATATGCAAAATTAAAATATTTCATTGGAAAAGTAAGTTATAAAGAAAAACAGGAAATCATAAATTTTGTAACAAAAAGCTCGTTTTCAGAGATTATATTAGGTGGGCAAAATGATAGTTTTGCAAAATTGCTGTGTACAAAAAGAACTGCATTTTCTCATGAAAATGAAATAAGGGTTCTCGTGGATGATATTCATAATAAAAAAGGTGATGGTGGCTTGTACAAAATAGACATTGAGCCAATGCAATTATTTGATGAGGTTTGTCTGGATCCTCGTTTATCAGATATTGAGGCCAATAATCTTAAGGCAAAATTAGTGGCGATGGGTGTAACATGTAAAATTTTGCAATCTGACCTTTATAAATTAACTTTACCCCGCCTAAGGATAAGCTGAATAATAACATCAAAAGAAATTCAAACGTCAGATATAAGGGATACATGTGACCTACTGTGTAACAGTATTTTAAGAAATTTAAGATTAATGGTTTATTCATACAGCCCACTAAATTAGCGGGCTGCTTCAAAGAAGCCAAGTTCTAATTACTCAAAAGTTGAACCACTACTAAACGTCCACCATCCTCTGGAGAGAGAATAAACTGAGCGTTGTCATCCAGACGTAGCTTATCACCAATTGCTATCGTTCTGCGGTCAGGTAGAGACATCAGTCCGTGTATTCCCTCATTCACAAGCCACCACTGGCCGTTATGGAACACGAAATAACCCACCCTTTTTTTCTGTTCAGTTGTCGTCCGTTCATTCGGCGCAATAAGACGGTTCACATGCCAGGTGTACAACGACTGGCCGCTCCACACCATAAGCCGGTGATCGTCGGGCCTGAAGGTTCCTGCCTTTCTTGATGAATACAGGTTCAGGATAGGAAGCTTACCTTTGTATGGCGTGCCACAATAAGGACAAGCCGGTTTAGTCTTACCGGAGAAAACGTACCATTTCTGTTCACAACCATCATTCTGGCAAGGCTGAATTAAATCGACCGTCTTTACCAGGGCCGTTTCCCATTCATCAGCTGTAGGGCGCTGTGAAGGATCATGCAATCCATCAATAAATGCCCGCTCGAAGAGCGGTGTCAAATAAGGGCCCATAATGGTATACGGGATTTTCTGAGGGTCCGCCCAGGGGAGTGAGAACGAAGAGACCTGGTTGATCTTAACCGCGTTGCTCTTGTCAGTCGGATGTTCGATGAACAGTGCTCGTTCTCCCATGGAAAGTGCCTCATCCCTGACTTCATCATTGATGTCGTGAATTTTCCCTCCACGTAGTGGGTGCCGGAAAAGCAGATACATGTAAATCAGCACTGAAAGCGCATGCCGGTCAGTGGCTATACTCGGTAACACCCGGTGGGGATCGTCTTTGGGGAGGTGACTTGTCTTCACCACTTCCGGGGCAATGAAATCGGGCGTACCGACCACGTCAGGGGGATATTTACCGGGTACCACCAGCCCATCAACATCGATAATGCATGCATGGCCCAGTTCCGGGTCTATCAGCACATTTTTATAACTCAGGTCGCTATGGCAAAGACCGGCAGCATGCATTCGCCTCACAGCACGCGTTAGCATAATACAGACTTTCAGGTAGTTGAGCGTATTTCCACGTTCACGCGGATCGAGAAATTTATTTTGATTGTTAGCACTGGCAAACCATTTACCTTCTTTTTCACGTCCCTTTATCCCCAGGAAGTCATTGTTTTTGGAACCATATCGGAAGAAGAAATGCTGCTGATAAGCAGGTACGACAATACCCACCTTATCGGCGTGCTCAACAACATCAGTGGGCCAGCAGAAGAGACCTTTCCAGTAGTCTCCGCCGGTCTGTTCAAAAATATTCTGCCGGTACCGCCCGGTGATCATATTAATACGTTCCCGGGCCTGTTCATTCTGGGGTTTATGGTAGAAGGCTACGACGTAAGATTTATCCGGAGAGAAAAACACATCTTTCATTGAGCCCGAGCCGATGACTTCATCGACGTACTGAATGGTTTTACCATCCTTAGTTTTGCACGTAATTATATTTGCCATGAAATGCCACCTGCGATCCCATTTAGTTCACCAGAGCACAATGATTGTGCGATCATCATGATTGCCGGGAGAGAAGAAGTTTAACCAGCCCACCAGTTGTTCGGACGCCTTTTCAGGGGCTGAGAGATGGGGAGAAAGCTCTGTCATTAGCTTGTCCCATTTAACCGGGTTCTGAAGCCCATTATCCGTTTCAAACCAGGGATCGGAAACACCATCAGTCATAAGAACCAGGTGCGAAATATCACTCCACTTGCCTATACTTATGCGTTTACTAAACCCGGTATCACTGACAGCCTCCGCATCGAGAAACCTTGTCTGGCCTGCATACTCCCCGCTATCTGGTGTGCCCAGGACTCTGACTTTCCCAACTGGACCATATGCGGCTATGGCACCATCCCCTAACCAGAAGGAAGCGGCAAACAAATCGGCACCGTCGCGAAAAGTGACGGTCGCGAGTAAAGTCGTCGAGAATGACTTCACTTTGTCTTCAGCCATAATTGCAGCACTGCTGATATTGTTTACGGCCAGTACCGCAGCCTGTCTGAAGTGGTGATTCATGAAATCCCAAACAATACGCTGATCATCGTTATTCCAGCGTAAAACTTTGTCTTTTATTTCATGACCCTTCTCACCCTTCAGCTGGTTGAAAAGATAATTCCCAACGGTGTCTGCAACGATTCGTGAGCCTTCCCGAGAAAATTTAGCACTACCCGCGCCATCTGCCACCAGTAATACACTCCAGCCAGATACCTCACTGAAATTGAGGTAGAAATCATCGTCGCGGAAGGAGCCCACATGTTCATGGGAACGTCCACGACGACTTGCACCAGCAATATGTATACCTGACTGGGAGACCCCCTGATGTGCGATACTGTCCTTGTAAAAAGGTCCATCCGAAGGTGGATCTATCACTTTCCAGAGACTTTTTGGGTCAGGGTTGACGACAAAAAGTAACTTTTTGTCATTGTCAGGATGTGTGCTGCAGGACCATTTCACTGAAAGTTCGAAGTCTCCGCTGCGAGTGGGCGTCCCTTGCAGACGTCGTTCGTTGTGATTAAAAATCAGTCCAATGTCCTGAGGCATATTAATCTCAGTAATGTCTGCCGGGACACCATTATCGGTCACTATCTCCAAAGAAACGTCAAACCGTTCACCCACCCGGGCATTTGGCAGCACAATAGACACCTCTGGGGTTTTCTTGAGGAAAGAGGAATCCTCCTTACTTGCTTTCTGAGGCACCTCTCCGGGCCTTAAAGCACTGGCTGCGACGGGAGGAAAATATTCATCTGTTTCAGCAGAACGGGAAGTTGCCTGCTCCTTTGGCTGCACGGTGTCGGGAGTCAGTAGCAACTCATTTTTCGTTTCAGCGATATCTTCCTCCATATTTACCTGAACTCCCCCGGCAGCGGCTTCATCAGGCATTTCCTTATGCGTTTCATGCGCCTCATTTCCGGTTGTTTCAATATCTGCGTGGATTGCGTCTGTCACAGGGAAAGTGCTTTCATTTTCGCCTGTGTTTTGTGGGTGAGAGTTACTATCTGACAGGAGCTTAGATGAACTGTCCACATCAGTCAGAACGGCTTCTTCAGAGACTCTCCTACATGAAATCCGTTTTATGACCGTTTCCCTCAACTGTCGAACAGCTTGTTCAATATCATCTTCGTCGCAAAGCCGGAGAACACGCTCAAAGTCAGCTGGCTCACCCGATGCCTCCAGAATAAGGGCAACAATTTTATGTTCAGGTGTTATAAACTCGCTCATCAGCCGCGTCCTCTGCTTACGTTGAAATCGGAATGACCCCCGTCGTCCTGAAAGGACAGTCCCTTCTCACACCATGGGCAGATAACATCATCGGGCCCATCGATGCAAAGAAGTTTCCCACAACTGCACATCGCGAAAGCGCTACTGTTTCCGCAATGCGGGCATCCAGGTACACCGTGGAGTTCACTGGTATTAACCTGAACGCCTGATGCGGCCATATCTGTCCATGAGAAGTAGTCTTCATCGATCGGATAGCAGCCTGCAATATTGAAGGTGTTCAGGTTCAGGTCAAATGCAAGTCCTGACACCTTAGCCGGTGGCCGTTCATACTTCATGAGATAGGGGCGACGTGTTTTGCTGCAACGTCCGGTCAGAACCACGCAGTTATCATCGTAAGCTCTGGTGATTTCATCTTTGGCGAGTTTGACGATATAGTCGGTCTGTTTCAGTGGCGGTTGAGTATCTTCTCCTACGCTTCTGCTGTGGGCAGTGACGGAAGCAGTGATCCACTGTATGAAACGCGTGAAATCTCCGTCCTGGCTTTCCGTAAACAATAAAACGTTTTCAGTCAGTTGGCGAAGCACACCAAGGTCTACCGAATTCCCCATACCTACCGCTATCAGGTTCACTTTTTTGGCGTAATAATCATTCCAGCGTTTTACTTCACCTGAAATATCATCGGTAGGACGTCCATCGGTGAGCAGGTAAACCACGGGTTTCCAGTCCCCTTTTTCTTCAAGGCTGGTTTTACGCACCTGAGAATCTATTTGTACCGTAAGTTCCCGTAGCGCAGCCCCAAGGCTTGTCCCGCCTCCGACAGGAAGGCGAGGGGGATAAAAAGACACAATATCATGGAGGGGAACAATAGTTCTGGCGACACCAGCAAATGCAATAACCGAAATCCAGGCCGTTTCGAGTGCATGGGGGTCCTTACGCAGATCGTTAACGATCATCTGTAAGCCATCATTCATCCTTTTCAGATTTTCACCAATCATGGACTCTGAACAGTCCAGAACAAAGAATACGGGAAGCCGTCTCATAAGAAACTCCCATCACGCCATAAATTACGTCCATTTCTTAGATGGACTGATACGAAGTATGGTCAGGTTGTCCTCCTGCCATACCGGTAAGAACTTAAAGGACCAGCTGTATCTCAGGTGGAGGAGGGGGAAGCGTGTCTGAGGAAGCGTTTACCCCCGCGCTCGAACTTCCTGATGCCACACTTGCGCTGACCCATTTGAAAAAGCCAGAAAAGGCTGTCGAATCAAGCGTCTCCAGCGCTACAACTTTGGCAGTCAGTTGCTTAAGATGCTCATGCCCGGCTTTAGGACCAACAGCACAGGCTATGATGGAGCCAAATGAACGGTTATGAACCTCTTTAACGGCTTCACCATAAGCCCACGCGTCAGAAGGCGTGCCATCAGTCATCAGGAAGACCAGCGGTCGCCAGTCACCTTTTTGTTCTCCATCAGACCGGCGTATATCCCGGTCCACACAACTCATCAGGCACTCCAGTGCAGCTCCCGTAAATGTCCCTCCCGCACTGGGCACCTGAATATCCACAAACTGAAAATCAGCCAGAGCTGTCAGAGGGACATATTCCCGGGCTTCATTGTCAAAGGTAATGATAGAGATATGGACACTTTCCAGAGCGTAGGGGTCCTGTCGCAGGGCACTCAGCATCGCCTGAACACCGACATTCACTGAATGTATTGATTCGCCACGCATCGAGCCCGAAGTGTCGATAAGGAGATAAACAGGTAGTCTGCGCATTTAGATATAATTCCTCAGATGGCTGACAAAGGAATCTGTGGTTGACGGCTCACCGATCGCATTCAGTTTCCAGCCGGTTGGTTCACGAACGAGTTCAGCAAAGACCATCGATCGCTGACCATTAAAGGAAGCGCCTCCTGAAAGGTCAAACCGGGCCATTTCGACATTTCTTCCATCCACGGCCCGGATAAATGCATTCTGTACTTTGCCGAAGTGCTGCTGTAATTTTTCGCCGTTGTAGATTTGAACAATGAAGACAATTTTTTCATACTTCGGATCGAGGCTATTTAGTTTTGCAATTATTTGCTCATCGTCTCCGTCTCCGGCACCTGTCCGGTTATCGCCGGTCAACCAGATTTGCCCAGATTTATGGCGAAGACTGTTAAAGAACACAATATCGCCATTAACCAGCGTGGGTTTGCCGTTTTCAACATTTCCGAGGTCAGTTACCTTTCCGGTGTCGTTGCAAAGGAAGGCGATGACATCAAGGTCATACTCTTCCTCTTTCTTACCGAAAAGCCCACCGAGAAGACCTTTTTTTTCTTCATTAATATCCCAGCCAAGGCCGATAGTGACCGAAGAAAGGTCGAATTCATTTTTACGCAGGCTGACGCCTTGCCCTTTTCGTAAGCTGACTGTCATGGGATCCCCTCTATTATTAGTATCTTATAAAACAACGTTCACTTCAGGCGGTGGAGGAGGTAAATCATCGAGACCGATAACCTCTTTTTTACCCGCTTCAACTTTCTGACTACCTACAGAAACACTCGCCGATACCCATTTGAAGAACGCTTTGATAGAAGAGCTGTCAGCGGTATCCAGCTGTAGGACGATTTCTGTAATTTCTTTCAGTACACTGGTGTCCGCATCATGGCCTGCCGCGCAGGCTACAACGACGCCTTTCCTGGCTGCGTTAAAATCATTAAGGCCTTTTCGCCAGTCGTCTGTCGGAGCGCCATCAGTCATCAGGAAAACCAACGGCCGCCAGTCTCCTTTTGTATCTGCCGTTGTTTTCATGACTTCTGAGTCAATTCGATTCGCAATCAGAGATAAGGCTTCGCCCAGTGCTGTAGTTCCGCTCGCGGTCAAAGAGGGCAGGTTGAAACTAAGCAGATCCGTCAGAGGAACTGCCTGGTGTGCTGAGGAACTGAAAGTAATAACCGACACAAACGCAGTTTCTAAAGCATATGGGTCCTGCTTCAACGTGGTTAGTAGTGTCTGGACGCCATTTTTAACCGCCTCAATAGGTTCACCATGCATTGAACCTGAAGTATCAAGTAACAGGTAAACGGGGAGTCTTCTCATAATCAAAGTTCCTTGCGATAAAAGGTGGGGGGAACAGTGGCACTTCTGGATATTTTTATCTCTGACTATAGGCCCTTATATCACAAATACCAGCTCTAAATCTGATAGTTACCTATCCATACGATATGAAAAAATAGATAAAGTTGGGTCTTTTCAGACTACGCAAACCCGCACTCCTGTTAGGAATTTTCCCATTACCAGGGTAATGTACTTATCGGCCGATTTATCTGGAGTCACATTAGGACTAACCTGCTAGTGTTGCTGATCGCTACTACCAGCTTAACTGCCTGTTAGGACCGGAAAAGCATTCAGAGACGCAGTGGGTAGGATACCTGGAGCGATAGACAGGATGATTTACGTCATTACGGACAACCAGTTTCTGTACGCAGGAATTGAGTTACTTCTTTGCACGCATGAGATAGCTGCTTCGCGAATATCGGTGAACCACCTCTCCAACCATGTGATATGCAAGGATAATGTTTACTTCATTGAACGTCCTCTCCATGAAGAAAACGTCCAATTTCTGAGTAAACTCTACCGTTCAGGTGCGCGTTTCTGCTTTTTACTGCAACATGCGATAGAGAGTGTCAGAAATGATGACACACAGTTTATCGACATCACGACACGGTTAAATATTTTTACCTATACCGTGTTGAAAACTATATCTGGCAGTGCAAATCTGCCTGCAGTAAATACTGTACGGCTGACTGACAGGGAATTTACGGTAGCGCGTCTGGTTCTTTGTGGTCGTTCAGATGAAGACATAGCCACTGTATTGTCAATCACAAAGCGGTCTTCTCAGGACCATATAAATCGCGTGCTGAAGAAATTGGGTGGAAAATCCGTAGCAGACATCTACCTACACCGGAATGTGATTTACGGAAGTTGCTCCGCCAGGTAAAACCTGTAGAAACAGTATAGGTGATCGGCCATCGTTCTTTTGTCCAACGGCAAAATGGGAAATACGGAAGGAGAATATCTCTGACTGTAAGGCACGTGTGGGCGACTTTACCTACAAGTAAAAAGGGGCCCTTTCTGTCGGTACCCCTGGAATGCTGTTATTCCGGCTTGTTTTTCAACTGAACTACCTTAATAAAGTCCTCGACCTTCATTTCAGCGAGAGTCTCTACCGCCTCACTTCGGGACGTGCCGGTAAGTTCGGCCAGTTTGTCTATTTTCCGGAGTACCCGGCGTCGGATGGATAAAGAGACTGTCGTCTTCAGATCTTTATCCAGCACCACTTTCGTCGAAATATCCTGCGCTTTCTGTTCAGCGTTTTGAGTGAGTGCTTCATTCATTCGGCGCAAAGTTTTTTTATCGAGCTGCCCGTGACTAACTAATTGATAGGAATGACCGGCTTTACTGTATTTTATTTCAGCTGCATAGGACTCCCGAAGCTCCTTCAGCGCACGACTGAGGGTAGGTTCAGAACAGTCAAGAATACTGATGATTTTTGCCGCAGAAACGGGTTTTCCCGTACCCAGTAAGCTCGCCAGAGTATAAATTCGTTCCTGTCGGGTATTTAGTTGCATAGTCAGCTGGTGCCTGCAGTTATCATAATAGGGTCAATAGCCTGAAACAGGAAAGTTGCGCTCATTTTTCGGACCAACGCCTGAACACTCAGCACCGCGATAGGGTCCACGTCTTTAAGGTTCGTGTAGTTTATTTTTTCCATATGATGGCGGTCTATCCTGCAGGAAAGAATGTACTCATCTTCAAGGTAACCCGTTTGTTTGCTGATCCGCTGAGTAAAGCCGGAAAGCACGGCGTGTTCAAACGGAAGCGTCTGAAATACGATGGCAGCTAATCGCATCAGGCAACCGTGGACGTGTCTTGCATAACTCTCCCGGACCGCTTTCTGTGTCATCGTTTTTTCAGTGATATCCGTTCCCTTTGCATTGACGACATATACCTTATCAGGCATATCCTCAATCTCAGGTAAATCAACATCAAGCCAGACCATTGATTCGTCAGGCCTGACTTCAAAAGTCACAAGCGTTTCACGCGGCCATTCCGTTTGTGAGAGCACCTCTGCCAGGCAGTCTTCAAAGAAACGGGCATCCGATCGGAACTGCTCGCGTGCAACGCCAGCAGTGAGAGAAGAGTTTTTTTCATGTTCCTGAGCTTCAAACTGCCAGTTTGCATACTGCTCAGCCCAGGCGACACGTTGTTTCTCATACCGTTGTTTAAGCAGTGTGTTTTCGCGTTCAACGTCGGCCACTTCCTGTTGCCACTGTCGCTGGTTCTCATTCTGTCGTTCGGTGCGAGCCGCATCGGTTTCGAACCATCCCCCCAGAAAACCACGACCGCAACGTTCATCTGGTGCGGATGGGAAAGGGCTGTATTCAGGTTTGGCAGGACGAACGGGCGCGGGCAGGGTGAACGTCCTCTGGTGGAGCTCAAGATAATGTGATTCGAGCGATGCCCATGTGTTCCCGTCCACGGGTGAAGGGGAAAGCTCATGAATATTGGAAATGGCCGTTATAGCGGACATCAGCCTTTCCACTTCCTGCTCCAGCTCTTCCCTCAGTCCCGGATTAGCCTGAGCTCTGCTGTTCTGACGCTCCCGTACTGTCCGGTCAATTCGGGTCCGATAACTCAGTCCAGTGCCCGGCAACCCCAGATTGGCATAGGTCCCGCGCTTCCCAAAAGACAGTGACGCCCCCCGGGGTCCAACACTCAGGCTGGGGGCTCCATTGCTCAGGTTTATCCTGACGCCGGGAATAATGCTTATCGACTTCCTGAATCTGAATCCCATGCTCTGCCCCTTATTGCTGCTGAGAGAACGGGATCAGCCTCATCCCGTCCGTTTTCTGTCCTGTCGTCAGTCCGTATACCTGGCCCCGGGCCAGGATCCCATGCGCCCACCGCCGGTGTGTCGCCGGTTCGCACATCGCTCCCTGTGATTTAAAGACCGCCTGCGTGGAGTTCAGAATTCGCAGTGCGTCAGAATGTTCCCCAGGAGAGACTTTCAGCGCCCCCTCAATCACACTGATCTGATCCGGGTGAATCGCCGTTTTTCCCACCAGCCCGTGAGCGATATCCATCGCCAGTTCACGCGCCATAATCCCGTTGTCATCAATGTGTTCGCATACCGGGGCCGTCAGCGCAAAATCACGCGGGGCAAATACCGAGACAAGCATTTTAATGACATAACCCATTGGTGTGTCATAAAGAGTCAGATCCCGTGGACGCCGTAGAGAGACCACGTTCATCAGGTCGTTTCCTCCGATGCGCAGTGCGATGATACGCTCCCTGCAGGCATGGTCCGACAGTTCAGAGGCCAGTGCCTGCATCTTCAGAACGTCATAGACTTCTTCGGTTTCAAGCGTCGGCATCATAGTCAACCCGGTTTCGGCCATGATGTCCCACCACACCGGCAGGGTGGAACGGGTAAACTTCGGCAGGACAAAACCATCAACGACACTCAGATCCCTGTTTGCGGTCAGCCATCGGCCCATGTCCGGATGACGCGGGCGAATAAAGACCAACGGCCATTCGTCGTCTCCATGGGGTGATTTCGCGTCATTCAGCCTTTGCAAAAACAGAGAGAGATTCTGAAGTGCAAGAGGAACATCATGTTCGCTGACGGCATCTTCCAGGCAGACCACCAGAGACCGCAGGCCGGGTATTTTCCCGTCCAGCACCACTTCGACAAGATCACTACGGGTCGCTGGCATGTACAGCGTTGCACCGAGATCCCATGGGGTAAATTGTTTTTTCATCAGCGTACCTTTTTGATGATGGTAACCGCACGATACTGGCCGAGAGCATCCCCGGCTTCCGTCACCGTGATACCTTTCTCTTTTGCTAGGCCAACCAGAAGAGCGACATCCGGGTCACCCATCTGCCGGACAAACACATGATCGGGCACACGGCGCAGCACTGCCCGTGTCGCCTCAGCAATGCCCGGTTTAATCCGGTTAATACTGTCCACTTCATAGCGTGAGGCCAGCCCACTGATGACTTTTCTGCTCAGCTGCCAGCGTGCGGCATTGTGCCCGGCGTCCCAGCCAGAAGCGGGAAGGTTTCTCCCGTCAAACTGTTCGCGGAAATGCGCTACCGTATCCACCAGTATCTGACTGCATTCAAAAGACTGAAGGTGATCGCAGACCACACAGCCATGCAGGCCTTCTTCGGCCCAGACAGATCGCGAAATAAGACCCGAGACAGGCGCGCCCATGATACCGAACGGGATCAACCAGTCATCGTCACTGGCGGCAAGCCAGGCACATCCGCAGGGGTCAGCCAGCACAACCAGGCGCGGCTGCTCCGGATAACCGGGACGGTCCTTCAGTGTGCGCGACAATTCGCCGGTAATGGCTCCTTTTCCCGTCCAGCCGTCGACAAACACAATCCCCTTTGTGCCATGGTGTAATTCGATGTAGTCGAGTGCTGCAACGTCAATACCCCGATCGCGGATAATGCTGATCCCGTAATGGTAAGACCGTTTTCCCATTGCCCGTAGTGCCTGATGGAGCATCACGCCAAGGGGGACACCGGCTCTGACCAGACTGACCAGAACCACGGGATCATCACCGACGCGTAAGGCCAGTTCACGGGCAAGCTGAGAGACCTCCCGTGCCAGACGTGCTGCTCCCGAGTCAAGCGCACGGGTGAAAAGATCCAGGTGCCAGCGGGTAGGCTCTGGCTCCTGGCTTAACATGTCAGAATAATGCATTTTTCCTGACTGAATCAGTTCTTCCTTCAGGTCAACCGGCGTCATCTCCATGGCAATGGGTTTCAGCAAAAACTGAACATCGTCCGGTTTATAAGAACCAGAAAACGGGGCAAAATGAGACATCTTAATGCTCTCCAAAAATACGATGTGAAATGGCCTCGGCAAACTGACTCTGGCGTGGGAGACCAAACCAGCTGCACAGTTTCATGAACCGATGGTCGCTCAGGCTGTCACCCAGCCCCATCACCGGGAAAACCCCGCGCTCCTGACGGAGTTTTTCCAGCAACCAGGAAACGGCCAGTCCTTTTTCTACCGGGCAGGGTAACCAGGCAATGTTGTTGCTGTTGCGGTGGATGTAAAACCCTTCGGTCGAAAAGACGCGCTCGATCTCATCCCCGATAGCGTTCAGTTCATCAAGCTTCGTGCTGTCGCAGTGCTTCATGACCAGATACACCGGCGTACCATCATATTCGTAGTTGAGCCGTGCCCAGGCATTGATGCCCCGTGCATCCATGAGTTCGGTGATGATATGTTGCATTGACGTTAAGCGGTCGGCGTAGGAGGACAGGCTCTCCAGCATATGGGCTTTCCAGTCGCTGTCTGGCGTACCATCAGGACGAAGGATCACCGCGCCATGAGTGGTTACGGCCCAGGAACGGAAGGGGATCTGCACCCGGCTGATTTCTTCCGTTCCTCTGGCCGTCACCGGAATGAGGTCCGCATGCTCCAGCAACCAGTCCACCAGCATGGCCTGCTCTTCGGTCATAAAGCTGCGAGGCGTGAGACTGCGATCCAGTGCGCCGGTCCGGAAGGGTTCAAGGGCAAGTTCATCCACCATTTTTCGGCGGGTCTGGAACAGGGTGTCATCGAGGTCGCTGAATACGACGGGCTTATTCATAGGTAATCACCTCTACGGCAGGAGCGACGGCGGAAAGCGCCTCAAGCAGGCGGGGGTCCACGCTCGACGCCGGAGTTTCTGTGCAAAGCAGGATGCGGTCAAACCGCTGGTGGGCGACGTTATAGACAAAATTCGGGATACCCAGGCCGTAATTATCGCTGAAAGCAATGGCGGACTGGATTGCAAAGCCGGTTGAAATCGGTGATCGGGTAGTGGAACTGTAAAGGACCTGAGCGCCCGCCGATCCCAGACGTTCAGCCAGCAGGAACGGTTCCCAGACGAATTCGCCGGTGCCCAGCACCAGAATGTTTTCCCCGTGCGAAACCTTCACCTTAAGGCCCAGGTCACTGGCCGGTCTCTGCATCCCGAGTCGCCCCCAGGATTGTTTGCCGGTGATCGGGATGTTCCCCCTGGAGGTCACATTAACCGGGGGCATGACGGGCAGCGGGGCATCCGGTTCGGGTGTCCAGCGCCAGTTGCCTGAGATGAGCGATACAGCGTGAACAGGCAGGGGGCTGTTCTGACTGAGGGCTTCTCCGCTCCAGTCAGTCAGCGTGACAGCAATAACCCGTCGTACCTGCCGGAGTGCACCCGATGCACGTAATGAGGCCAGAAGATTGAGAAACGTTTTTCCCGTCGTGGCTTCATCATCCACCAGCACCAGCGTCTGAGCTTCTGCCACTGTGCGCCGCATATCCGGTGTGGAGGGACAGTAGATCAGGTGGTCAGTGGCATGACTGTGCTCTTCTTTAAACTCGCACAGCAGTTCGCCATCGACCGGATGGCGTGTTGATGTCAGATAGACACAATCAGGGTGATGCTTACGCACCTCATCAAACACTCCCGCCCCAAGGCCGACAGCCGTCTCGGCCATCCCGATAAAGACCACAGGCCCGTCCAGTGTCCCAAGGAACTGCTCCGCCAGCTGTGTGTAAACATTGCGCATGACCTGAGGCGAGACAGGAATATGGCGACCCAGCACTTTACTGACAAACAGAAATGCGCGTTTAGGATTCCGCCGTTCGGCGATATCAAAGAGATCAGTAAGAGGATAATCGGTCACCTCGCTGCTTACCTCAATCCGACCACAAGATAATGTCTTTTGATAAACGGAACATCCATCCATTACTGACATATTTATCTCCATTAATCGATTCTGTTGGTCAATAATGCCGGGTAGCGAATGACGTCGGTGACAGAGCGGACGACTGCAGGCGAAAAATCAGTTTTCGCTGACTGCCTGATCTGATCCTCATCCATCAACCCCAGTGTATGGAAGGCATACAGACCCGGCAGATTCACGCCACTGTGCTGCGTATAACCGATACCACCTGATGGTCGCATGTTAATTTCCAGCAACAGTGGTTTGCCTTCGGCATTATGGCGGGTCTGAACATTGACCAGGCCGTCTGCGTTCATTAAGCGGGCGCAGTCGATGGCAAGTTCAATCGCTTCCCCTTCATTCTCCAGATACTGAAGCACGCCTTCCTTACGCCGCCCGATAGCGGCCAGGACCGTCCCTTGACTTACCACCATATCCACGGAATATTCTGGCCCGGGTAAATAAGGCATCAGCACCTGAGGTGTAAAGGTCTCCATTTCGGCATGTGCAGACAGATACTGTGACGGGCGGATAACACGGCTGTCGGGATTATTCAGAAATGCAACAGGGGAAACATTGTCATCAAAACGCCAGAATCCCATGCCATAAATGCCGGTCACGGGCTTAATGCAGAGACAATCAGAAGGAAACGGCGAGTGACTCAGCAAATTGCGAAGTTCGTCGAGAGAGGTGACCCGAACAGATGGTACAACCGGGAGACCTTTTTTTGCCATGAACTCCGAAAAAGTAACTTTTTCGTCAGCGAGCTCGAACCATTCAGTCCCGGTCGCGCCTGTTGTCAGACTCACGGACGGGGATTGAATGACATCTCGCTGACTTTCAAACCATTTACAGTTTCGCCCGGTATGAATCGCATTAATGCCATGGTTCATCGTGACGGAGTGAATGAAAGAAAGACGGTCATCTTCATTTTTAGGTTCGATTAATGAGAGATCTGAAACAGAGAGAATTTCATTTCTTTCATTACGGTGAGAAGAAATAACCTCAATGTCTGTTTTATTTTTTTCTGCAAAAGATTTAACAGCGAGAATAATGTCTCGCTGGGATGACAAACCTTCCATAAACCAAATTTTCATTTTCATCTTTTATTGTATTTTCCTGAAGACGAAAGGGAGTGTATTTCTGATTAATGAGTCTATGAACCCGCCTGCTTCATGTCAATCATAATATGATAAACACTGGCTGTTTTTGAAATGGCGAAAACTTATATATAATTCAATATATACAACGCGTTATCCACCATTTAATGCCTTGATGGCAATGTAATGAAAGGTAAATATCGAAAACCTACCATTTTTTACCTTGCGAGAGAACTTTGTCATGATATGATTTTCATTGTACCAAATTAACTATTAAATACCCATTGTCTTAGTCAATACCTTTTAAGGAATGAATATGGTTTCTTTAAGTAAAAACCAGACGGTATCACTCAGCAAACAATCTACTGCTCTCAGTCAACTTCAGTTTGGTCTTGGATGGGATCCGCTAAAGAAGAAAGGGATTTTCGGGGGCCTATTTGGCGGCAATGATTCTATCGATCTGGACGCCGGTTGCGTTCTGTTGGACAGTGCCGGTAATAAAATTGACACAATCTGGTTTCGTAAACTGAAATCGACCTGCGGCTCAGTGGTGCATACCGGCGATAACCTGACGGGTGACGGTGATGGTGACGATGAAGTCATCAACGTCTATCTCAGCAAATTGCCTGCAAAAGTTGAATACCTGGCTTTTACGGTCAACAGTTTCCGTGGACAGACCTTCAACGATGTGGATAACGCCTTCTGCCGCGTAGTAGACCAGACCAATAAAGAACTGGCCCGATACAAACTCACCGAACAGGGTTCACATACAGGGATCATTATCGCCTCACTGCGACGCAATAACGGCAACTGGGACTTTACTGCCCATGGTAAAGCCAGTACTGGCCGTACAATTGATGATATGCACGCGGACATTGTCAGTACGGTTGTTAGCTCATGAACCTGACACCAGGGGGAAATGCCCCCGTTCCCGCTCAGGAACTCCGCGTGCGGATCCTCTCCGGTGGCTCTGTCGATGCCTCAGCTTTCCGTCTGTTCGCCGATGGAAAAGTGCAGGGAGACACCGATATGGTCTTCTACGGACAGCCCCGCAACGACGATAACTCTGTCAGTTTTCATGCCGAGGGAAATAACAGCGCTTTTATCGTTGACCTTAGCCGCCTCAAATCAGAGGTACAGAAAGTCGCTTTTACGGTGACCTGTGACGGCAGCCACACCGTCTCGGCTCTGAATAATCTTTCTATCCTGGTTGAAAGTGGTGCTTCTCAACTGATAAGCGGGCAGGTCGAACTGACCGGACGGCAGGAAGCTGCTCTTATCCTCGGTGAATTCTATCGGCGTAACGCTGAATGGAAGTTCCGGTTTATTGCCCAGGGGTTTAATGGTGGGCTCAAGCCACTGGCTGAACACTTTGGCGTCAATGTCTCTGATGAACCTCCACCGTCCACACAACCGCCGACCACACCGCCCCCAGCTCCAAATAAAGTGAGCCTGAGTAAGGTGTCGTTAACCAAAGAAAAACCGGCTATCAGTCTTGCCAAGAAGGATAACTTTGGTGAGATCCGCATCAACCTTAACTGGCATCGCGGAAGCAACTCCGGTGGTTTACTGGGTGGGATGTTCGGCTCTAACAAAGCGATCGATCTTGATTTGGGGGCGTTCGTGGAGCTTCAGGGCGGTTACAAATCCGTGGTCCAGGCTCTTGGCAATGCCTTTGGCAACTATCATCACGAACCTTTTGTTCAGCTGCAGGGCGATGATCGTACCGGGGAGGCCTCGGATGGCGAATGGATGCATATTAATGGTCGGGAGTGGAAGGAAATCAGTCAGGTACTGATTTACGCCTTTATTTATCAGGGTGTCCCCAGCTGGGATAAAACAGATGGTGTTGTGACGCTCCATGTCCCGGATCAGCCACCTATTGAAACGCGGCTGACCGAAGGGGATAACAAGCGCACGATGTGTGCCATCGCCCGTCTGGTGAATGACAACGGGTCCATCCGGGTAGAACGTATCAATCAGTTCTTCAGGGGCCAGGAGGATATGGACCGGGCTTTTGGCTGGGGGTTTCGTTGGTCTAAAGGTTCCAAATAACCGAATTGATGAGGATGTGAAAATGAGTTTTTTCGACAAAGTAAAAGGGGCGCTGACCTCAGGGCGTGATGAGCTGACCCGCCAGGTTGGCCGTTACAAAAACAAGAAATTTATGCAGGGTACTGTTGCTGTATGCGCCCGTATCGCGGTTGCCAGCGACGGCGTCAGCGCAGAAGAAAAACAGAAGATGATTGGATTTCTGCGGGCGTCAGAAGAACTGAAAGTCTTCGAAACGACTGAGGTTATCGAGTTTTTCAACAAACTGGTGACCAGCTTCGACTTTGATCTGGAAATCGGCAAAGGGGAGACCATGAAGTATATCCTCGCCCTGAAAGACCAGCCAGAAGCGGCGCAACTGGCTCTGCGTGTCGGGATTGCGGTTGCCAAGAGTGACGGTAACTTTGACGCAGATGAACAAAATGCCGTTCGCGAAATTGCACGTGCTCTTGGCTTCGACCCGGCTGAATTCGGCCTCTGATAAACATCCGTTAAGGGTACATTATGGTTTCAACACACATCGGTTTCCCGACTGAAACAGTGATTGTTTTTATTGCGCTGTCAGTCGGTGCCATCTTTATTGACCTGTTCATGCACCGGCATGACAAGCCAATTTCCCTTAAGAGCGCGGCCTTATGGTCCGTTTTCTGGGTTATCGTTGCGATGGCATTTGCCGGTTTCCTCTATGTTCATCACGGTGCAGAAGTTGCCAGCCTGTTTGTTACAGGTTATGCCCTGGAAAAAGTGCTGTCAGTTGATAACCTTTTCGTCATGATGGCTATCTTCTCATGGTTCTCAGTGCCTGACCGTTATCGTCACCGTGTGCTGTACTGGGGGATCATTGGAGCCATTGTCTTCAGGGGGATCTTCGTTGCCATTGGTACCGGACTCCTCAGCCTTGGACCTTACGTAGAACTGGTCTTTGCTGTGGTTGTCGCCTGGACTGCCGTTATGATGCTGAAAAGTGGTGATGACGGTGATGAAATTGAGGATTATTCCCAGCACCTCGCCTATCGTCTGGTCAAACGCTTCTTCCCCATCTGGCCGAAATTGTCCGGGCATGCGTTCCTGTTAACGCAAAAAGAGGTGGATGCAGAGCTGGCTAAGCCCGAAAACAACGATGTCACTGTGGGTCGGGTAAAAAAAGCGGCCTTATATGCGACGCCGCTTATGCTGTGCGTGGCGGTTGTGGAACTCTCTGACGTCATGTTTGCCTTCGACTCCGTCCCGGCAATCATTGCGGTCAGCCGTGAACCTCTGATTGTCTACAGCGCGATGATGTTTGCTATCCTTGGCCTTCGTACCCTGTATTTTGTCCTGGAAGCCCTGAAGCAGTATCTGTCTCAGCTGGAAAAGGCCGTTATCGTCCTGCTGTTCTTTATCGCGATTAAGCTGGGACTCAATGCCTCAGATCATATCTGGCATCATGGCTACAGTCTGTCCGCGACCACCAGTTTGTATGTTGTATTAGGTGTGCTGGCACTGGGGATTCTTGCCAGCGTCATCTTCCCGGAAAAACCGGAAGCAGAAAACAAAGAGAGCTGATTTCAGCTGATTAATGATTAACGAAAGAGGATAAATTGATGAGTGTTTCACTATCCAAAGGCGGCAACGTCTCTCTGAGCAAAGCAGCCCCGACGATGAAAAACGTTCTGATCGGTCTTGGCTGGGATGCCCGTTCTACCGATGGTCAGGACTTTGACCTCGACGCTTCCGCCTTCCTGCTGGCCGCAAATGGTAAGGTTCGTGGGGATGCCGATTTTATTTTCTATAACAACCTGAAATCTGTCGACGGTTCAGTCACTCACACCGGTGACAACCGTACCGGTGAAGGCGATGGCGATGATGAGTCCCTGAAAATCAAACTGGATGCAGTCCCGGCTGATGTGGACAAAATCATTTTCGTCGTGACCATTCACGATGCTCAGGCTCGTCGTCAAAGCTTCGGTCAGGTATCCGGTGCATTCATCCGCCTGGTGAATGATGACAATCAGACAGAAGTCGCCCGCTATGACCTGACTGAAGATGCCTCTACCGAAACCGCCATGCTGTTTGGCGAACTGTATCGCCACAACGCGGAATGGAAATTCCGCGCGGTTGGACAGGGTTATGCCGGTGGTCTGGCTTCCGTTTGTGCGCAGTACGGCATTAACGCGTCCTGATAAAAGTAACTTTTCACACTCTTTTTCACTCCGGGGTGATTAACCACCCCGGACGACAATGATTAGCAGGAGCAATAAAATGGCAGTTTCTCTCGTAAAAGGCGGTAATGTTTCCCTGACCAAAGAAGCCCCTTCCATGAATGTGGCGCTTGTAGGCCTTGGCTGGGATGCACGAGTCACCGATGGTCAGGCGTTTGACCTTGACGCCTCCGTTTTTCTGGTCGGTGACGATGGTAAAGTATTGTCTGACTCTCATTTCGTTTTCTATAACAACACCACCAGCCCGGACGGCGCGGTCCAGCATCAGGGTGACAACCGTACCGGCGAAGGCGACGGCGATGATGAACAGGTCAAAATCGAGCTGGCTAAAGTCGGTGCTGAAGTCAAAAAACTGGTGTTTGCTGTCACTATTCATGAAGCTGAAGCCCGTAAACAGAACTTCGGTATGGTCAGCAACAGCTACATGCGTGTTGTGAACAACGATAACGGCGCTGAGATTGCACGTTTTGACCTGTCTGAAGACGCCTCAACAGAGACCGCGATGATCTTCGGCGAACTCTATCGCCACGGTACTGAATGGAAATTCAAAGCCGTTGGTCAGGGGTTTGCTGGCGGTCTGGGTGCGCTGGCTAAACAGCACGGCATCAACATCTGACAAATAGCGCATATGAAACCCCGGCCTGCCCGGGGTTTTTTGTATCTGCTGACACACTGGTATTGCTCATCATCACAGAGAGAAAAGATGCAATTACAATCAGGACAGAATATCCCGCTTCATACATCGACTCTGGACCTCAGGCTTGACTATCCGGCATCATCCGGTTTTCGTAGTGAACCTGAAATATGCATATTTATGCTGAATGCAGAGGGTAAGGTTACCGGCGATGCTGACTTTATCTTCTATAACAATCTGAGTGCAGCTGGTGGTGGTGTAAGACTATCTCCCGGCCACCAGCATGCGAACGTTCATATTGAACTTGACCGTATTCCTGTCACCATACAGAAAATCGCGATAACCCTTGTGATTGACGGAAAGGACACGATCAGCGCACTGTCACAACTCAGGCTAACGGCAACCGGAACAGCTGAATTTAATGTCGATCTTAATGGCCGCAGTGAGAAAGCGGTGATTATGGGCGAGATTTATCGACACAAGGACAGCTGGAAACTCCGAGCACAGGGGCAGGGGTTTAACGGCGGACTGGAGCCGCTCGCTGTCAGCTATGGTGTTGATGTTGCACAGCCAGCTGATACCCCGCCAGAGGCTTCCCGTATCAGTCTGGAGAAGAAGCTGGAAGGGAAAGCCCCCGCGCTTATCAGCCTGGCAAAAAAAGCCAGTGTTTCTCTTGCCAAGCATAAGCTGGATACCGTTGAAGCCCGAGTGGCTTTTGTTCTCGATGCCTCAGGCTCTATGACCGGCCAGTTTAAAAAGGGACATGTGCAGTCCGTTCTCGACCGTATAGCTGTCCTGTCAGTCCAGTTCGACGATGACGGCACGATGGATGTATGGGGCTTTGCTGAGCGTCACAAGAAATACCCTGACGTCACCCTGGACAATCTTGATGGTTATATCGCCGGGATCCAGAGTACTGGAAACCGGTCAACCTGGGAAATTCTTCCGGGCCTGGGCGGGACGAACAACGAGCCGCCGGTTATGAATGAGGTGATCGACTTCTTCAAGGACAGCACACTGCCGGTCTATGTTGTCTGCATTACGGATGGTGGGATTAGTAAAACCCGTGAAATCAAAGAAGCCATACGCCGCTCGGCCAACTACCCCATTTTCTGGAAATTTGTGGGCCTCGGCGGCTCGAATTACGGTATTCTCGAAAAACTGGATACCTTCAGCGATCGGCGAATCGATAACAGCAACTTCTTTGCCATCGATAACTTCGCAACGGTGAAGGATGAGGTACTGTACGAGCAACTGCTGGAAGAGTTTAAAGACTGGCTGGAGCAGGCAAAAATAGCGGGTATTCTGTAAGCCTTCGCCCCGGAAAGGGGCGATAATTTACCGGATAGTCAGTTCGAAAGGTACTTTTCCCCGACGCCAGGTTGAATGGAAGTGCCGCCAGTGTGGATCAGTTGCAGCTGACAGGAGTTCGTAATCCCCTCGTGTGTCTCCCCATGCCCGCAGATGATAATCTTTCAGAGGACCATACTCTTTTTCCAGCCGGATAATTTTCTGGCTACACCGGCAGTTATGCCCACTGATACGCCCGGTAAGTATCCCTTCTTTGACCTCAAGCTGCGTGCCTATCACTTTGATGCCCAGCCTGTCGGCAAATGGCCTGAGTACCATTTCTGGTGAAGCAGAACATAATGTCACTTCCGCGCCGGAAGTCACTTCATTCGCCACGGCCATCAGGCCTGCAGGACGCATAAGCCGACTCCAGTAGACCTGGCAAAATTTCTCAGCATTTTTGGATAGCCATTTCTCGTCAACCCCAGTAAGGAAGGTTGTGATGAGAATTTCTTTCAGTTCATCACGTGTCATCTTCTTCCCCATACAGCGTAACGTGGGAAGAGCCATGGTGACGATACGACGGGAAAAAGCTCGATTGCCAAAGGCAAACCGCAGAAAAGGGATAAAGCTGTCATGCCGCGTTAACGTACCGTCAAAATCAAATACAGAGAGCATGCGGGGCTGAATGACATTCATCGTAATGTTCTTCCTGGAAAAATAGGGGAACTGCTTCCAACAGGTAACACTATACCATTCAGGCAATAATATCGGTATTGGTCCACCAGAAGGTTAAGAAAGTTACTTTTTATGATGTTCGATTCCCTCATCAAAGCAAAAGTTAGTCACTTACCCTCCAGTTTTCTCGATTTCTTGCTCGGCTGTCACCGGCTCATTCTTCGCAGCACTAGACAGTCTTAATACCGAATACATCGCGCCGGTGGCGACGGTTCCAGCGATAATAGATAACAGATATATCCCGACGTGACCTACCGCTGGGCTGCCCGGTTATACAGGGATACATTTTTTCTGGAGCATTACCGGCGGACACTGTCCCGGACAAGATCCGATCATTACGAGAAAAAGTGGAACAGCAGAGTCTACATAATTAACTGTTGTAAAAAAACCGACGCTAACGGACTTCTGTCCATATTCGGGCATTTCCCTGGTGGTGGCTATTCGGGAAAGTTACATTTACTGAATGTGAGGCACTCTTTCTTCGAGGTTGCTGGATAAAATATCCCGCCGAACTATCTGCCAGGCTCAACGGGATAGTATTGAGATTATGACCGGACAAGCAGAGATGCATTATCGTGATAGGCATAACGATCGGGTACAGCACAACCAATCTGCACCCCGGAATGGTCCGGAGTCAGAATCAGCCCACCTTGTGCAACATGTATATGCAGAAGGTTATCACCTCCGGCCACGTTTAGGTGTAGCGCAGGGACACCGTGATTGATTTCGATCAACACCCCAAAGCATGGCTCTCCAGTCTCGCCCACCAGCTCCAGTGATGTCTGGTTCGCTACATGGAGGGTAGCGGTGTAAGGGCGCCCGTCTTCATCGGGGAGCATCTCACTGTCTTCCGCAATGCGCCAGTCTACCATTTTGAGCTGTAACTGTTGTTCGATACCCTGTGTCAGACCGGCATTACTTAAAATCCCCTGAATACCCGCTCGCTGTGATTTCACAGATACAGGAACAGATACTGCCTCCATATCATCACCTTCTTGCCAGCCCTCTATGTGATAGTTAGCCCAGACATTGTGATCCGGTGACGGAAGACGATCATCTGCTTCAATATGCAGATTAGGGTCTCGATATATCTCCGTCAGTAACCCCGTTAACGACACCACCACAGAAATCGGCAACAACACATCCGATGGCCTTCATGAACTCCTGGTGAGCTACACGTGTGTCCAGTTCGCCAAGCAGTTCAGGTTTAACCAGAAGAGCCGTTACAATTTCGGCCAGTTCTGCAGGTAAAATTTGTTTTGTCATGTTGTCTCCGGTGTAACTTAATCAGGTGCGGTTAACGAAACAGGAAAGTATATTGCTATCGGAAGTCAGATAACCGTCAGGAACTGCTTCAACACCCGATATTCATCAGGAGTGAGCGTTTTCAGGTCGGTTTTTTTTATAGAGGAGCCAGAAACAAAATTGATGACTCCATCGGTATCTTTTTCACCGCCAGTGCGATAGTTAAGCAGTATGTCATCGAAGCGATGCTCTGCGTTTACGTTAGCCGGGCAGCGAAGAATAAATTTCTCTGGAAATTCCAGTTCACCGTGGATCTCGGTAAAAGAACAGAAGTAATAGTGCATACTTTCTGTAAATGCGGTTCGCTCAGCTTCAAGGAACTCGTGGTTACCAGTCCAGCGAATAAAGTCACGGGAAACGACACAAGCAGCACCGCCATAGCCATCGGTGCGTCTGAAGTTATTGGAGGTGTGTGATATCTGAAACTCGATGAGTTCATTTCTTTCAAAGGCAATGAGTGATGCCTGAGCAAAAAGCGCTGCATGCTCTGAATTGAAATTACCGCAATCACTGTGAACAAGGAAACCCTCAGAACATATTTCACCATCAAATGACCAGTCGCAGTCATCAATAACTTCATCAACAGTTCTGTCCGGATGATTCAGCACACAGTGACGCACAACACGTTCCATTTCAGACAGGTTTTCAGTGCTCGGACAGGAGATGAGCTTAGCAATGAAATTGTCGTCAGGCTCAAATAACTCATTCATTGCTTCCAGTAGAACTTCGCTCTGAACGGGGGTAGTATTAATAACAAATGCAGAAAGCGAATAATAGTCAGCCATTTTAATCTCCATGTAATATTTAAGTATAAAGAGGCAAGGAAGTTTTAATACGCTCATCATAACAAATAGAATTAGCTCATCAAGAGGGTATTTTTAAAAGCATTAAACTCATAATTCAGGAACAATTTATCTGAATGTTTATAGGTTGTCGCCACTAAAAACACCACCAAACTTTAGATGAGAGCCAATTAAAAGTAAGATAAAATGAGTTTATCCGCCCTGATTGCTGGATGAAATTAGCAATCACATTGAAAATGTAATACTCAATGGCAATGCTGAAACACACAAATTGTATTCCCATAAAGTAATTGAGCTAAGAACATAATCGATTTCATCAAGCAACTCATGTAACGAGTTGCACCAGATATAGTCACTTCGATATTTAGTAATCCAGAATCTTGACCACCATGTTCTGAGCATCATGAAAATATCACTATCACCTAGACACTGACCATGGATCTCATCGTGCCAGTCCCTGAGCCATTGTTTGTGCTCCCCAGGACGGCAGAAATTGAGGCGCTGGCTTGAAATGGCCTTAGCGGTATGAAACGAGATTTCTTTTGATTGCGAATGGCTGGTGGTCTTGCGCTGGTCCCGCAGTTCCATAATCCTTTCACGGTGATCGCGGCGCTGTGTTACCCGGTTCTGTAAGCCTGGATACATCGCTACGGCAACAGACCATGAGAGCGGCAGGGTAAAGGCTTCTCCACGGGTATCAATCAGGAGATCGATAGCACGGATGTAATCCATTTTTGTAGCCTCACCACGAACTGACGGATCATAAGAAGCATCGACCTGACGGACATCACTTGATGTAATTTGAGCCTTACCCGTTAATGCTCTGAAAAAAGCTTTTGCATAGGCCAGCTCCCCCAGATTCCTGCCCATGGATCGACGGCGCTCTACGTAAGCAACAGAAGCCATTGCACAGTGTTGATATAAGCCAAGAGGAACAAGTTCTGTACCTGCCATGAAATTTAACCCTCATTTAAAAGCTGGTTTAGTTGACATGATTATCCTACCAGGTTTTATTTGTTCCGTAAGGGGTGTTTTGAATAGTGAAATCACAGGAAGAAAAAAACCTGGATAAACACTGAATGTCTATGAAATGGTACAGGGAATTAAAAACTATCCATTTGAAAATTTCAGTGTTAAGATGATTTCGTGGATTACTATGAGATAACCACCTTTTCACGTATTTTGAACATTTTAGCATCTGGCATATTTTACATATTCGACGTTTTATTTCACTACATACTGATGATGCCCTTTATAATTTCTTGGTATTTAATTTATATCATTTACTTTAGTGATGCCGGGTTATCCAGTCTGATGGAAAATATGAAAGATGGAGTGGTGATGTGTCTGATTTTAAATCTACCAGAAGCATGTTTATATGTGGCATATAAAACATGGATAGATTACAAAAGCGATACAATAACGTTACCTTAAAATCAACCCCGGCAATTTCATCACGTTCAAATAAAAACCAAAAATAGACAATGGAAGCCCTGCAAGATGTTAAGGCTTCCCCTGCCGAATTACCTGATAAGGTTTTCAATTAAAGAAGAAATATAGTCTCTGTCAGCATGGCAACCCGTTAGTGTTACAGGATCGAAAACGATATTGTCTGAATCAACATAACGGAGACGTAGGTAAACTTCCTTTCGCAATTCATTCTTCCTGTTTTCCATCAGGACCGGAGAATAATCCCTTGGAGCCATTAGCATTATACATAATGCAGCGACAATACCTATTGTCATATAAAAGTAAAACGAACTTTCAAATAAATCCACAGCTGTCTTTGACAACTCAAATCCAGTGAGCATGAAAATGCCATATGTACCATAAGTGAGAATGTTCAATGCGATGAATCCCACAACCAGGTACATTAACAGCTCATGCATTCTCGATATATCCGGTTCAGCTGTTTTGCCCTGAGGAGGCGCAAAAATAGCCGATCGCCCCGTCTGATTTGTTTCGCTACCAGAGTAACCGCCACCACCCAGAACTACGCCGGACTGAGATAGTCCACCGCCTAAGAGTGTGCCGGATTTTTGTGTAGTTGTTGTCTCTCGCAGATATAAACCACTAATGGATACTCCCTCAGTGGGGCCGTAGCTGACCTCAATAATTTTCATAAAATCATCCGTTTGTTCAGGTGACAACCATCTTAGCAACAGCAGTACCCGGTGTTTTTCTACACAGAGCGGAAAAGTGCATTTAACCAAAAATTTTCTATGGGCCTGAAAACTGAACATAAAAATGGCGAGCCTAACTGAACACAACTTGATAGCTAAATGGTATTCTTCTTGAAAACCGGCAAAGGATTCAACTAACCAGGGGTGGTTTGTTGAATGTGGAGCATTCGCCCCTTTGCCGGTTTGACTCTTCCTGCCTGAAGCCGACACCTCTGAATCTGCAGGCTTTCTTATTAAGTCCTGACCATTTCCTTAAACACGACAGAGTTGCCGGATTTTTGTTCAATCCCATGATTATTACGTGACAGTGTCACTTAATAGATTCTATTTGATTAGAATCATGCCGTGATGGTTACAGGTGAAACAGCTAGTTTGCTAACATTATTTTTATGCTTTGCTTGTGTATTAATGAAAAGGCGTTTCATTAATATCATCGAGCTTAGATCGGAAACATAAATTCACATTTGAAGGATTTTGGAGATCGGATATCGGTTTGACTAAAATTCGCCCATTTTTTAACACTTCGAATAATAACAATTATTCCATGTGTTAAATTTATGTAACTTTGAAGGGGTGTGGGTAACCGTCTTTTAAATCAGAGAAAAAAGTTACTTTTGGAGTGGTTTTCACACAGGTTGCGCTACGTGAAATCTGGCAAAAATCGGAGGGGTGAGTACGTCAGATTTCACGTAGCCCACGGCGATGTAAAATACAATTTTTGGATGATTTCTGGCCGGTTAAGGATCAATGTTGAAATCGCAGGATTAAGGATAACAGGGCTGAATCCTTTTACACCGCAAAAGTTACTTTTACACTTTGCGGGTGTGAGGAACGGGAAGGGGATCGGAGTCGTCCATGATGTCAGGCCTTGTTTACCATGGTGCGCATCATGGTCCTTTTGTTTGATAGTCTTGCGGGCAAGATATGCAGGCCTATCCATAAAGGAATAAAATAGGCATGTTTAAAATAAAATCTCCTCAAAATAATCAATATTGATATGGTTTATTAAATAATTTTCAAAAACAAACACGTTGAAACCATGCCATGTAGTTTTAATGTGATATATAATTAAAGAAGTGAATCTTGCTTTGAATAATAGTGGCATCGACAAAAAACTCTCAGGAAACTCAACTGTAAGGTTCACCTTAAAATATACCGAGGGAATAACGTGGAGCGATACAGGAAGACCCTGATGCTATTTAAACACCGTCAGCAGCGAAAAGCATACAACTAATCTACTTCAAAAAAGCTTAATGATAGTAAGCATGTTAAGCTTTAGAAAAGTAACTTTCTACATTAATAAAGGAACGACCATGAACGTGAAAGAAATATCCATATCTCATGACAATGAATTTAATTATGAATCAAAAATGAGTGACGACCTCACACTCAGGAGAACTCTGTTATTTGTGACTTACTCAATCATCCCTGTGATTATTCTCTATTACTTCTCACCGTATCTTGCTGAAGCCACGATAAATGCTATTTTATCAGCAGGAATTGAACTTAAATATGGGGTCTTATTTCATTACCTGGTAACATGGATGTTTTTCTGGGGGGCACTGACTGTAGAACGTGATTTCCATAATTTTTTAAAAAAAATACATAAGGGCTTGAAATCATTAAAAAACAAAAAGGGCCAATAGGCCCTTTTTACTACAACCGTATGGCTGAAAAACAACTTCCATTGGTAACGCAGACTTTAGCAAAAGGCGCATTTTTACTATTCTTAACTAAGCTTTCGATGAAATAAAACTCTTCGAACTTTTTAAAACGTCCGCTTCTGAATTCTTCTTGTACCTTTTCAGTGGGTGAGGTAATCGTTAAAATGTCACCATCTTTTACTTGATGGTAACTAAAAATCCCGATTGTATCGTTTTCACCGATATTATAATAATTCCACTTAACGCCAGTAAGTCTCTCCAGAGTCATTGTTTTCCTGACTTCGGAAAGATCAACTTTCTTTACCGATATGGGTTTACTTGAAACAAACCCTTCACCATCATTGTAAGTTGTAGCCACTTCATGATCGATGCTTCTCAACATGACATTAGTTATTGATAAATAGGTGATGTAAAGTAATATCGTCACCCAGATACTTAAAAAGAAAAGTTTTGTCACTACTGTTTTTACTGTTGGCATGATGCTCTCCTTAACGATGTTAAACAGGTAATAATCTCAGCTTCAGAATACCATGATTAATTTGTTAAGGTTCGAAATAGGGGGGCTTAAATAAGAATCATCATTCAATGTGAAAAAGGGAAGGGCGATATAGCCAGAAAAGGCTTAAGTGTTTTTTAGCAAACTGTACAGTCAGCAAAAAGTAACTTTTCTGATCTCATGCAAAAAGCTCTTGTAATCATACCTTATTATTATAAGTAAAAGTATAATTGATAGGATTGAAATTCGGTGTAACTGATACTGACAAACTAATGAGAGGGTGAGGTATTAGGTTTTTCTCGGTTATAAATCAATAAAAGCAGTTGAGAAGTGAAAGCGGGGAAAAAGGAAAGGGCCGAAGCCCTTATAACATGTAGCCGTTAACTTCTGGCTTTAGCTGGCAGCTGCGGGAGGGGGCCAGCCGGTGCAACCCATGATGCCCAACCGTTCTTTCCATATCGTTCATTATAGTAACTTTCTTTAATAGCCTTTCGCGCCAGATATGAAGCTGTATCCATGCCAAATACCTCAATAGGGAACAGTTCATGACCACCTGTATCCGTAAGGCAGAAATCTGGAAAGACATCATTGTTTGAGGCGTCATATCTTAGTGGCTTGATGAACGCTCTCCCCTGATTATGAAGATAATTAAGCATAGTCAGTTCATAGCTCGAATCTGCTGGGATCCAGTTATCATCAACGCTCATCAGTGCTATCTGGAGGGGCTTAAGATAGGACGTATCTTTAACCTTAAATTTACCTGGTTCGCCTATAGCAATACAGATTACATTGCCTCCTGCTCTCCAGTTTGCTATTTCAGAGGGGAATCTCTTCTCCAGTAACGTCCAGTTATCTGTATTCATCAGCACTACCGGCACACCCGAAAAATACCTTAACGGGAGTCGCTTTGATACATTCGAATGTTTTTCAGAGTTATACTTAGACAGTGCGTTGAGGCAAATTAGACGTTCCTTGCTATACATAACCGCATCTGACATTTTTATGTTTTTGGTTTCCTGAGGAGTCGAAGGGTATGCACCAACCAGTAAATGCGTGGACAGTGGATGTGATGCGATTTTAATTTTTTCCGATGAGCTGGTAATAAGGTTGAATACCTTTCCTGGATTACGTTTCCCGGTCATTTTCGGATACCATCGATTCAGACCGCTGTCATCCCAAAGGAACTGGAGCAAACCTAGCAGTGACATGCTATTTTGAGAAACTCCACCAGGTGTGTTCCTGTTATCTACCGGAACGATCGAGGTAGGTTCCGAGTCAGATGAGGCTAATGCAACATCGAGTCTTATACCGAAGCCACCATCTTTAAGGTCTTTGACCACACCATGTGTATAGCATTTTAAACCGGAATTATCTTTATCCAGCGTGAAAAAAACACAATCAGGAGAATGCTGACAACCCGTATTCGGGTACCGTGCCAGGAAATAAGTATCACCACCTGTATGATATTTTACGGCAAGTAATTTCGGTCCTTTCCCCTTACAGGAACAGCTGATCTTAGCTTCTACAGAAGCGTGCGCCCGAGATAAAACGGCATACCAGCTCTTTTTAAATTCATCTTTGGTCTGGAAGTCACTTGAATACCTTTTACTGTCCACTCCATAAGATACAACAACATCATTTACAGTAGACATAACCCCTCCCTTTTCCTGAGCTGACATGCTTTTTTATTCGCTTTTGGCAATAAATTTCATACAGATTGACACAATAGCATGTAATTAATAAAGTAACCTATACTTCGAAAGTAACTTTTGAAATTCATTTTGAATTTTCCGTTCAAATCACAATGAATGATTATGACACAGAGACAACCAATGATTAATATCCGGATGACCAAATTTTCCATTTTCCCTTTGGCTATTTTTATTTTATCTGTTCCACTGACTTCCTTTGCCGAAACCTTCTCGGCGAAAGTGGTGCGAGTTATTGATGGTGATACTGTCCAGGTTTATGATGGTGCAACAAACACCAGAATACGGCTCTATGGGATTGATGCCCCGGAGAGTAAGCAAGCCTTCGGCCAAAAGGCAAAGCAAACCATGATCCAGCTTGCCGCAAACCAGGTTGTTGATATTCAGGACCACGGGCAGGACGTATATGGACGTATTCTTGGTACCATCTATCTGAACAACCAGGATCTTAATGCCGTCATGGTCGCAGAAGGCATGGCCTGGGCATATCGCTATAAGGGCCGGTTAACTGTACCTCAATATGGCTCTCTTGAGCAGAAAGCTCGCAATGCAAGCAAAGGGCTGTGGTCGGACCCACACGCTGTTGAGCCACGTCAATGGCGTAAAGCGAATAATTAAGCACTGAATGACATATCGAATTTCATGGTATCTAAAGGGGATTGTCAGAAATGCATACGAAGCTGATGAGTTCGAACCACCTCGAAGATAATGACGCGAAGGATGAAATAACACCATTAGGGATTTCGATTAGGGCTGAATGAAAACCAATCGTTACAAGAAGGTGAGTTTTTTCCTGTGGGCCTCTGACATTTCAATTTAATCTGCCCTAGCGCTGAAACAGCAGGGTGGTTTCGTTGATAACGCCACCCTTGATTGAATAATTTTTGACTCTGTATCGCCGTCCGACAGAATCCGTTATACGATGTTTCTGTCCTCCTGAAAGTTACTTTCTACTTATCCCACGATATTTAATAGTCAGGAATTTATCGTAACTCCTTTATGAGTGTGTGTCTTCGAAAACACGGGGTTGACGAAGCGTTCTGATATGTCATCATTTATAAAAAGGAGACATTATGAACTCACATGAACTTAAAGAAACGAATATTGTAGAAACCGTTGTTTCAGAGCGCGATATGGCAATGAACCTTTTTATAAACGGTTTAACTGCAATTGCCGAAGCTGAGAAATTGATGGGTATCAGTCTTATTGACCAGCTTAAAATCGGATATATTCGCTTTAATCCTTTTCACTTAGATTCGCAGATAGAGAAGGCGAGGGTTCAGATTGATAAACAGTCTTGGAAAAGGCTGATTGAAAGAACATCATTGAATATCTACTGGAATGCCCCACAACTAAAATCTTTCATGGATGAATTAATCACAAATCCACCTATTATGACGGTCCAGGCGGCGAGAGAAAAAGTCTCTCTTACAGTCACCAATCGTGCTGAAATACTCTGTGAGGGTCTCGTATGCTGTCTTGGCAACCTGAGTCATGATTTTAAAAAGAACGCCCGTGACTTTGTTATCAATGAGAATATGGTTATCAAAAATGGGTTTAAAAAAGGGACTCATTACCTTGACCAGACAGATGAGGATTTGAACAGTCTCAACGACCTTTACAGGATTTCCAGATACATAGAAGGTTTATCATATAGCCAGCAGGATTTGATTGCACCAAAGCTGTTCAAACTTAGAGAATGCAATGATTATCAAAGGATTGACTACATCGATCCTGATTTAAAAATAAAATTTATTGTTTACGGTAACGGGAATATACATATGAAGTTTATGGATAAGAGGGTACTGGATGGTCTTAATGAGGTACTGGCTTTTTACCAGAAAAATAACCTTCCTGATGTGAAATGAATACCCCGACATATGATGCCGGAGTATTGTAATGAATAAATTCACTCCGTTAATTAACCAATTATTAAGCTATTTTATCTTGAATTCATACACTGCATTGAAATTTATTGGTTTTAATGCAAGTTCATCATGAAATTATTAGTTTGTAATACGCTATAAGGAGTTGTCCGATTTTTATGTTACTGTTAATATACCGGACCTTATACCGTATCTTTTTCAACTACTGTATGTTATGCGTGATATTGTATGCTTCTTAAGCATGTCATCTAAATTTACAATCTGTACAGAAATATCATTCGGAGGGAGAGAGAGATGAGCCTTAATGTGAAAAAACTCTTTGCTATGAAACGGCCCTGCAAAAATTGTCCTTTTCTGAAAAATAACCCGATACACTTAGGCGAGGGGCGACTAGATGGCATCAAATCAACGCTTATTGAAAATGACAATATTCCGTTCTTTTGTCATAAAACAACTTACAGTACCGGCGCTTCTATCGAAGAAGAAACAGGCAGATATCAGACGTCAGGGCATGAATCATATTGCATGGGTTCTATGGCATTCTTGTACGCAAAACAAAGGGTTAATGTCCCTATGCGGCTCGGTTTAAGCATGGGTTTGTGTGATACAGCAGATATTGAACAATCTATACCATTCATACAGGTTGATTAGCCCTTACCGCTGTCTGAAATGGTTAATCCCGGTGAGTCGGATATCATTCTGGTAAAAAACAAATCAAAGAACATTGATTATTTTTTTTATGGACTTTACAATTTGAAAATCACCTGTTCAATGAGCTCAACGATTAGAGTCATAAGCGGAGTGGCAGAATTTCCGTTTTTCTTTTGTAAGCTGTTCTTTCAAGATAGTGAACTTATCAACACCAGAACGTATCGGGTCTAAAGAACATACAGGCAGCATGAGAGCTGAGACTTTTTAAATTACGATGAAAATAATTTAACTTACAAAGCCTCTTGCTGAAATTTTACTGTTAATTTAATGTTGTTGTGTAGCAGCATAACGATGTTCAAGAAGAGGTAACTATGAGCGAGACATTACAAGTCCTGAATAACATCCGTACACTTCGCGCCCAGGCACGAGAGCTGCCATTAGAAGTTCTCGAAGAACTACTGGAAAAGTTCACTACTGTTGTTTCTGAACGCAGTGAAGAACTAAAGGCTCTAGAAGAAACTAATCGTGAGCGTTTAGAAAAACTCACTCAATATCGGGAAATGATGATCGCTGACGGTATTGATCCGAGTGAGTTGATGCAAGCAGTCGTTAACGTTAAAGCACGCAAACAACGTGAACCTCGTCCGGCAAAATATGCATATACCGACGATGCTGGTGAGCGTAAAACGTGGACAGGTCAGGGTCGTACCCCGGCACCCATTAAAGCTCAACTGGATGCCGGAAAAACTCTCGAAGACTTCCTGATCTAAACTAAAATTCTGACGCTATTCTAAACCACCTTTTTAAGGTGGTTTTTTATGCATTAGATGCTGAAATTTAACATCAAAGTACATCAATAAGGATGTTTGTCAGGAAAGTAGCTTTGGAAGGGATTTCATCGAGCACATAAATGCTAAAGTAGAAACTAACCTAGATCTCGACACATCAATAAGCTAGTGGAGTCTTAAAATGAAAGTGAAAGAGTTAATCGCCATGCTGAATGAAAGAGACCCTGAGGCAATAGTTCTGATTTCCGGCTATGAAACAATAGGAGGCACGGAAGTCGCAGAAGCAGATGTTCTCGTTGAAATGCAGTCTATATGCTTAGACAAGGCTGATAATCTGACAGGAAATCGTAAAGTTGTTCCTTCTGGTGGTGAAGTTTCTGTTTGGTTAGGCTGGAAAGACGATTATCGTACAAACATGTTTTTAGAAGATGCCCAAATTCCTGATAAAGACGAATGACGTTCAGTGAAGCACCAAAGGCAGATTGTCAGTTCGTGGAACTTGAACACCCACAAAAATAATCCCCTTAATAATCAATAACTTAGTGCGCATAATCATTGTTATGTTAAATGCGAACTGTATATATATACAGGTACTATTTCAGACGCTACCCTCTCACTTTGTAAGTCTTGCTTCAGGGTTAATGCTATGAATGTCCATAAGAGTTATCAAACTATCACCCACTACCATTTTGATTGGTTGACCCCTGCTGGCGACTACCCCAAATCTGCTATTATGGTAGTTGAATGCAAGGATGGCCGGTGGATGATAGTTCAGGAGTTTGGGGAAGATTATGGCTGCTTCGAAGGTGTGCTGAAGAATGAAAGCGATCTTATCACTAAGCCTACTTTTTATCCCGGCTTGCGAAGTGCAGCTATCTCCGGTTTTGGTATGATGAAGCAATTATACCCACTGTACGATGATAATCTCTTTAATGAATTCCTTTTAGAAATTTCGGAATAGGTATTTATATGACCAATATCCTTATGCCCGATTGCCTTGTAATGTTAAATAATCTCTTACAGGCTATTGAGAATGCACCCGTTGAGTGCGATGGTCATACATTAATGATAAGCAGTGCTCTAAATCATGCAGGCATTTCTCATCAACGAATGTGCGGGGTAGTTAAAAACCTAAAAACAAACTTTGAGTTATATCCACACTTCTGGATTCAGATAGGCGAATTTACTCTGGATTACCGACTCAGGATGTGGGTTGGGTATTATTCCGGTGAAAAACTAGCAGAGGATGCCCCTCACGGGATATTCCATGTTCGAGGGCTTGAGTATCAATACGCTTCTGGTACCCTTTGCCCACCAGCAGAGCTTGACTTTAATTTATTGAACTTTATGAGTGATGATTTTTACGGAAAAATTAACCATACTGAACTTACCGCTCTTGCACATTCAGTAAATTTAAGTGACTTAACCTGTGTAAAAAATCCTTGATAAATATGTCGAAAATACATCTCATTACTACATGTGCGAAAAGTAAAAACGGCCCGGTTCTGGATACTGTATTTCCCTACAATATTCCGGATATATGGAATGCGTACCAGCAATGGAAATGTCTTGTGCAGTCCAGATACACTTCGGGTAAAGATGAAATTACTGAAACCCAAAATATATACCGTGGCGCTCACTGGAATACGGCTAAGTCTATTGCAGCCTCACATTCTCGTATCTGCCTCTGGGTTATTTCTGCAGGTCTGGGCCTGCGGCACAGTTCTGACCCCGCAATCCCTTATGAAGCGACGTTTTCTCAGCCTGGAAAAAAGAGCGCCAGCATCTGGGGAATGCTGACCTCCGACCCTGTTCTGCCGGGAAAAGTAACTTCTCTTGCGGAGCTGTTAAGTTTGTACCGGCATGATAGCTTTGTCATCGCCGCCTCTCCCGTCTATCTGAACGCTGTAGAGGACGATCTTCTTAAAGGAATGGCTTATCTCACCTGTCCAAGAGAACAGCTTAAAATCGCTTCCAGCGCTTCCTACAACGGCAGATTAAGGGAGTATGTGCGATACGGTGGAATCCTGATGATGAAAGACCTTAATTCGAACATGACGACTCTGAACATAAAGCATGCTGGCATGCTGATCCATGATATGGGGATCATGCCAGACACACTATGATTGATCAGATTGGCGGCGAACCTCGATATCAACAATGTGGCGAGGTGTTCGCCCAAGCCGAGGATCGCCATTGGCGACGGCGATGATGTCCTCATGCTCGTCGCCAGCCCACAGGCCAATAAGCTCGTGCAGAAAAAAATCCGCGTAGGAGCAGCTGGCGTCCCGCACCTGCAACGCCGAAACCGAGGTTTTGCTCGTGTGCAACTGAGTCAAATTCCTAACGAGCCGCGCTGGGGCAACCCAGAGAACCGGGCGAGGCGAGGCCGGAGTCGCGAACAGATAGTAGGCGTGTTCTGACTGCTTGAGTATGTCCTCGCACTGCTTCAGGTTGATGCCTACCCTCGAACTGAACCCCCGTCCCGAATCAGTGCCTCTGCGCTTTTTTACCTGCATAAGGGTCGCACGCTGAATAACTGTTTCCCCCTTTTCCACGATACGGCTCAGGAACAGCACGTCTGCCCCCAGCGGAGCACCGGCTGGTGTATTCGCCCCTTCCTCCCGCTTGCTGGGTTGACGCACCTTCACTGTTAAGCTCGGATACCTCCCCCGCGTCGTAATTGAGAGTTGGCGCAACTGGTTGCTCACATTGCCGATCGCCTCCATCGTCAGAGTCAGGAGGCGCGCCGTATGGGCCTCCTCGTCCTCTCCCCAGGTCTCCGAATATTCGCGACAAAATTCTTCCTCAATCTGGCTAAGCGCCCTATAGATGACTTGCTCCACAGAAGGATCGCTCAGCCAAGTTTGGGCTCCTACGCTAGGCAACTCTGTGGCTCCCTCGCCTCGTCCTACCGGCCCCTCTAGGTCCAGTGCACCCTGCTTGGACCGCAGTAGTCCCTTGCACCTCAGTTGCAGTTGCCTTACATCAGTGCTGACAAGCCGATTCGCAAACGCCAGATGTTCCTCGTCATCCATCAATCGCAAAAGCACTGGCTCAACTTCGGCGAATGCCGTCTGCTCGAGCCAAAGGCAAGCAAAATTGAGGAGCCCCTGGGCTAATTCTGGATCCTCATTCACCTGTTCGAACAGATCCTGTCGCCAGGCCTCGCGGGCGGCCGGGCCTAGTTGTGTCCACAGCGATTCTCGGTCCCACGACCGAGATGGCAATTCTTTGAGGCTGGCAGCGACGCTTTACTGGCTAGATCGCGCTGGGTCTCCAAACTTGTGCCAGGCCGCAGCAAGCGCGAGGTCCGAGGGTATGGTGTCCACGTACAATGTAGCAAGCCTCGAGAAGGCTTTGGCAACGCACCCCTTGATATAGTCATACTTCTCTTTCTTCGAATGGATGTTCCAGCGCAGGAACAAATTACGTACATCCTCCGGCAAGATCGCACAGCAATGTTCGATTAGCTCAGGAAAGACTGCCGGAGCGGCTCGTTCAAAAACCTGTTCACAGACCCACCGGGACGTCTGCACCTTCGACGAATTCTCAAATAGAGTTAAGACGAACTCAGGCCTTCTGTTGCTTGAATAGTCCGACGACCTGTCAATATTTTTTTCCAGGTAGTCACATACACACTGCCAATGCTGCAGGATCAGTTGATCGAAAGCCCAATTATTCCCTCCGTTAGTAGGGGCGACAAGTTGAAGAACATAGATGCAATCTTCCTCGGAAGTATTGACCACCAACGCCTTCATGATCTGATGATCGGCCAAATATTTATTCCGAGAACATGAACGGTTTTCGAGCAACCATTCAACCCAAATAGCACGCGGCTCGATTTTCGCTACAATGGTTTCGCGTAACGCCGAGGGATCGCCATTTAGTATGCAATCACTGAAGGTCTCCTGGGCGCACCGGTAAGAAGTTTGGTCCAAGATAGAGCGCGACTTCTCGATCCCCGTGGGTCCGTGTCCGAGAATTTTTAAGGTCAGCGCTATCTGCCCGTGCTGTGCCGCGTTCTCGAATTCGTAAATAAAGTGCTCACGCTCAGTTTGCGAACCATATAGCCAATGCGTAACCCTAACACCAGAGTTCTCAGTTGATAGGTGGGAGTAGTCCAGATGAAGCATGTCTTTATGGATGGTAAAATACCGTGCGAGGAATTCGACAAGCGGCTGAGCCCAACCTTCTAACGAAATACTGGCAACTGCCGATTTATTGTCGAAGTCAATATTTACGAACAAGATGATCCCCTTTCCCCGTAGCTGGCACCGACGACCTTCGCCGTGGTGGTCTGCAAATTCTCAATAAGTCTACAGTACGCGGGTTGACGATATGCCGTAAAGAGGTATAACGGTATATGGGTAGCAGTAGTACTCCTAGCGAGAACTTTGACCTTTGCGGTTTCGTGGTCTGTTTTTGTGATGTGACGATCGAAAACCGCCCTACTTTTCCAGGAGTACATTAAAGGATTTCAGATATGGAAATTTTATCAACTTTCAGCTTCAAGGACTTAATCGCCTTTGCTGTACCGGTAATTATTACTGCCTTATTTTTCAACAGAAGAAGGAAACGAAAAAGCATAAGAGTTAACTGCTCATTTTTATTTATTGTTTTATCTGTCGGATCTGCCCTCGAAATTTGGGGGAATATCTACGAAACGTTCTCTTACAGGAACAACCATCTATATAACAATGATAAGTTCACCACCGTGTTCAATTACGATATTCCTAAAATCGTATTTTTTTCCATTATCATTGTGGCTTCTATTACCCTTTTCATCCAGGAAGTTCGTATCAGGAAAACTCTTCTGTAAAATTAAATATTTGTACTTATCAGCAAGGCGGGCTAACAAACTGTCTCAGCCCCGGGATAAAACATTCTCCTGCTTCACTCGCTTTAAAATTTTTATCTTACGGGGCATTCGAGTGACTAACCAGCCTGCGAAACTAGGCCATTGTCCCGCAACTGTCAGAACCCGGACTGAAGCCCCGGCGCAGGAAAGCGCTTTAATCCCCCCATACTTCTTCACTCGGAAACAAGCATTGAAAGTAACTTTTCTCCGTAACTCCCAGTATCTGAACCACCTGACCCATTAACACCATTACGAACTGTTTTTACTCGATGAGAAGTAATACCCAATAACTGTGCCGGTGACGGAACAAGCCAGTGTTGAAAAAACATCAAACAGCCTTGTATTTCCAGAGGCCGAGGACAAAAATGTCAGGAGTATTAGAAAGAATGGCATTATGATCCCTAATACCGAAGTTATTCGTCCATTTATTCTTGCGGTCATGATTTCAGCCTTACCGATCCCCCCACAACAACCGCATGCCAGCCCGGTGAATGATTCAAGATACCTTTTTCGCTGGAAGCCCCAGTAACGTGGTATCTCTCCCATACCTTGCCTTCTTTTTACGCATACCACACATGAATTCCCGTTGGCTCCATTGCTACATGTCCCGGATCCCGAACAATGGTTACAGTGGTATAAAACAATATTTTCAGACATGAATAATTCCCCAGGCACAATAATTGATAATGAGTGTTGAATTAACAAAGCCTTCAGCCTCCCCACTCATCGCTGAACAGAGAGGACTGATACGGACACCTGTTAATGAAGACTCTCTTCTTTGAGGTCGATCGCCCTGAGCGTCTGATGGAATTCGGTATCGCTGATGGTACGGGCCTTTCGCATACGGAAAAGCTCATTACGTTGCGCGATAATAGCCTCACGTTGCATAAACTTCTCAAGCCTGGTGCGTTTCATCAACTCCAGTCCGACGTCGGTTTGTTCATCGCTGTAGTTGTAGTGAAGCCGCCGCTGGTATGTCTCAAGGAGCATATTTCCGGCATCAGCTCGTAATGCCTGCTCATCGGGATCATCGACAGGCTGGCTAAGCAAATCGCTCAGTCGGTTGATGGCCGCTTCAGTCAATGCTGCACCGATATTGCCGCTACCGGCGTCATGAGGCAAATCCTCTCCGAGAGAGCGTGTCATGAAGGGAAGTCCTACAGCTGCCACAATAAGTGATAACAGGATCACCGCCATTGAGAGAAAGATAAGCAACTCTCTGCCCGGGAATGGTGACCCGTCATCCAGTACGACCGGAAGCGTCAGTATCCCCGCCAGAGTGACTGAACCCTTCACACCCGCGAGAGCCATCACGGCCATCGCAGTGAACCGGGGGCGCGCAGTCGTGACCTTACCCCGTCGTTTCTGACGAAATACCGTCAGGGTTATGGACAGCCATACCCAGATGAAACGCATCACGCCAAGGGCTAGTGTGATAACCACAGCATACAGCAGTAAGTACCACGGGGATGAAGCGCCTGCCTGTTGTGCCACATCTGGCAGGGTCAGTAACATACGTGGCAACTGCTCGCCCAGCATCAGGAAAATCATCCCGTTTAGCGTGGTCTGAAGCATATTCCACACGGCACTGCTTTTCATGCGTGTGGCCGGTAAACGAGGCCCCGACAGCTGCTCATAGTGCATAGCGATGCCTGCGGCTACGGCAGCCAGGATCCCCGAGACATGGAATGCCTCAGCGAGAATATACGCCGCAAACGGGATAAGAAGGCTAATCAGTATCTGAATGGCCGGTTCTTCGCGTGTCCGTTTCACCAGAAAATTATTGCACTTACCGGTTACCCAGACGACCACAAGACCGCTCAGAATGCCACCGAAGGCCATCAGGAAGAATTTAGTCACCGCCTCTCCCGGGGAGAAGGTACCGGTGAGCACTGCAGCAATCGCAAAATTAAATGCCACAAGGCCGGATGCATCGTTTAGAAGGGATTCGCCTTCGAGGATATGCGCCATTCGTGAGGGCAGCGGAGAGTTTGCAGTCATGGCAGAAACGGCCACCGGGTCAGTTGGTGACAGAATCGCAGCGAGCGCAAATCCGGCGGCCACCGTAACCGCCGGGATAAGCCAGTGAATAAACCAGCCAATGCCAATAATGGTGACCAGAACGAGTCCAATCGCCAGTGACAGGATGGGTTTCAGATCACTGAAAAACGCATCCTTTGGTATTCGCCAGCCATCCAGAAACAACAGAGGGGGAATGAACAACAGCAGGAAGATATGCGGATCGAAATCAACCTGGAAGCCTCCGGCAGCGAGACCAGCCCCCGCAGCTATCTGGATCAAAGGTAATGGAATTTTTACGGGCAACAAATGAGATATAAACACAGTAACAACTATCGCTATCATGAATACAAGAACAATGGTAATCAGCGACATATTGCCCCTCCTCTTCTCATGGCAAACTCTTCAGGCATGTATGTTCATCCTTATCAGCAGGTGACTCTAATAGAGTGTTTATTCTAGGGGGGACGGGGATCGCTGGACAATATGTGTTGCTGTTTTTTCTGTTAAACCTTCCCGGTAATCCGTTGATGCCAGCTCCTTACCCCTGGTGTAACTTTCTGCGTTTCATAATCGGCGTTTATTTCATCATATTCAGAATATGAAACGCGCGCCTTCAGGAGAAATACTGACGATACTTCATGATGACTTCGGATACTGTTTCGTCAGTCATCCCCTCTCTATATTTTGTTGACACCAGATTTTCACACCCAGGTGGAAAACGGTGCGACTCATCATCAATAATAATAAAATTACTGATACCCAGATGTTGGGAATTTGAAAGACATTCCCTGTACCGGATATATTCACTATCCGGTACACTCTGAAGTGAAGGTGTAACGCCAATGATTCTGTTCCGGTATGATACTGGGAAAAGATGCTTTAGCCCCTCTAAAGACATCGTTTCCCTCCAGCTGCTGGAGACCACGATGAGGATTTCTGGACATTGAGTTAAAATTTCTTCAAGCAGGGGCATTCTTTCAAAGGACTCATTCATCCTTCGATGCAGGACGCCGTCAAAATCAAGATAGAGCAGAACAGCTCCGTCTGGATGAGTGGCAATTGCTACTTCAGGCGAAGCTGTAAATTCATATAATTGTGTATTTTTAACACGACTTCTAGTTAAACTGTCGTATAGCATAGCACTGAGAATGAGAATAATCACAGAGGCGGCAAACACCGCCCCACCAGCAGAAAGTGAAAACAAAGCCCCTGTCATCTCTCCCCCTTTTGCTCTTCATACTTGATTTTAAGAGTGGAAAATCCATCAAATTCTTTACTTTCAAGATTAAATTCATCCGCTATTAATTTCAGCCCACCCAATGAAGAAAACGGAGGCACTGATAATTTAATATCTTTGATTACATCTGTATTATTAACTACTGTATCTATGTCTTTCATGGCTTTATTCAACCAAAAATGACTTTCCGACATAAGTGAAAAAACATACTGAACGTCATCTTCTCTTTCACAGATTATGCTTCTGCCATCAAACTTAACCGTCTCCTGGTTGAAGTAATCTGCCAAAAACTTCAAATGCGCATTGCTTAAAGATAAGTTTCTGTAAGCGTCTTTCATGCCGCCGTTGTACTCTGAATCAGCCAGATGAAAAGCCTTATAGACTTCCTCATACCGGTTATGCAATCTTTTTTTTGACTTAATGCTTTTATAAAGCATGTACGATAAGAAAATAATCAAAAGTAACATACTGTAGAAAATATTATTTTGTTCGAACATAAAAACCACCCTGTAAATTATTGCCATGTATAAAATAACAAAAACAGAACCCTTACAATTTAATTACCGGCAGCAAGGTCTATGGCTTTTTGAAGCCTGTAAAGTTCGGGAGCACCAGGCATTACTGTGGTCGTTTTGTTTTGCGGATTCTTAATGTTCATGACGATGAATACCGGAGTACCACTATAATTGAGCTTATCAGCCAGCATCATGTTCGCATCAAGCACATTCTGGAGCTGGTCACGTAGCTCTGCAGCCAGAAGGAAGTTACCGTGTTCGTCAAGAATATCTTTATACCCCAGCCCATGAACCAGCGTTGCCAGATTTTTCGGTGAGTAATCCTTTCTGGCCTGAAGCGCTATTCCGGTCTCGTTCATTAATTTATTATGAAACTCATAATATTTATCCTGACCGTATGTCCGGAAAATATAAAGACCAATTTTCGCGCCCATACCTGAAATCGGAGTACGGTCTGCAAAGATAGTGAAATCTTTAAAGAACGTTCGCACATTTTTGTTCGCGCTAATGGCCTTCTCAAGAACCGGGCTGGATTGCTGGCAGAAGTGGCACATGTAATCAAAAAACTCGATTACGGCTACATCCGCATTATCCGGACCGTAGTTTGGTGTGTAGGTTGATTCCAGGAGAACGTCTTTTGTATTCACTACATTAGACATTTTCTCCCCATCGCGGTTAGACTCCAGGCGTTTACCTGCTTCAACCAGGTTTTCAGGATGGTCGATCAAATATTGAGCCGCCGTCTTTCCAATCAACTCTTTGTCCTGTTCTGTCAGGACTAAACCGGCTGGCTGATTCGCCTGAGGCTCTGTAAGTGCTGAAGTATTGATCATATTAGTCTGCTCAATAGACTGTTTATTGATAGACTCATTAGTACGATCATTCGATTTCATCAGGTTACTGCCAGGTCCCCAGATCACCGAACCGGCTACAAAGCCACCAACCACCAGGGCAATATTAATCAAAGTACGTTTTTTAGAGCTTTGTTTATTTTCCATGATTTATCTCTGTGCGTTATTTAATTTTACGCGATGCAACTGATGCATCCGACAGACAATTTATTTACTGGTCTTTCGGCTGCTGCTTTCAAGTTCATCCACGGCATCCTGAATAACTTTCTGGATATCGATATTTCCGGCCGTCATGACGACATCATTGACTGAACCCCGGATATCAGGCGCATCATCCAGTAATGCGGACATTCGTTCAGGAAGGCCGCTGTTTTTCAGTGAGGCGTAATGGTCACTCAGCCCTGATGATTTCATCAGGTTATTGCTGGTGATTGATGAAGGTAACTCCGCATCCGGGAATGAAATATTTTCAAGGCTGTCTTTTGTTTGTGAATAGGCAAAGATACCGCCGATGATACCCACATAAACCACAGTTCTTATTAATCCCATGACAGGCTCCGTATTATGCGCTGTAGATAGTTATCGGGCTTAACACCCTGTTAATTTGCACTGGCGACGATTTGTCTGAATGCCCTGATGCTGATGCTGATACTGATGAGTTCATTTCGGTCTGTATTTTCTTACCGGTAGTGTTTACATCATCAAACACCCGGCCCATAGAACTCTTCGTCGGAGTTCCCGCAGCATCAAGCAGCATGATCGGTTTTTCGGTACCGTCGACATCGACATCAACAAAAGTAACTTTGCAGCCGCTCTGATCACAAAAACTGGACTGTGCTGAAAATGACACAACCACGACCGCTGCAATTGCCATAAATTTCTTCATCGTCTCTCCCGGAGAGTTATTTTTTCTGATTGGCCGTTTTCAGGCTATTAAGCATTTGGTCCGGGTCTCGTAAACCCGCAAATACCATAGGCTCCCCTTTCAGGCTTAAACCCGCTGGCGTGCCTGAAAGTCTGAACATGTTCCCTGCATTGAACTGGTCCTGAACCGAATCCATACAGGCTTTTGTTGGCTGCTTATCAGGCAGGCCATCCCCTTTCATTGCTTTAGTCAACGCGGCCGGTTTATCTTCCGTACACCAGACTGAAGCCATGTTCCGCGCAATCATGGAGTTCATACCGGCCCGAGGGTATGCGATGTATTTTATGGTGATCCCTTTATCCAGATAGGACTGCAGGTCGTTATGTAGCTTCTGGCAAAAACCACAGGTGATATCAGTAAATATCCCTATGACATATTTTTCATCAGGCGCTTTGTAGGTGATAGTATCGAGTTTTTCAATATAGGCTCTCATCCCTTTACTGATAAACTCGTCAGTTGTGTTTTCAACATCAGCACCTTTCACCCGGAATAAATTACCGGTAAATATGTAAGCACCGTCAGAAGTGACATAACTGGTACCTTCTTTAGAGAAAACCGAATAAATCCCCTCCACCGGTGATTTTTCAGCAGTGACAGCATCAATACCGAGGGCTTCCAGTTTTACTTTAACTTCAGCGGGTAATTCAACGTCGGCATACGCTGGTATGGATAATAATGTCAGTGCAATAACAACAGGTTTTATCATTTCCTACCTCCTGAATTACTGTACCAAACAAGAAAAAATATTTTTCCGACCAGGCGGTGTTTTTACCCCGGGAGAGAAAAAAATCTTTTTGAGGTCGTGTAACCTGTAAAAGTTACTTTTGAGGAGCGGGTTGATGACAAAATCTTTATTGGGCGCAGCGTTGTTCGCAACATTCACCGTCAATGCCAGCACCACATTCAATCCGCCCCAGGATCGCCCGAGGCCCCAAAACGTACCTGAGGCGGTAAAGAACCAGTGTTTAACGGATGCAGCCCGTTTTTTTGGTATCGACAGTGACCTGGTTTTCACTCTGTTTGATAATGAAGGTGGGAAGATTGGTTCATTTGTACTCAACACCAATGGGTCATGGGATATTGGCCCGATGCAGATCAATTCATCAAATCTGGCTGAGGTAAAATCTCACTTCCCCGCGATAACCTGGCGTGAGCTTGCTTACGATCCCTGTGCTTCTTTCTGGGTGGGTACATGGTGGCTGCACCGGAAAATTATCGACCGGAAGGGGAATGTTTTTGAAGGAATTGCAGACTATAACAGCAGAACCCCACGCGTCAGAGCCAACTATATTTTCAAGTTCATGGAACGATATAACCGGCGTCTTCAGCGTAACGGGAAAATGATGCAACTCAATGCATGGACAGGGCTTGATCGCGTAAAACCACAAACGCCAGAGATATCGGGTAAGCTCGCGAACAACTCACCGCCACAACCCTGAACGATGCAATCAGTAAAAGTCACTTTTATCTCACCGTTGCAGGGTGTGCCGGTACCGGCGTGTCGCCATGTCCGGACGCCCCATTCAGTCCAGAACAGGGGGCCCGGTTCCCTCATGGACATCGTTAAATGTTCAAATCAGGGCTCTGTCACAGCATTCTTATGCATCTTTTCCTGCAGTGGCCCTAACTCTCGTGAAAGGGATGAGAAGTAGGCATGTTTCTCCCACAGTGAACGCTCCCCGATAACATACAGCCGCTGTCTGGCCCTGCTCACGGCCACATTCAGGAGGTTAGGTTTGCTGGCCGCCCAGGACTTTGCCCCATTTTTCTGAATGTTTCCCCCCAGCACAAGCACGACCACGGCCGCTTCCTTACCCTGTGTCGTGTGCACGGTCCCCGTTCGGTTGGAACGGAAACCGGTCCGGGAAGCGAGTTTTCTGAGCTTCATGGCGCAGTCCTTAAATGGCGAAATCAGGAATACGTCGTCAGGTGCTATGCTGTATTGCTCTTTCAGTGTCAAAAGTAACTTTTCTACTGCAGTACCTTCCTCAGCGATCCAGTTCCCTTCACATGATTTACCTTTAACATCCAGCCAGCCACTGTCAGGCAAACACGACGTGCTTTGCTTTTTCCCATGCACCATGAGCCCGCCGTAGGCGATATTATTACTGATACTGAACATGGGATCGTCACAACGCCGGTGTACTCGTAAAGGACAGCCTACCCATACCTGCCCTTTTTCAACATCCGGTAGCCAGGTTCCCAGCTCCATCGTTTGATCAGCAAGCACCTGTGCCGATATTTTACCCGGCCACCAGCTGGCTGGAATATCATAGGATTGTGCAAGTGCCCCTTCGACAGAGGAAGGAATACCACTCACCGGCTCCAGTTGCTTTGGATCGCCCACGACAACCGTTCGTTTTGCCCGCCATACTGCTCCTGCTGCCTGCTGCGGAAGGGCCTGCCCTGCTTCATCAATCAGTAACCACCCAATGGCTTCTTTGCCGATTTTTTTAAACATGCGCGGAACAGACGCAAACGTTGTGGAGATAACGGGGACAACCAGACTCAGTGAATCAAGGGCAAGCGCTGCCTGTTTATCTGGTATCTCCTTACCATTAAGCCAGTCACTCACCAGATTCAGGTTTGCTGACATTTCAACGGGGTGAGATTCAATAAATGCGCGGTGAACATCCAGTGCCGCAAGAAACATCCTCTCCCGCGTATCCCGCCATCTCTTACTGAGCCATGGTGCTGACAGTTCCCTTTGTTCATCCGTTGCGTTACGGTCCGGCCAGGCATCCCCCATCATGGTCCTGGCCTCTGCCAGTTCCGAGATATCCCGGGCAACCTTTTCCCTGATTGCTGTCTCTCTGCTGACAGAAAGCGCCAGCTCCGATTTAAGCGCCTCAGTCTGACTGTGCGCTTCATCACGGAGGGCTTGCGAGCTCGTCAACGCCTTAATATGTTCGGCGAGTGTTGTACGCAGTGAATCCATTTCATCGGTCAGTCGCTGATAACGCCCCCACCACTCTCGCGGTATTTTACCCAGTGAGAAAATCGCCATCAGTATGCCTGGTTTATTCGCCTCATGCTGGTGGACGCGTTTATCGGCTTCCGCCAGTTCCCGGTGTAACCGGGTACCAGCTTCTTCCTGTCCGGCAACATCAGAGGAAAGCGCCAGGTATATTCCGTTCTGTTCTGACAGAGCGGCATTAATCGAGGCCCGGCTCTCCCCGCACTGGATGAGTGCCTGCTCCTGATTTTTTATCTGTTCTTCAAGTTCTGAATACCTGACGAGCTCCTGACGTGCTTCATCTTCGATGACTGTGGCTTTCTGATAACGAATAACAGCCTCTGACCAGGACATTGCGGGTTTACGGGCTCCCTGCGTCGGCTTCAGTAAATTAAGATGGTAATGCAACCCTTCACCCCGGGCGGGTGAGAATGTCTCCGGAGGCACTGTCGGTTTTTGATTCCGCTCATCGGGCTTTTTCCACCAGAAAGTATTCAGGAAATTTTCCCGGTTTTCTTTATTACCCAGTTTTGCGGCCAGAAGCCCCCATGCTGGTTTACCCATCAGGTGCGAAGCCAGTTCGCTGAAATAATCTGACTGTTTTGGTACCCATTCAGGTACAGCGTCAATACCCGGGAGTTCGAGCGAGATGTTTTCTACTGCGCCGTTATTGGCAGAGGCAACGATGATGGATGTCCCTGCAATGGAATCGTGAAGCGGAAAGAAGGGGATGGTTTTCTTATCGCATGTAAAAGTGCCTTTGTTTAAGAAAACCCTGTTCTTGTGCTCAATCAGTTTACCGGCACGCGCGGTGACGACTGCGGCCACCACATCACGAAGGAGTGTTGTCTTTCCTGTGCCGGGTGGCCCATTGACAGCAAAAATACCGGGTGTCTCAGCATTTTTACGCCACAGCTCATTAACGGCTAACTGCTGGCTGAACGCTAACGGATATAGAGAGGGCCATGTGCCGACCGGCGGTTGCGTGGGACGCAGTCTGTCAAATGCAGCATCTAACCCCTCCCCGGTTCGAACATCCGTTACCTGCCTGTTCTCCCGGGACACGGACGTCATGTAGTCAAAGAAACCTCTGCCAACATTTTTCTTTTTCCAGTGTCCTTCGAGCGCCTCCATCTCATGAATGTAAAAGCTGTTTATCAGATCATCCGGTACAGCACTTTTGGTTTTTTCCTTTCCTTTCCCCTCTGTTCTGCTGCTGGCTGAGTTCGTTTTGGTACTCTCAACGGAGAGATTCACCTCATGGCTATTCTGTGAGATCCTGACTGTGGCGCACTTAACAAGGCAGATAGCATGCTGCTCCATTGCCTCATAAGGGAAACCGGTCTTCTCCAGTACCAGTTCGCCAAGCGTCTTAATCCAGGAAACATCAGCTGCCAGCTCGTCACGCTGTAAACGGACAGCTTCAGCATCAATCCATTGCATAATATGCAGGGTCAGCTGATCAAATTCAGGGAATCCGCTGTCCATCATCGGGAGTGTATCTGACAGCGCGGGAAGCCCCGTCAAGTCCGGACTGACGGGTGTTTTCAACGCTTTCACACCCTGGTCATGATTTAACACCTGTGAAGCAGCCCATGCGGGCATTGACAACATGAATGATGTGGCCTGGGGGATACCTTTATTGCTGAAACTGACATCGAACAACCGGCTTTTGCCAGTGTTCCGACTTTCAGCGACGTCATCATGGGCACCAAGCTTTTCTTCAAGCTGATCGGCTACGACCGAAATATTGTAGATCCCGCATTGAGCGGAGTAACGCCAGACCTTGCCTGAGGGGACGGGTTTTCGAACATGCTCTGTATCCGTCCAGGGAAGCAGCCCGTCGAATGTCACCATGTACGCTGGATTATCTATGTCACGAGCATTTTCTTTATCAATACTTTGTGGCGTCAGTGCCTCAATAGCTTTCCAGAAGCGGAAGACATGTTGCACCTTTTGTAAGCTTTCCTTCACTGAAACCTCATTCATCTGTCCAGGCTTATGTAGGGACGCGATCCCTGTGTCATAAAGCAGCTATATACCGCATTAACTCAACCCGCCCTCACGCATTCTGGCTGAAAAGTAACTTTCCGGGGCTATGCCAGGTTACCCCTGCCCTTAATGGATAAAAACGGTTCTGTATCAACGGATACACCATAGGATATGGGCTGTAAAGCCCCCTTTTGAGATAAGGCGGCATCCGGACTTGATGAAAATAGTGGGTTGGAGGAGAGTTTAAATAGTTTATAATCTAATCAAATGAGAGATAACAGAGGGCTACCCAATGATGTACGAACTGTTTGGATTTGAACTTTCCGACTTCAAAGGGCTCTTCTATGTCTTTTGCCTAGCAGTGCTTGTATATCGTTACATCACTGTAGGACGCAAATACCCGCTCTTCGGTACCCGTGAGAAAGATACCGATAGGGTTGTCTCGGAATCGTCAAACAATACTTATCGTAATCCGGTTGAATATGATCAACATGATATTACAGATTTACGTTCGACTGAATATTGGTGTTATGAACAAGAACAAAATCAGAGACATGATGACTAGCCTTGATATTGTTGGACAGTTTTGTACTTAAGAACAAAGAGTCTTCGCAAATCGTTATAAATAGCCATTTTTTCTCTTAACATTTTCCCTGTCTACATCAGATAAATCATTCGCCAGAGTAAAAACGAGTCTTTCAGTATGCCCTGTAGTGGAGCGTGTTTACGCCATACTTCGCTAATATTAAAACGAACGGTGCTCAGCACCGTTCAAATCACCTCGCCAAAATCAACCGAAATATGGTGTTTATTAGCGCTGAGTGTGTGATGGGGATCAGCGCTTTTAAACGGGCCTTTTAATTAGTTTTTTCGATGCTTATCCAAGAACTCTTTCGCAAAATCCTGGCCTTGTGTGGTTCCGATGCTTTCCGGTAAGCTTGCGATAAATGCAGGGTAAGCGGCTGCTGCTTCTGGCCCATATCTTGGGTTTTCAGCCAGTTTATTCTGGACAGTCCTCATTGCTGTGTCCTGCGCGTCCCGAAGCTGGGTTAATTTATCGTCCGTCATACCAGGTTTGTTTTCAGCTAAATTGCTGGCCTGTCTTAACTGCATATTGTTGCTCATGTTGCCGATGAGCGTTTGACCGGATGAACCGTTTTCTAGCTTCATTGAATCACCGACATAACGGTCTGAACCGGCTCCAGTAAACGTTTTTGCTACTGTTCGGTTGCTATCAAACACCTGTTCTCTGGCTGCCTGCCCTTTATCCCTCAGGTTCGGGCTTCTACTGTTACTGTCGCGCATATCTCCGCCCAGCTCGTAATCAGAGGACCCAGTCGGTACTCTGGTGGCCGTGGTGCCGGTATTGTTGACGGCATTATTCACAACATCCGAAAGCCCATTTTCATAACCATTATTTTTCCCGTTCATAGCTAACCGGGAAACACGGTCAACATCGGATGATGAATAATTTTGACCTGATAGCTGGTTGAATGTAGAACGCCATGCTTCAGCTTCTTTAAGGCTGTTTTCTCTGGCCTCACCAGTCTGATTGCGGGCAACTTCGGAGTGTAACGCCGCCTGGCTTAAGGCGTTTTTGGAGTCTTTCTCTTTGTTCCCGGACGGGCTGAAAGTCTCCGCACTTCTCGGCATATCATGCGTTTGCATGTCTCTCATCGTTTGCTGAGTCGAGGCATTGATATCACTTGTTTCTGCATCACCCAGAACTGTACTTTGTGTGCCTGCAACTACGGATTGTAATGGACTATCGGTATCCGCTGCCTGTTTAGCCTTGTCTATGGTCTCATTGACGTTCCCCAAAGGTAACGTATCTTCGACCCTTTGAAGTTTTTGCGAATCTGCCTGAGTATGGACTTGTCCGTTATTTTCCCCGTTGGTATTAGCTACGTGAGCTCTGCCATCGCCCTCATTAAGTGTGCCAGCTGTCATTCCACCAACTTCCGTTGTTGGTTGTGCTTTCGCAGCCTGTTCTCGCTGAGCGAGCCCACCGGTTACAGCACCCTGCTGATTAGAAACATTACCAGAAACTTGTCCTGCAGAAGGCACTGCGGACGTGTCCGGAGCTGTTTGTGCCTGTTCCTGCCCGCTGGCATAGTTGCCACCAGTACCCAGCCCTACAAACTGATCCAGTTTCTCTGTCGCAGGCGAGATAATCCCGGCATTGGCACCCATGATACTGACAGCATTTTTAAGCATTTGAGAGGCTTGTTTAATATCGCCCAGATTATGAGCAACAGTCTCACCAGAATCCATACGAGATAGTTTTTCGGCTTCGTTAAACATCATTTTAACAAATGCATCGTTGCCGTTTCTCGTGTCTCCCAGCGTGTTACTGCCATTTAATGTCCCTTTCATTTCGTTCCATTTACCCACTGCTGCTTCACGATTTAAACCTGAAGCCTGCGCCCAATCACCTACAGTTTGCGCTGTCGCTGGTTTACTCAGGGTGTCAGACACTTTGGCCCCGTCAATGTTCAGACTGCTATTCATTGAAAGTTGTGAAGCCTGTTCACCTGTTTTACTGAATGCATTGCTCTCTTTATTAGTGACAGCCTGGGCGTGTTCCTGCATCTTCTGTGCCGTTTTTTGGTAACTGTCAGAGTCAGAGAAACCATTCTGGATCACATTGGACTCCAGCTTAGCTATGTCCTTAGAAAAACCATCACCATTTTTCATGCTACTCATCAGATTGTCAGTGAGGGCTTTTTTCGCACCGTCAGATAATTGACTGTTTCCTTGAATTCGTGCTGCTATCTGCCCTAAAAGTTTTCCTGATAAACCTGCTCCCCCCTCTTCGCCACCGCCTTTCCCTGCACCACCTTTACCACCCAAATTTAAACCTAAGTCTGCCATTCCGCTAAGGATGGCAGAGGCCGCCATAGATTTAAGGGCATCTGATGATACTCCAGTATCTTTTCCGAGATTTCTGGTCATCCCGGCCGCTACATCATCGACAAGTTTCATTCCGCCCTGGTTTGTTGAACCTGCTGTTTGTGTTCGATTACCTTGTGTTGCACTGGCCCAGGCTTCATTTAACGCCTGTTTTGAGCTGAGAGTGGAGGTCCTGTCGGTCCCTATCGAGTTCTGGCCTGATGCTCTGACTGTATCACTCAGCGATGCACCCAACCCAAGAGTTGGCATCATCCTGGTCTGAGAATCCAGAAGCCCTCCTGACGACATGCCACCACCTGTTGTAGTGGCTGCGGTGTGTGTCTGGTCACCAAAGGACTGTTTACCCGCATTCCCCGCCGACCAAACGTCTGGTGTGACGTGGCCGGTATTGTTTGGGGCATCAGGTGTGACATTTTTCAACGCTCCCATCATCGGGTGAATGCTGGTGGTCAACAGGAATAGAGTCAGCATCGGCACCATGCAATACAGAGCTGAGGCCACAGACAGGTAGCTGCCGTACGTCTCCTGAATGCTCCCCATATTTGCCCAGTTCATCGTGGTCTGAACCCCCAGCGATGTCCATGTGTCAAACTGTTGATTCAGTACCATCTTCACGTATGCGTTTACCATGACTGCCGTTATCGGCCACATGTTAACGAATACAATTAGCTGCAGATACTTAGCGGCTGAAGCGATACCTTCCCCCCCTAAAAACAGGATCGCAATCAGAGCAAAAGGGGCGACCATGTAGCTGAACATTTCCAGGAAAGATATTGCAGCGCCTGAAATGTTGAGCCAGAGCTGCCCTTGACTAACCATTGCATTCGTTCTTTTCATGCTCGCTTCGAAGAGCTGATAGTCTGCCGCTATACCTAGCGCCTTCCTGTACTGGAGAACGCCTTTGTCGACCTGATTAAGAACGAATGCAGCTGTTGTGATATTGTGAGCCTGACCTGCGCTTCCAAAAAGCGTGGTGGCCGCACCGCCGATAAAGTCAGTTTGTTGACCATTATCCTCTTGTTGCGGCGCAACAAACTGATTCATCTGCCCAAGATTTCTCATAATTGAAGCGCCTTGAGGCGAGGCGAATGCAGCTTTTACCGCCGCCCATGCATCCGTACACGACGCATACTGCAGTCCGGTAGATGTCACCATGGGGACGCTGGCCGTCTTCAGGCTGTTGGCCGTCATTGAGTCCATAACATTTATTACGGACCCAAGGTCTGTTGCATAGATTTCATTCAACGCCACGCCTCTGAGTGCTGTCTGAACCTCTGAATCCTGGGTCGTTTTTATACAGTCTCGGGCAATAGACTGAATTATTCTGCACACATCGAATGTCACCGGTTTTTCGCTTCCGCTCATCGTATTCGGAAATGCCTGACAGAACCCGCTCGACTCCCCGCCCCACTCCATATATTTGACCATTTTGGTCATTGGACCCAGTGTCAAGCTGTCATCCAGCGTATCAGTGACCTGTCCTACCGGGGTGAGCGGGTCAAACGCTGCCCGCCAGTCTGTAATAAGACCATGTAATAAACCGGTAGTGAGCTCTCCCGAGGCAGCAATAAAAAGCGGGACATCATCGATATTTCTGACTTCGCCTGTTTTCACCGACTCCAGCGTGACATCGGCTTTAATGACGGCAATTGAATAGAACAACAGCCCCATAATCCATGAGAATATTGGGACATCAGTTTTACTCGGGGCGAGTACCCACTTCATTGATTTATAGAAGAGTCCAATAGCAGCAGCATAAGCCGCAAATTTGATCCATTCATTTGAGCCGTGGCTGGAAAAAATCAGTGCGATCCCATTAAAAGCCGTATAGACGAAATCAATTTCACCAATGGTGTATATCGTGAAATTACTCATATCAGCCCCCGTTCCCGCTATCACCATAAGTGCGTTTTTTAACGAATGCCATATCCCAGTAGGCCAGAACTGTTTTTTCCTCTGTGTTCTGAATGGACTGCACTTCAGAGGCACTGCGGATTTGGTTTCTGAATGTCTGGTTTATTTTTTCAAGTTGGTCTTTAAATGATGTCATCGCCTCAGAAGGAAGCGTCATATTTGTCATTTTATTTTGGACATTACTAAGCAGCTCGATCGTGAAATTTTTCGCCGCTATCGTACTGATATCATTGATGTACTGAACGCCCTCAGCAGCAGACAACGTCTGTAGGGTTGGTATGATATTATTTATTCCCAACATACCGATTAATCGACGTTGATCTTGTGACAATTCAGTGTCATTTCTCACAGCCCGCTGAACTTCAAGTAATGTCTCTATAATGGTTTCAGAAAGACCTTTGAATTGTGTAGAATCCTGACGCATTTCAAGACACTGGGCTTTCTTGTTGCTGCTTAAATCAGGTGCCGGGTTGCAGACATTTATTTTAACATTGCTTGAACCAGTGCCTTTTATGAAGTCTGAAGCTTTCATCGTTGGTGGGATCGGTGTTATCGCAGAGTTTTCACCGTTACTGTCCCAACTGACAATAAGCGTACCCGTCAGTGACATGATTTGTTCAGCTAATTTATAACCCGTTAATTCAGTCACACCACCTACATTCATATTGCCGTTATCAATACTCATGAAGCCCTGGTAGACAATGTTTCCCGCATATTTTTCTTTAAAGGCCTCTGGATCTTTTGCATAGTTCTTTTTGTTTACGTCACTGGCAGACTGACTCATGGTGCTACCGAAATCCGGGAAAAGACCGGACACCATAGAGTCAACAGCGCCGCCGCCGAGCCCAATATTCTGAGTAAACTCCTGCGGAGTACCCAGCCCGTTCTGTAGAAATTCGTACGTCGCGTTGCAACTGTCTTTGGCGAATTTGTTCAGCGCGGCGAGTTTGTCCTGAATGTTGGCAATAATAGCTGCGCAGTCGGCGCAAATTGCGGAGACCGCAGTGTTAAAGGCGTAGACGGCTGAGCCCTGCGCTATGCCACGCCCAATCTGCACGAGTTGGTCACCGTTGATCATACTGAAGCTGCCCAGAAAGATATCGATGCCGTTACAGCCGACACTAGCTTTAGGGAAACTCACATTTACGAGGTTAGTGTTGACTTGAGGCTGCCTGTAAGAAAAACTCCCTCCAACAGCCCCTACTCTCGATGCGGTTCGGACAGTTGCCGGATCTGTGGAGGCAACCATACCTTTGAATATGCCCTCCATGACGTTGGCAGAGTGGACCTCTTGCATGGAGAACACGCCAAAGAACATGGCCGATAAAAGTAACTTTTTGAGGAAAGTTACTTTTTTAATGTAAGTAGCCACTGTAGCCCCCTTCATTTGCAGTGATACCTGCATCAACCTTATCGGTCGTCGGCATGTCATATTCGCTGAGTTTTTTATCCATTATGTTCTGAAGAAGATAAGGATCCTGCTCATAACTCATCTTATTAACCGTCAGTACATCCCTGTCACCGAGGACATACTGTTTTTTAATATCGAGGGTATTCTGGAATGATGCTTCGTCCAACAGGTTCATTCCTCTTGCGGCCAGGATAATCGTGTTCTTTAACTCTTCTGCTGAGACCAGACCGGTACTTACTCTTGTTGCCTGGGATCCGTCATTTGACATCAGATAAACGGTAGGAACTTCCGTAATGGCATACTGTTTGATCATCTCCATAGTGGCACGACCATAACGAGGAAATATGCCGTTATGTAAAGGACGTCCATCAATACTAACTGGCATAATATCGATGTGATAATAGTTCTGCATGAAATTGAGAATCTGACTTTGTTCATGACAGTACTGACAGGTGCTTTGGAAGAAGAAGAAAAGACCACTTTTCTGGAATATGGAAGACAGCGCTTTTTGCTGATTTTCCTCAAGTCCAGCGCGATGCGCATTTAATGCAACGGTCTCGGTTGGTTGACGCCTTTTTTCTGACATCATGGGATTATTAATGAAATAGTCTCTGGTTCGGTCAGAGAAGCGGGTGGCAATATCCATCATGAGTCGGTTAGCAGTATAATAGCGGGACAGATTCTCATCGGTTGGATTGTCCATCGCCGCAAAACGAAGATTCAGCAGGTTTTCTTTGAGCCAGCGTGAATCAAGTTTTAGTTCTTCATTTTGGTTTTGGGAGGGAGAACCTGATAATGGTTGTTGGTCCTGTTGTTCTTCTTCCTCAACAGGTTCTTTGTCGTTATACCAGAAAAAGCCTTTTTTCAGTGACTGGCCTGAAACAAATGGTGTTGTTCCGGCATACTGAGTTTCGGCCACCGACGTTGTAGAAAGCACCAGCAATGAGCTAATGATGGTTTTCAGGATAAATTTTTTTGTGATCTGCATATGCTACCCCTTGATGGATAGCATTATCATCCCATAAAAAAAAATCAGTTTTCCTGGATAACAGGGGTCTTTTTAAAAAGGAATGATTTTTCTTTCATGTTGTTCCCTGCTCACACATTAGGATGTTGCCGGAACTTTATGGCGCTCCACAGGAGGCGGGAGGAAACTGACTTTTTGCAACATCTCATAGTAACCACTTAATCCCCCTCTCACATCAGTTCAAAAAGACTTTTATCACTTCTGATTTGTCGCGAAAAATTAAACTGAGAAATTTTGATTTTAGTGGGGGATATTCATTCTCTGTATCAGGCATGGGTAGTGCATCCTGAAGTCGAAGAATAAAGAAAAATCTTAAATGATAAAACACACATATGATTTATCAATGATAAGTATATCGTTAGCACGATTAATGGCGTCAGGTTTTTTTAGCCAACGCAATCCGTGACACCGTTTCCTCTGCCTGTATAAGAAGAGTTAACTGGTGAGATAAATTGCAATTTCTTGTCGTGAGGATTTCCTCTATACGGGTCTTGCGGTCAGGATTTTTTATCATGCGTAAAAAGCGGGAAGGGCTTGAAAGGTATTCTGCTAAACGAATACTGACAGCTGCGGAACTGGAAGAAAACAAGGCATCAAGCTCTTTATCGAACCTGATTTTCCCCGATGGACAGGTTGCTCTTTTTAATGGTGTGAGCTCGTGAACGAGTTGGATGGTACTATCAGGAAAATATCTTTTTAGATCTTCTGCTCTTAATGCCGTATGGACTACTGGCAGATATAAATAGGAAGCACAACGGACATTCAAATCTGGTGATAGTGTTCGTAACCGATTATGGATGCAATCAGACATATGATAAAAGCCCCGAGCATCTGAAGGTGTTGTAATTCCAGTTGCCGAGAAAGATATATGACAGATTGTGCTTGCAGTGTGTAAAAGTTGATTTTCCATGACCTCATCATCACTTTTCATCAAAGGGAACAACAGACTGTGAATAACGCATGATAGCGACTTTGCATTTTTTAGCACTACATGTCGGACAGGAGTCAAAACCGGATGGTGAATGGATGTAGGGCTTGTTGCAGACAAGACAGAAATCTTTATAGTCTGCTTCAGACATCCCATTAAGAACATCGACGATTTTGTTGATTTTTAGTGGGTAGATATCAGGTGAATAACCCGTATCAATTAACAAATCAATTAATGCGTTGAAATCCATTTCTTTCGTTGATTCATCGGGTCTTTGTGGATCATAACCGAAAATATGAATAGCGTGATTGACGACGACATTAGAAAGTAGCATGGCATACTTATCTCCAAGCCATGATCCAACCCCCCGTCTTGAACTGGCCGTTCTGGAATACTCCAGCCTGTCCGCAATTTTACGACCATAGAGATGCGCTATTGTGTACTTATTGGCATCGAATTCTACTAATTTATACGCGCTTGCGATCTGGTTCAGGTAACTGACTTCATTTTTCTTTATAGCCATTATCCGCAATCTCCTAACATTGCTCCTGAGTTGGCACAATGGCACGGTGAAGTTCCATACCCTGGCGGTTCTGAAAAGTTACTTTTTAACGATATTCTGTTTAACGCTTATCAATTTTTTTGCGAATGAACTGACCGTGCTTTGACATATCCTGGCGCACAACCTGTAAAGTCGACCTGATTCGTATAATCTTTAAAATGTTTTTAGCTTCTCAATTGATTCTTTTAAGCTAAATTCAATGCGCAGATTCTCAATATTTTCACGAGGTATAAAACCATCTAGAACATCAGACATTATCTCGTAGGCCCAGGCAAAGACTTTAACATCACGACGGCCAGAATCGTATTGAATGAAACGTGGAAACAAAACAACGTTTGTCACCTCAACAAAGGCGTTCATCTCTGTATCGGCCAGCATCTGAAAAGCGTCATTCGATAACGATAGATAGGCGCGAACAAATGCCGGATTGAACCTAACGAGGTTCCACAGATTGACAAGGAAATTCATCTGTATTGAGACGATGTTTTTTCTAAACAACTCCAGATCCGCAGGTTTATAGACATACTGCTTTCCGCTAAATAATTCGCATGACGCATTTGGTTTAAGCTCTGAACTGTCAAAAGGCCTGCCGTATGTTTCAAACTTCAGGTACTGAGAGTCGTCGCGAATTTGTTTTATCAGGTTATTCCAGGAAACTTGCTGTCCGTTTACTCGTGGTATTAACAGGCTGCCAGGCCGCTCCTCTGATTGCGCAATCCGATTAAGTCGGGAATCCGTAGTCGGATGAAAAAAACGCCCGAGAAGGATCTCTGGAATATAGCGATAGTCTGATGCCAGTTCACGTGGTAACACGGACATCAGTTTTTGCTGACTCCGTATTAACTGTAACTCCGAACGGAGAAAAGCTTTTACGACCGTGTCAGTCTGTACGTTGGGTTGTATGACCATACGCTCTCCGGGCTCTTTCCAAGCATCTATATCTGCTATAGCGGTATGTGTTTTCCGTAAACATTATGATTATATCATAGCTATCCAGGCTAGAGAACAACAAAACTGGTACTAATATTATTAGATACTATCCATGATAAAGCCTCAAGGCAAGATAGAACGAATTGGCACTTATAACATTGGGCACTTTTTTTTAGAAATGCCTTAAAAAACCGACTTTTCATTAGTACTTTTTGGTGGAAAAGGTACTAATGAAAAAACTATGTCATTAGTACTTTTTTATGGAAAAAGTACTAATGAAGCTCTGAAAATGGTTTATGGCTCATGAGTACTTTTTGTCAAAATAGTTACTTATGTATAAGGGATACTATCAACACTCAGTTAAAAGTTACTTTTTTCCTCTGCGTGCTCTGAAAACCTTCTGATTCAGGACATCTCGTCACAACGGAAACGCTCTGAGTGCCTTCATTTTGACGGCATCCTTCCCTGAGGGGCCAAAAGTTACTTTTTTCTCGGCTCAGTCTGTATAGAAAAAATTTTAAAAAAACTAATAACCGGCTTGTTAGTTCAGAAAATCCGTTCCTGATTCCTGTATCTTTTTGGGCAGGAGGGAACTACGCATGAATTCAGAAATTATTGCTCACCAGGAAACCGTCATTGGTAACGCTGTGCTCTATATCGAATTGCTGAAACAGGAAGCCACCCTTGTCCTGGATCAGTACTGGAATGTATGGAAAGCCAGGAACAAGTTGATATCAGATACAACCTACGCGAATGGAGGAAAATTCAATCCAGGCAGATTTGCACCAGTGATAAGAAAAGTGGGCTCATCCCAAAAAGTTACTATTTCCTGGAAAGATTTCTCCCCCAGGTTTAAAAATCGAATTGAACACTACGGGGTTCTCGTTAAACCTAAACTCGGCGGTTACAGTGTTAGCTGTTTTCCTAAAGCTCTGGACTGGGAGCTGGAGATGATTCAGGAAACAGAAAAGAAAATTATACCCATCCGCGAATTACTGCATGAGTACCATGAGCGCAGACTTGCGGACATCAAGCGTCTTGAAAAACTGAAGAGGTTATTATAATGGCTGAAAATACATCACAGAGAAACACTCCACGAACTCAGCGAAACGTGGGCAATAATCGCGCTTTGGGCATGGTCATCACAAAACTCAAACCGCTATCCAGCGTGTTTTATTTGCATTTCCATGAAAAGAACCGCGCCCGCCTTCGCCAGTTCAACGCGATCTCTAATGCAATTTATAATATCTTTCGCCTGGTCGAGTCAGACCCGACGACTGGCACAAAAGTTAATAAGTGGTTGACAGGCATCTATACTGAATTGTCAGGTAATGTAAACACCTATAAAGTGCAGATTGATAAAAGCCTTTCGAAAATTCCGGTGCAGGATTCGTCGTTTGACGGGTACAACTACGAGGAATTTGAAATTCGCTGGAATCATCCACTGACCTACAAGTTACTGGATATTATCTCAACCATTAATGTCATGACGCGCCAGGCACACCAGTTGTGGTTATTCGGTGAAATCACCCAGCAGGTGCATGACCGTATTATCCTGCAGCTTTTAAGCTCCCTGCAGGCCGCCATGGATTCAATTACCAAAATACTTGACGCGGAGAACCGTGCTTCCGGTAAATACGATGCACTTCCATTCATCAAAAACATCAAACGTTTTAAATCTGTTGAGCTGTATATCGGCAGCCTCGAAACCAAAGTTCCGGATAATCCATCATCCGAAGCCATCACGAAGGGTCCTGAACCAGAACTGCCTGATGACCAGATGAATTCTGGTGTTGATGCAAGCAAAGCTGCGGTAAAAACGGAACAGACTGAAACCGCGTCAGTCAACCCGGAAAAGGCGGCTGGTAAAACAGGACCTTCCGTTGCTCCTGTCCCGGCACAATAAAGCAAACAGGTTGATATGAGTATTATATCCAGTTTATTCATGAAAATTAGGGTCGCCCTCTTCGGAGGGCCTGACTATGAAATTGTCTATGATACGGATGATGAGTATGACATACCGCACACGCCTAATAAGGACGTGCAAAACTACCTCGACTATCCAAGTAAGCCAACGGGTATAACACTCTATTCAGAGCGTGAGATTCTGTCTGTCCATGCTAATCGGTTGCAGGAAATCAATATGTATATCGGTCTCCCTAATTCTGACCTGAGCGATGAAGCATATACATTCACGAACCTGATTATCAAACCACTGATGGAATTTACGCGCTGGATCCACCTTCTACCCGCCTCAGAGAATCATCACCATGCAGGTACGGGGGGGTTATTAACACACAGTCTGGAGACGGCTTTTCTGGCTTTAAAATTCGCGTACAGTACTGAACTTAGCCCTATTGGTTTACAGGATGAAGAGCAGGTACGTAAACGGCGGTACCTTTATGCTGCGTTTATTTGTGGTCTGTTACATGACGCAGGAAAAATATTTGACGTTGACGTTATTTCTTCAACTCCTGGGGTTAACAGTACGTGGCGTCCACTTTCAGCCAGCCTGATGGACTGGGCTAATACGAATCGTATTATGTCTTATGAAGTCATATGGCGCAAAAGAACTGCGAATGACCACTCTGTACGGGCTCCCGTTTTTTTAGAACGTTGCCTGAACGATACCTGCCTGAATTACCTGAGTGACGTCGTCAAAGAACGAATGTACGATAAAATGCTTGCCTCCCTAGGTAATTACACTACCAGCGATGATTTTATATCCCGTTGCATGAGGACCGCCGACTGGCATTCTACCGGTACCGACACAAGTTATCGTTATGATAAGCAATCCGGCATTCGTGCATCCGATACCGCAGCTCGTGCCATTTCAATTATAAAAGATAATATTAGTGCGCTTAACATCAACGGCTTCGATTCATCACCTACACTCGCCGGGCAGAATGGTCCCTCTCCCGTTCATATTATGATTATCGGAGGGGCTGTTTACATCAATGAACACACAGCCCTTGATTACATACTGAATCAGTTCAAAAAACTGGGTGTTAATTTCCCGGACGGCGAGATTGGTCGAAAATCACTGACGGATTTATTAGTGAATGGCGGCTATATAGAACCATACGGAGATCAACGCATTGCTCACTTTTTCCATCGCGGTGAATTTACTGAGATGGACATTCAACGAATGTTTAGTGACGGCATCAAAGGCCTGAGCTGGTACTCGCTTTTAAAAATAAAATGGGTAGGTTTCCTGTTTAAATACGATGTCATCCCAGAGAATCTTCCGGGGATATTTAGTATCAATGACACGAACGATTATGTGTATGTCGACCGTAAAGGTAATGACACGATTTACACTCGCCCGATCTCAATTGGTATCAAATCAATTCGGCTTGGTAATGGTAATCTTACTGATGAGCCTGTTACACCGGATGATGCACCACAACCTGATTCAAAACCAGCTGAACAATCTGAGAATGCGCAGGAAATGGCAGTCAGCATTGATCAAGATAATTCCGTCTCAGACGAAGAGAACAGCACTAACCCTCAGGTTTCAAGTGAGGAAGTGGAAACTCAGCAGAAAGAAAACAAACAAAAAAACACCAGCAAGAAACAGAAGAAGAAGGAAGCAATTACAAAGGAAGAATACATAACCCGTCTACAGCATCAGTTTAATAACAATGCGATTACGCCGTCTGAAATGGCACTAATTGATGGTCTGCTGCACGTCTCCGACAGTTACATTCGGTCTATTGCCCCCCTTGATGATACTCAGTTAATGGAGTCTGAGCTCTTTACACTCTCGCTCAGAATCGGGAGTATTAATGAAGAATTTAGTGTCCCGGCCAATGACGGAAAACGATATACCCAGCTCAGTAATGAGGTTTCGCTTATTCAGCTACGTCATCAACCCGATGTAAAATCTGTTGAGATGCTGCCTCTGCTTTCCTCAGATTTATTTGGTGGTGTGACACCGGATGAGACTGCATCAGCATTTAATTTATCGGTATTAAAAACCGATGTTTATCCTGAGCCACTTCCTCCTGAACGTTATGAAAAAGAGCTGCCCGTGGCTACAGATAGTCAATTTGAGCCGTCTGATATACCACCATCTGAATACCCTGACATTCAGACAGATGACGCGGACCAGTCATGGGGGGATTACGATATGTACTCACAGGATGACAGCGCTATTCAGATGAGGGGGGAACTGCCTGATGTGTCAACTGACATCCATGGAGCGGGTGAACTTACGAAAAACCGGCAACTCCTTGAATCTGTAACGGGTAATTCTACGGATTCCACGGTTGTTGATGCGGCCGATGAGCAGGAACAGGAAGGCTTCAGTGAAATCAATCGTGGTTTTGAAGAGTTGTTTGCACGACAGGATCATATTATTACGGACCCGGCGATTGTCATTACAGAAAATATTGAGGAAGCTGAATTACTTCCATTGCCAACAGATGAGGTTGCTGGTGCAACTGACAGCGATACCCTTCAATCTGATATTGATACGATCATCACACTCCTAAATAAAATCAGACTGAATAACACCTCAATTACGGTCAGACAATTGCTGCTTACTGTCGTGGTGACCGATATCAACTTTTGCCTCCGGCTTCGAATCACTGAAGATATCGCTTCATGGGGGTTTGATCAGGATGAGTTAGCAAAACTCCGCTCTGCTTTTTCTCAATTCCCTATTGCTAAGGTAAAGGTGGGGTTTGGTAGACCTATCCGACACTACATGATCCGCCTGAAAGACATTCAACAGGGCGCACAGCGCAACAATATCTTTTATGACGAATTTATTGCTTTCTTTAATCACCAGGAGGAAGGGTTATGAAACGCCGGAGTCGCAATAATTTACACACTCAGGAGATGCTCTACCGTCCTGCGCTGGAGTTTCGCTCTGCCGTGATATTGGTCTTTTTTTCCATCTATGTGCTTATTGATTCATGGAGTCAGACATATGGCATCAGCGAGATCCCCTTCTATTGCGCCCTAGGGTTGATTGCCTTTGCCAGCTGGCGGATATGGCATGGTGTACCTGTTTTCCGGGCACACTGGCGTTTATTTCATCGTTCAATGGACTTCCTGTCTCTTGAAGATTTTCGAATGATTAACAACGCACATTACTTTGCCGATGACCGGAAATACCAGAAGCTGGTGACCCTTCAGGAGACCGGGGGCGCTCCCGCGAAGAATCCGGTGAACCGGCTTTTACGCAGGAAAGAAAAGGTGGAGCTACCCCAGCGTACAACCTTTTTATGCAACGGTTTCAAATGGGGACCGGAACACTCAGAACGGACCTACCAGGTTCATAACCTCTCCAGTGATTTACATGAAGTTCAGTTACCTTTTGTGCTGAATCCTGTAACCCGTCATTATCGAAAACTCGCGACTGACCTCGGCGGGAACTATTCAATTTTCGGCGTTGATAAAAAGGTTCCGATTTTCGTCAATGAAGAGAATTTCTTTGGGCATACCCTTATCACAGGTAACGTTGGTACCGGTAAAACCGTGCTTCAGCGTCTTTTGTCCAGCTCGATGCTTCATCTCGGGCATATCGTTCTTGTTGTTGACCCAAAGAATGATTATCAGTGGCAGGATGGGTTAAAAGAGGAGTGCGAGAGCCTGGGTAAACCCTACATGCACTTCCATGCAGGTAACCCCTCTAAATCTGTCTCCTATGATATCAGCGCCAACTACGTCAAGGATACGGACCTGTCAGCCCGTATTATGAGTATTATTGCCGGTACTGAAGGTGGCGAGGATCCCTTCCTCCGCATTGCTGAAGGTCTGGTAACCACAGCTATTGGCGCGTTGAAACTCGGCGGGAAAAAGCCAACCATTCAGAATATCTATTATTCGATTCGTTCCAAACAGGACCTGATCGTCACCACGCGTAATGCGCTCCGGGGTTTCTATGAGTACCACCTCGGTCCGGAATGGAACTTAACTCTGCAGGTATCGCCCAATCTGGACCTGGCTAACGAAATACAGAATCTGCAGGGATATTTTTATACTAATTACTTTCAGGATAACTCGCCAAAAGTCATGTATGGCATGGATACCGTTCTCGAATGTTTCAAGTATATCGCCGGTGATGAAACCCACTATTACAAAATCACAGCCAGCCTTATGCCTATGCTCAAACGCCTGTCGCAAAGCCCAATGGATATCCTGCTTTCGGCTAATGACGTTGAAAACCCGGACCGTAATATCGTTAACAGCCACGGGCTCTTCAACAGCGGCGGTGTGCTCTATATTTCGCTGGATGGTCTGTCTGATCCGGCAACGGCTCGCGACCTCTCACAGCTGATTACCTCTGATATCGCCGCAGAAGCGGGTAGCCGCTATAACACAGCCTCTGATTTATCGACCGCGCCCCGGGTATCCATTTTTATTGACGAGGCGCATCAGGCTATCAACATGCAGATGATTAACCTGCTTGCCCAGGGCCGAGCAGCCAAACTGGCATTGTTCATCTCAACACAGACCATATCAGACTTCGTTTCAGCCACCAGCGCCGATACAGCTGACCGTCTGACAGGCCTTTGCAACAACTACATTTGTACACGTGTGACAGATGCTAAAACACAGGAGCTTGTCCTGACGAAAGTGGGCCAGGCCAACGTATCAATGAACCAGGTCACCTATACCACCAGCGCAGGCACCAAACAGTCACATACCGATTTCAATGGTTCAATTTCCGAACGAAAGTCCACCACAATGGTGAGTGCTATTCCGCAGGAGTTGCTTTCAATGATACCAACTCTTCATTTTATAGCCTGCCTTCAGGACGGCCGAAAAATCGTGGGACAGATGCCGATAACCATACCGGGAAAGGCAATGCGCAGGTCGACCGGGTTAGTCGAAATGGTGATGAAATCGCCCTACAAACTGAAAATGAGACGCAATCTCAATGTTGATGAAATCCTGAGTAAATCACAAAAGGTGGTCTGATTATGGAGCGAAAACAGGTTTCCCGGGCATCGTTGCTCAGTATGAATTCAACTCAACCCAAATATATATCACGCGCCAATAAGGCGCTGAAACAGTACGGCATTGATGTTGACGATGAGGCCCTTCCGGAAATACTGTCACGGTATGCACAGAAACTTACCGGTGATCTTTATAAGGTGTATGCCCATGACACCATTGAGAGTCTGGATGTGCTGGCCCGGACGCTGTCCGAATTTTTTATCATACGGTATGCCGTCACCATCGTGACGCACGACGATAAGGAAGTGTCTTACAACTGGTCAGTATCGCAGGGTCCTTTCACCGACTGGCTCAGTCAGCTGCTGGCCGCCAGCATGGCTAAGAGCCACAGGGTTGACGTCCAGATAGATACCAATCAGGAACGCATGGCATTCATCCAAGTTAACTCAGAGCGGCTGGGATGGTACCTGTTACCCGCGTTTGTCGATATCTCAGGATTACTTTCCCTTTTCCTTGACATGCCTGAAAAGGTTGAATATCAGGTGATGCGCCGTAAACGAAACGGAAAGGTGCCCGACATCCACCAGCATGACCTTGGCATTTTCGAAGAGGATGCCCTTATCTCCGGCCTGAAAGAAAAGTTACTTTTATGGAGCGGGAACCTGTGCGATCCATCTGATGAATACACATCTCTTTTCAACCGGGTCATTGACCTTTCAATCCTGGGCAACCGCCACCAGCCATCGATGTACCGCAAGAGCTGTATTATTCAGTCGGTTCTCGATGAGTTCTCCGCGTCGGTGTTGTCCCTCCCCGTCCGGTTTAATGGAAATGCATTATGCGCAGTGTGGACCCCCTGGTCTGAGCCGTTTAGCCAGTTCTCTCGTTTACGTCCAGTAGATGAAGATACGGTTTATATGCCCTCCCCGGGCCAGGTGCGCTGGAAAAATGCAGACGTGCGCCGAAAAGTAACTTTTTCTCTGATATCCAGGTTGATCGCATCGGATGACCTTGCCTGTTCGGGCATTCTTCATGGCTGGAAGAATCACTACCTCGACAGAGCAACGAACATCCGTCTGGCTACCATCTGGACCGGACTGTTTTCCGATTAATAACAAACCTGCAGGTGAATCTAATGGCTGAAAAAGATATGGCGGCGCAGCGCATGACGATGCTGCGCTTTGGGTTAGGGCTGGGTCTGTTGATTTATTTTCTGTTCAACGTTTATCTGGAGGACACGAAAACCCTTTATAAAGATATCAGAGCGGAGGTGAACGCCAGCAAATCGCTTATGGATGTCAACAGATGGCAGAAAGTGACCCAGAATACGGAAAAGACGTTTAATTATCTCTTTGTAGAATTAAATCTCACGAGTTACATAAATAAAGTTCTTTTACCCGAGGATGATAAAACAAAACCGGCGAAGGGGATGAACCTTGCGGTAAACAAATTCATGAGCCCGAGCTATACCGCAGCCCGAAACATCCCTCTAATGATGTACCAGGCCATTTACCGGTGGTATCTGCTGGTAGGCTGGTTTTTCACATTCCTGCCCCTGATGATAGCCTTAGCGCTGGATGGTTATTACCAGTGGAAAATGAAGAGATTTGTTTTTGGTGATGTTACAATTCAGCTCTACCGCCTCTGGTTCCGCTCGCTGACGATAATCGGCGTGTTGTTATTTGCGTATCTGGTCGTCCCTAACCTGAATTTATTCTACGGGCTGACACAGTATTTCCCGCCGCTTGCTCTGGCGTTGCTTGCTATTGCCATTAACCGGCTTCTTGCGCATTACCAAAAACTCATGTGAGGAAATATATGTTCAAAAAAAGGCCACCTCAACCTGAAACAGGTTCTGTTCAGGATGTGGTATCACGTGAAAGTAAGAAATTTTTCCGTTTGTATAAATCGCATGTGTTATCAAAAATGGTCCTGACAATAATTGGTATTGGTTTTGCTGGTTATAGTGGCTGGTCCATGTATCAGGATAAACAGAAGAACGGGAAAGGCGCGGACCATATTGCGGTCATCCGTATTCATGGTGAAATGGGAACAGGCACCCCTACAGGTGATGGGGTTATTATTGCCCGTGCTTTACGCGAAGCGTGGAATAATCCCCACGCCAAAGCGATTCTCATCGATGCCGAATCTGGTGGTGGCGGCCCGTCTGACGCCATCAATATTTACAGGGAAATAAATGCGCTGAGGGCATCCCTTCATGGGGCTCCGGGCATCACTATAGATAATTCAGGCCAGATTGAGTCATCGAATAAAAATGACACACCACCAGCGCCAGCCGACGAAGTTAAACAGGCACTCCTTAAAGCACTGGGGACCGGAAACGGAAAATTACCAGCAGCAGCCCGTGACGTCAGACCGATAATCGTCAGCATTAAAAATATGTGCGCCTCTGCCTGTTATTACGCCGCCTCATCGGCAGATGCCATTTATGCAGATCCTAACGCTATTATCGGCAGCATCGGCGTACGTATGGACCACTGGGATGTGTCCAGGATTATGGATCGCCTTGGCGTGGCTAACGAACCGTTAACGGCCGGTGCCTATAAAGCATCCCTTGACCCATGGCGTCCCATTGATGACGAAACCAAAGCATTTCTGCATAGTGAGTTGCTCGACAAAATGCATGAACAGTTTATTCATGATGTCGAATTTGGCCGCAAAGGAAAGTTACTTTCCCGTGAACAGGCGGATAAAGAACTGCTCTACACAGGGCGTTTCTGGCTGGGTGACCGGGCGAAGCAGTTTGGCCTTATCGATGATACAGCCACCAGCACTGAGGTGCGTGAACGGCTGAGCATCGTCTATGGCACCACACGTTTTCGAGACTATAACGCGCCAAAAGCCACGTTAAGCAGCATGCTGGGGCTGTCCCTGGACGTTAATCTGAAAGAGACGCTGTCCGGTGCGTTGAATCCCACCAGCCCGGTGAGGTGACGATGGACCTGACCACGTTATCGACCATCTTTCTGGTGTTCGTCATGCTTATTCTGTCATGCATTATTCTGTGCGTCTGGCCGCTTATCAGTAACATGTTCAGTGAACAGCGTACGCGTAATGCCCTGAAAGGACTATTGGCCGATCTGGAGGGAAGACTCATATCAGATGTTACTCTTCCGCTGAATTCATCGCAGACGACACAGATTGACCATATATTTATCAGCACGAAAGGGATCTTCATTATCGAAGAGAAGCATTATGCCGGTGACATTTACGGTGCCCTCGACGATAAATCATGGACGGTGGTGTACGGCTACGGTAAAGCGAAACACAGGATGTTGAATCCGTTCCTCCAGAATAAAACGCACATATCAGGCGTATGTCGGGCTATAAAGAGGGATGATAAGCACATCATCAACGTCGTGTTACTGACCGGGCGCAGTAAGTTCATGGCGGACCCCGTACCGGAGTGGTTGTGCTCTAATTGTGATGACCTTGGGAACAAGTTCACCTCGTACGAGGCAGAGCCTGTTTTTAGTGTGGAGGAAACTGGCTGGATCGAAAATGACCTGCGTAAAGCTATGCTTCCCCAGACGCTGCTGACCGACCTCGGGCACGTCTATTCACTGAAACTGAAACACCGGCAACCCATATCCGTACCGCACAGAGTGACCTATTTTACGTTACTGACAACCACCCTGTTCTTCCGTGCGCTGAAAAAGTTATTTTCACGTAAGCGGTCTGAAGTCATCCATAAACAGTACCGCGAATAGCGCTACCCGTTTCATCATCAGATATAAACAGGGCCACCAGCGGGCCCTGTTTAGTTTATATAGTCAGATGCCGGTGGGTTAAGGTGAGGCACCGACTGCCAGGCGTGGATCATGTTGACCATTTGCTCGGCGATCCCCATTGACTGGTTTAGCCGGTATGCCGTCCGGGCCACCATCCTTTTCTGATGTTCATCAGATTTCACATCCACCAGCCTGAAGCGCCACCACTCCTTGCCGCAGTGAATGACACAGATATCAAACTCGGCATTGACCACCGGCAGGTAGTGACGGAGATTCAGGTCCTGCAGAAGTGAATACGCCTGAGGCATATACCGTCCATCGAATGAGCCCGCCCAACGATACGTTGCGATGAATGGCGGTGAGTCCAGAGATTTAAGAAATGTCATGTCAGGTCCACCAGCAGCTTTACCAGTCTCTTATTATAAAGATTCAAAGGCTTCCTCAAAGCCCCTATTTTCATCCACGCTATAAAAAACGGATGCAATGACAGTTGCAGGAATGCTTCTGATAAACAGTGAGAAATAATGGAGTCGATATTCAACCGGTGTTTTTGAATAAGGTGATCGGGTAATCCTAAACAACCATAAATTATGGGGTACTGTGATGTGATGACCCCGGCGAATCCCGGTGGTTAAAAGTGACTTTTGTGCTGATTGACGCCCGGGAGGAATGGTGGGTTAACAGGTCTCTGCCACGTCCTGTTTGAATGGCGACTGAATGTCAGTTTGTATCAGATTACTTACGGTTGAGCCCGCAGCTGCGAGTCATCTCCCTTTGGAAGCCTGCACTACGGCATCATTCCGGTGAGAATGAGCCATGGCAGTAAGCGGTGGCCTAGCGGTACAGGCAGATGCCAGGAGCGCCGCAGAGCGCTTGTGCGTGAGCTTCCTAGGGTCGGTGTACACGAGCTGACCGGTGAGATACATTGTTACTTCTGATTGCCATTTAGTTTTATTTGGGCTGTCTAATGTACCAGCCCACAATTTACGTTTTGGCTTTAGAAAGAGCTAACAGCCTACCTGATAAAATCAACCAGTACCCTACGTGCAATACTTTGTTCTGGCAAATCACTGTATATACGCAGCATCGCCGCTTTGTGGAATGGGGAACGATTAACCACGTCCACCAGCGTTAACCTGCTTTTGTCGAATGAAATCCTGGCTTTCCTGTAATATTGATAACGAAACAGCCTGTAACATAGGTTTAAGGACAATACCTGGTCTCCTTTGTATTTGAATCTTATTAGCGCAGCCATTACCTCTATCTCTTCTTCCGGGATTTCACCATCAGTGTAGGAACCCGCAATACCTGGCGAAAGCAGGTATTCCTCGTCGAGCGGATCGTTCATGAAACGGCTATACATTAGCGACTCCTGTTTAGGTTATAGTCTCACCGATGGTGACCAAAAAGTTACTTATCCTGGAGAATATGGTGTGTTTTTTCATTATATAAATTCTCATTCCAAATGAATGGCACACTGATCAGCCACCAGCAACAAGATTAAAGGTTTAAATCCATGACTCAGAAAGTTACTTTTCCCTTATGGGTCAGGTGCTATGAAGCTTATGCCCCTAGAAAAATTTATCTGAACTCATCGACACCTTTAGTCCAAGCCAAAGCAAGTTTGCTTGTAATGCATAGGCGCATAGCTTAATGAGCATACCCTCCTGCATAAGCCCATTCAACGGTACATTATTCGCATCTAACGCCAGAGAGAGTCCCAGCAACACGTAGAAGAACGCGAAAGGAAATGTCCTGAAGAAATAGGCAGTCATTGCTGCAAGCCCACGGATTACGAATCTCGTATCCCTGACAATGATTTGAGACTTGGAAAGTGGGTCCTGAATTTTGATATTCATGTGGATGCCGTTTTGTAGGAAGATGTTGCCATTATACAGAGTCATTGTGGCTCTCGTAGACACTGGTTAGAGAATTCAGCCCATTTAAGGATTTTTTTCGCGGTTTAATTACCCACTCGCAATCATCCAGGCACATCCGATTAGCGTCTGGTGATGTATTAAAGTAACTTTCATCTGATTGTCTATTTTGTAAGATTGCCAACTTCCGCCAGCAAAACCAATATCAACGAGAGATAATGATTTTTTGTTTGCTCATTTTATTTATACGCTTTTATTTGCCAGCAGAATATTTTGATGTTACCGTTTTAAACGGACTGATAATCATCAGTCATGCAGACATCATTTCTGCCTACTCATTAACAAAGCCGAGAGACTAATGAATAAAGTAATACTGTCCCTTCTTCTGTGTGTCCCGTTTGTGTCCAGCATTGCTGCAGAAATCGATTTCAATGCCATATCGCAAGATGATGATGATGAGTATATAGTTGCATTACATGAGCTGTCTCCTGAAATTGGAACGATTATTTCTGACATTTCGAACGTACGTAAGCATAATTGTAATGAAACAATCACCATAAAACGTATGAAGTACATATTGGCTTTTGATAGCTTCGTGCCCGACACGCTGAGAAAGAATGCAGAAGATCCTTCTTATCTAGGGTCTGATACATACCGGGCGGCCCTGAACGATACCTATAAGCATTGTAAGTAGAAAGTGCCAGCAGTCGTCCTGCCCCTCTCCCTGCCGTTCTTCATCGTTGATGTCATATATCGTTAGACCGGGGGCAGTAATAACTGACTCTGGTTCTTTTCCGTCCCTGACCTGCAGCTTACATCGCTATCCACCAGTTGCCTTACGTTCTCCCTTTCGGGGCCAGCACAACGGCATTCTATGGGTGCGAATGAACCGCCACTGTCAGTATTAACTAACTATTCGCACTGCTCCTGAGTTACTGAAGAGCATTCCTATACCCGATTATTGTGTTTTCGGATTAACTAAATTTATCGCCGCCATCAAGGTATTTCAGATTTACTCCATCCGAATCTCATGGCCTGTTGTGATAATATTATCGCATGTTCATCCAACATTAATAGAGAGCCTACATGGAACACAAAAGCGATCGGAAAGAATCATGCCTCATTCCTACTACTTCAGATGATAAGTTTGTATTTATGCTTACACTCACATTGACACTCATCTGTTTCGCCATAATATCTGCTTTGACCTTTCTGGTCTCAGATGAAGAAATTAAAGCCCTGAGGGTCTGGTTTTACATCCTTTTTGTGTTTTTCTCTTTTGTATCCTACCTATCATATTATGCCTACCGTGGCTCAAGGAAGAAGAAACCATGACTAAAGTAATACTACTCCTTCTTCTTTGTGCTCCATTTGCGCTCAGTATTGCTGCAGAAACTGACACGGATGCCAGACCACCAGAGAAAAAATATATAATCGCGTTATATGAACTGTCTCCGGTAATGGGATTGATTATTTCTGATATTGCCAGTGTGCGTAAACATAATTGCAATGACACAATGACCATAAAACGCATGCAGGACACACTGGCTAATGATGTGTTTGTGTCCGACACGCTGAGAAGGAACGCGGCAGATCATTCATACATGGACTCAGAGGCATACCGGGTCGAACTTAACCGCAACTACAGGCAATGCAGCTAAAGAGCGCCAGCTGTCGCGCTGTGCGCTTCCTGAAGGCTTTATATCTGATGCCAAAGACTGGACCTCTGGGGTGGAGATAGCGTCCCCCGAAGTTACGACGTTATTGACGTCCTGGTCGTCTTGTTGCCTGCTTTCCACCCACCAGCGACAAAAGTTACTTTCTACGCCTGAAGATTCATTATTGCGGCATACCCGACAACCCGTAATTTACCAGGCATGATGAACTCTCTGTAACCACTTAAGAATGATGCCTCTTACCTCACCCGTATTTATCCAGGCATTATACAAACTCATACCGGATCAATGCTGCCGGTCATAAATAGCTTTTCCTCTGATTGTGTTTTGTTTACCCCAGTCATCCTTTCCGACCACTGACATTATCTGGGATGGTTGACATTATGTTTCTGTGTCATATTTCTGCCCGGTGTTAAATTATCGGTAAGTGGTGCTGCCCATGATGAAGTTTTTTAAAGTAGCAGGGATATCTGTTTTAGCGCTGGCCGTGTTTATAGCAGTGCTTATTGCGTGGTACTGGCTGGACGCCCGTGCGTCTCTCCGGGCGGATATACGCGCCTGTCCTTCAGTGACGACAGAGCAGGCCACAGCCGCCGTTTTGAAGAATGTCCTGTTAAATGGCGAACGGCTGTTTTCGAAGCCCCATTTAACTCAAAAGGATGTGATCATTGAGGAACGAGAGGTGCAGGTAGGACAAACAGGTACGCTGGTACCGTTCAGGATTGACGGCGTAACTGACCGGCGTTACTTCGGTATGACAGGCTGCGCATCGCTGGATGCGGTTGAATACGCCACGGAATATTTTACTGAGCCCTGACAGCGGTATAGGATTGCCCGCCTTCGTTCAACTTCCTCCCTGTTTCGCCGGTAATTTCAGTCGCTTCCAAAAATCGCAATCAGAAGAAAGGTTCCGGGTTTCTGGGGTGATCGGCGTGCGCCAGCTGGCCCGCCTGATACTTGAGCGGGTTTGACTTGTACATGCCTGACCCACCCGCCACCAGCTGGCCGTCATGCTATCCCCATGTCCTCGTCCGCGTTAAAGGCGATCGCCTCTTCATCCATGAACGCCGGATAATGAAACTCCCTCACGGCTTTAATAACGTCCGGATGGTTGCGCCAGCATTCATCCACGATACCCGCAGTTAAGAGATCTGCCTTTTGACGCAGCTGGCGGGCGGTTTCATAATTATCCCAGCCGCTTTCCTTACGGGCTTCCTCATAGAGAGCTTGCTGTTCTTCTCTGATTCTGTGGATTTCGTCCAGGCTGGCAACGTGGCCGTACCATTCCAGGTTACAGGCATTCCCGGCCAGCACCTGCCGGTTTTTTTCATCCCGGATTTCGATCGTTTTTTCAGAAAAGCTGACCGGTCCGCAGTCTCTGCACATCCACGGGTCATAACTATCCTCTTCCTCCCCACGTTCGTTCCATTCACCGCGCATAGCGGCTTCCTTTGCCCGTTCCAGCGCGTCAGCCACGGTCTGGGCTTTACCCAGCAGGAATGTCCCGTCTGTGATGTAGGTGCCTTGCATAGGGTCATCTTCAGGGTATTCCACACGCCCTGTGACATAGACACTGAACCGATACTGTTTCTCTTTCTGATTGACCAGGTAGCTTTCGCGTTTTGCTGTTGCCTCATCCTGATAAAATGCCAGGGATTTTAACGGCAACGGCATATCCCTCAGCCATTCATCGCGGGCAAGGCGTAGAGCCAGACGCTCGACGCTCGACGCAAGGTCGTACACTGCTTCACTTGTGATAGCCCCGCAGCGCCTGAGTAAGCGGACGCATTGTGCAGCGGATTGCTTGTGCCCCCCAACCATGCCGAAAAATGTATCTTCGTCGATATCGATATCCGCCCGACGGATGGCATCATGCAACATGTAATCGCCCTCGTGTTTTGCCAACTCCAACAGCGTGGTCATAACACGGGTAAACACATCTTCATTCTCTGCAGCAGTGATGGTTTGTGTTGTGGTCATTTTATTGTTCCTGTCTTTAACGTTGCAGCGCTCCCTTAAGAATGCTCAGGAAGTTCCGTGAAAACCCTGTCGGTGAATTACTCTCTCTATGCGTCAGCCTGAAAGCGGGCCATTGCAATGTCATCAGAGTCCTGTTCATCGGCATACTGCTTAGCGAAAAAGTGTGCCCACTGATCAGCTGTTCGCGGCTCCATGGGTTTTCCGGCAATATCGGTATAAACCACGTCTGCTTGCTCATTACATTGAGCCATTATTACCAGCAAGTCGTTTTCAGATATGCGAGCGCCGTACCGGGCATAGATACTTTTGACTTCGGGATATGTAATTGAAGTTCTCATAGAACCCTCATTATTGGATTAGATATTTCGGGTCTTTATTTACCCTTTCTGAGAACCAGGATAGCAATAAAAACAAATCCATCAAGCCCCAATTTAATTAACGGGTTATGCCGTTCGATGGGACTCGATTAATGTCTTTTATATTGTGAAGCGAGCGCGTTGAAGTCGCTATTAAATTGTCTGGGAATTTCATAATCTATCACTGTTTATGAAATAATTTAATTCCGAGAAATATTCAACAACAGTCAGATATTAGCCAATTAAATCTAAGTGGATACTCGAACAGGGATGCTCACTTTGTTCAATTTTCCGCAGTTTTCACATTTTACCGTGCTATGTTTTTCAACTTCTGTCAGTATCCAGAAAAAAGAACCGGTAGATGGTTCAGGGAGCGTTTCACCGCAGTAGCAACATGATACTTCTACACTCTTGCAGACAATTTTAGCTTTTAGCATCGTTTTCTCGCTTTGAAGATCAGTTGTAGCATTGCTTACGTAGCACTTGGGCCACCTGGTCCACCAGCAAATCGCCTGTGGCCGCGTCAACCGTCAAATCGTCCAGTACTGACCCGGTAACAGCCAGAACGATCCCATTGCGTCGAAGAAACAACATCGAGACCGCGAGAGCTGTACGTTTATTCCCGTCGTTGAAGATATGCCCACGAGCGATAGCCACCAGATAAGTTGCAGCCAGCTCAAAGAGATCATCAACTGATTCATAGAAATGTCGATTTTGAACCCGGTATATAATGGCCTCAGCACGGTCCGGATCTGGCATTCCCGGCACCCCCGCCAGCAACGCTAACAGGCGGTCGTGGATGCCGATAACCTCTTTAGCGCTAACCCACTTCATCGGTTGGTCAACGCTTCAATTGGTTTGCCATAATGCTGCATGATGTCCGCAAATTCGGCATCCAGCTTCTGATTTTGCCAGGCGTCGAACTCTTCCCGGCTAATCAGGACATTTGACGTTCCATCACGACGGGTGATCTCAACAGGTTCCCCGGAGGAGGCGATGTCCATCACTTCGGAGATCGATTGCCGGGCTTCGGTTGCAGTATATGATTTCATTTGCCCCTCTTATGTGCAGTTGAAATGTACACTTAAAGTGTACCTTATGCCGCCCATTAACGAAAGTGCACTAATGTAAATATGGTTGTCAGTAATTATTTCGGCATGATGAGTTCAGCATAAAAAGTTACTTCCTGCTTCGCGCTCCCCATAATTTTTCACTGTTTATGAAATGAGTTATCTCTCCGAACCGTTATCGAAACTAATAAACTGTCAGTGTTTATCTGCTCAGACATTCATCCTCCATCCAGATAAGATGCCCCGTCTTCACTGAGCGATATGTCCGGATATTTTTTCTGATTGCTTCTTTCATCATTTTTCATGGATTGACACATTAACATTATAGTTTATTATCAACCGAATCAATTTCCATTAATCTTCTGGGTGATTGCTTTAAATGTCTAATGAGATTTTCTGGCATAAAATATTTGAAACATATGTAACTCCATATGCACATTTTTTGTTTGGTTTTTCAATCATCGTACTGCTTGGAATTTATTATGCAAAAGTATCACCTTGGCTGGAAAAAAGAGTAGGTCTAAAGCTGACCACATGGTTCGACTACACAATAGCTATTGTGATGCTGATGATTTTCCTAACATCCCTCTGGTTTTTAACTGAGCGCACTGCGCTTGAAGTAGTTTTCAACACTGTCCGGGGATTCGCCTCTTTCCTTGTGGAACCAATATCTAAAATTGTGCAGATGTCCATGAGAAGCTCTGACTAAGTAGGTTCTAATGACTTTTACAGCGTATTATCAACTAAAAAATACCAAAAAAGATGGCCTTGGTGTTAAGTTGCTGAACAGTATAGCAGGTACCTTTGTCGTACTCGAAGAATGCAGCTATGAGCGTCCAAGAGAAATCGCCCGCTTCGGTCATAACGGTACTGCTGGCGACCGTTCTAATGCATTCAGTTGTGCCATGAACAGAGCCCGAAGTTTACAAAATTATAGCGGTGCGATGTGTGACTATAACGTTTATGAAGAAACGCCCTGAATCATCCATGTTGCTGTGTGTAGTTGTTGTATTTGCCCACTTTGGTGGGCTTTTTTTTGCCTATGCCACAGACATAACTAACCCTGAACGCTACTGAGGGAGTTTAAGGAACAATGTCATAGGCTGGGTTTGTGAGGGCCTGAAACTATGGTGCACATAGAAACTTTTGGCTTCCTCTGTCAGCGCCTGGACCATGATTGCACGGACACCGATGTTTTCTGCTACCCGATAGCAACGCAGTACCGCGTCATGCAGTAAATCAGCACCAAGCCCTTTCCCTCGGAATGAGAGATCGACAGCCAGACGGGCAAGTATGATGACGGGAATGGGGTCAGGCATGTTACGCCGGAGACTGCCTGTAGCTTCTGTATGGTTAACGCTACCCGTAGCAAGAGAATAAAAGCCGACGACCTGTTTCGTTTCCTTCCTGCAAACTACGAATGTTCGCGAAGCACCTATAGCCTGATTTTTAAGACCTCTCATTTTTAACCAGTCATCGAGTACCGCTTCACCGCTAACGAACTCCGCCAGTTGATGGTGACTGGATAAAGGCTCTGGTGTGGTTACTCTTCCCACTGTGGTTTCCTTGCCAGCAGCTTGTTAACCACAGGGTCATCCACAACCGGAGCATCAAGCATGTCGATGAACTCTGCATATTGCTCATCGTTAAAATTAAAGACACGGCGATCGAGTATCACATTCTCTGCTGCCTGACAGGCCATTTCCAGAATGAAGTCTGTACGCGATTTGTGGAGGATGTTCGCAGCGGTATCAATGAGCGCTCGCTGCGATTCTTTGGCTCTTAGGTTAAGTTGAACATCTGATTTCATCGGGAACCCCTTGTATAGCATTTGCTTTACAATAATAACACAGGCATTGCGTATAGCAACTGCTATACGACACCAGCTTAGGATATGAAACTGCCCTTTCCTGATTGTTGCCTGTCAAAGCGTTGCAGTCGGAATATCATTCCACCGGGTCGTGTAAGCCGGAGAGAGCATGTCTCTCTTCATTGTCCACGCCGGTGCGATGCCTCGACCTGCAAACCATACTTTGCCTTTGCCTGAATTATTGATCGTATCCAGTACGTTCATGAGTGCATCGCTGTTCGCATAAGGCTTCCCTTCATCAAACAGCGAGAGCTGAGTCACGCCAGCAGGTTTGAAATCGTTCAGCATGACGCCTGCCTTGGCGTAGTTATGTCCCTCTTTCCAGATCTTATCCAGAGCACGCCCAGCAGCTGCAATAAGGTCTCGTGTATCACGTGATGGGATGCTGAGTCGCTCGCTTGCAATTTTGCTGTAATACGGTTCATTTTTGGAAAAAGGAGAGGTTTTAATGAAAACAGACAGGTGGCCGCAGTACTGACGTTCCTGCCGCAGCTTTTCCGCAGCACGTTCAGCATACTGGCAAATTGCCTGCCGCATGGATTCATACGTTGTAATGCGCTGTCCAAAGCTCCTGCTGCATACGATCTGTTGTTTTGGCGGAGGGGCATCTTCCAGATTAATACAACTTTCCCCCCTGAGTTCTCTTACGGTACGCTCAAGGACTACAGTGAAGTTTCTTCGTATGAATGCAGGGTTTGCCCTAGCCAGCTCCAGCGCAGTGGTTATGCCCATTGCATGAAGCTTACTCGTGGTTCGTCCACCAACCCCCCACACCTCCTCTACCGGCATCAGAGAAAGCATCTTGTCGATCCGATTACGCTGGCCTGCAGTCAGCGCGAGTACCCCTCCGAACTGGGGCCAGGTCTTGCTGGAATACTGGCAGGCTTTCGCAAGGGTTTTGGTCGGAGCCAACCCCACACCAATAGTCAGTCCAGTACAGCGGAAAACATGATCGCGCAGCTGATGTCCGTATTCCTCAAACGTCATGCAGTTATCAATACCATCAGCCAAAATAAAGGATTCATCGATGCTGTATTCTTCCACCTTAGAAGATAATTCTTCCAGACAGAAATGCACTCTGCCGCTCATGCTAGAGTAAAGTTCGAAGTTACTGGAGAAGGCCATCACCGGCTCCGGGAACTTCTGTTCCCGTAATTTAAACCAGGGCACCCCCATAGGAATGCCTAATTTTTTGGCTTCTTTTGACCGCGCTATTACGCAGGAATCGTTGTTACTGAGAACTACCAAAGGCTTATCTCGGAGGTCAGGGCGAAACACCTTTTCGCAGCTTGCATAAAAGCTGTTTACATCAGCCAGTGCATACATCAGAGATTCCCCCTGGCACGGTGAACCCAATGTGTCACCACGCCGAAAATAGTAAGTTCATCAGGATTAGGGTAAATAGGCGAATAGGCATTATTCATGGGCAGAAGGGCCAGTCTGGGGGTAGTCTGGAGCTGTTTAACTGTGAAGCCTCCGTCCACTTCGGCAATCACAATGTCTCGGTTCTGAGGACGTAGTGAACGGTCCACCACCAGCAAATCTCCATCCCGCATTCCTACATCCTGCATGCTGTTTCCCTGCGCCCTGACAAAGTAGGTTGCAGAGGGATGCCTTATGCAATAATCGTTCAGATCTAACTCACTGGAGGTATAGTCTTGGGCTGGGCTTGGAAAACCGGCGGGGCATAACTCAAGAAACAGTGGAATGTTAAGTTGCACCAGATTTTCTTTAGGAACCAATAACATATAGCTAACCTCGCCACAAAATATAACTGTATAAATAAACAGTATAAATTATGTTTCAGGCGGTGCCCAGCCCATCAGGTAACAGGTTAGCGACGTCATTCGTAAATCCATAATTACTGGCTGTTTTTCATCTGGGCAAACCCAAACACAAGCATAAAGGGCGTCTACCATCTGATATCAACTGATGAATCTGACCGAACACTCCATTTTGATTGCATAAGCCCTTTAATTCACATTTGTGACTCATAAAATAATGATTAAATCTTCGACAGGTGATAAATTTTAAAAAAAGGAGGGCATCGAAAATGAAAATGAAACTTATCACTCTAACAATAATGTCAGGCTTATTGCTTACTGGTTGCGATCAAGTTAAAGACTCGGTTGACCATTATGTAAAGCAGGTTTTCTTAGAGGGAACGTTTAAGCTACCATCAATAGCTATTTCTCCTGGTTGGAAAATTAACGATCACGGAAGTGTTGCAATAGTATATGGGAATAAAGTTTGTCCTACCTCATCTGACGATGACCTTCAGTCGGGATGTATTGTCATCGATCAGGAAGATGATACCGTACAAGCATTCATCGTTAATCCGAACTCAGAACGCGATGAAGTGCTCAAGGAAATATGGATAGTAGAGCGCCATGGAGAATTTCCGTACAACAACTTTAGATTAAAACGACCTGATAACTCGTATGTAACCCCTTGGAACCAGGCATAATACAGTGGAGCTATCTAGGATATTAGGTTATTGAGTTGAAATTTGTGCAAACGTCTATACGACAGAAAAGTAACTTTCCTTGAGAAAATACTCCAATATTGAGTTGCTTCCTCATGAAGGCAGGAGAAGAAATTGCCAGGGACGCGCTACTATTTGAGTTAATCCATTAGACGAAATCAGGGATGCGCCCCTACTCGCCAAAATTCATTCGCATCACTCCCCACGAGATTGTGGGCACACAAGAGAGGAATCAAAGAGAGCTTTCTCTATCGTCCATCCCCCCGTTTACGGGGCACGCACCGCAAACCATCAATTCCGAAAAGGCCAACTGCTCTATAACCCCCGCCAACGGGGGACAGACACACAGTTTAAGCTGGCTCAGCATCCGATAACCCCCGCACCCGGGGGTACACTACTATCTTGCGATATAGCTGCCGGACCGTGGCCGATAACCCCCGCTAGCGGGGGACATACTTAGCTACCACCAGCGTTTTGGTGCAGGGAACCCATTAACCCCCGCATCCGGGGGACATACCAGCCAAACTGAGAAACCGGGTCGTTAAGCTGCCGTTAACCCCCAGCAGCGGGGGAAATACATGTTGTCGCTGTAGTTCCAGAGCAACCAGGCCCGAAAACCCCCGCACCCGGGGGACATACGGCCCCCCCCTGTGGCGTAAGCCGTTTCAGGCACCGATAACCCCCCATGCGAGGGGAAATACAACCCCAGAAAGAAACACGTCCACAACCAGTTCCGATAACCCCCGCTAGCGGGGGACATACTCCTCCAGGTTGGTGAGCTGCTGGTCAACATTCCGATAAACCCGCTAGCGGGGAACATACTTCCAGACACCAGGTGGAACCCGGTCATACAACCGATAACCCCCGCAACCGGGGGATACACCCAGATAAGCCGGAAACGCCGCTCATCTCCATCCGATAACCCCCACAACCGAGGGATACACGCGCCTGTGCCGGTGCATATCATCCTCAGAGCCCGATAACCCCCGCAACCGGGGGATACACTACAGCTCTCCACCGATCCGGACCAGTCACTGCCGACAACCCCCGCAACCGGGGGATACACGGTTTTTACAAAAAATTTTTCTGGAAAAGTGACCGACAACCCCCGCAACCGGGGGATACACGCTGAAATAGTCCAGGGCACGAGTAAAAGTTACCGACAACCCCCGCAACCGGGGGATACACACAATTTTTCTGCCCGCAGCGGCAGGGCATCACCGACAACCCCCGCAACCGGGGGATACACTCCAAATATAACCCATTGATTGCAAACTATTTAAATGAGCCACTCAAATCTACCAACTCATGGCGTTAGCAGGCCGTGAAATCAAACGATTGATTATCATTGAATGCCTTCAACATCGTGGTCAGCTCATCCCCTTTAATATCTACGCCATTAGGTGTGATGCTGATTTCCCCCAGAGTAACGGGGACCAACTCGCCCGGTTTCCAGGTAGTCACTGTCCAGTTTGCCTCCACCAGCCCACAGTTATGATTTGCATGACCACCAAAACGAGGTTCAGCAGCAAAACGAATTAGCGCTGAGATGAACAGTCCGGCTTCTTCGTCAGTCGCATTTTTAATGCTCATGCGGTGGCTGAGTTCTGCGCCGGTAATGAATGCTTCGTACGGGTCGATAGGACGTCGAATAGATTCACGGGATTCCTGTTTCTGGTCCTTCCTTGCCTGAATCTTTTCGTCCAGAACTTTCAATTTGATCTGGAGCTCAGCCTTCGCGTCTTTATCTGCAGACTTCATCTCTTTTTTGATTGCGTCTTGTTCAGATTTAATCTGGGAGATATCAACACTGGCTTCTGCCTGTTCTTCCAACAGCCGTTCAAGGCGGTCGACCTGGTCCGTCTCAAGATAATCCATCAAGTTTTCGTTTCTTTCAAACATAATGGCGCGAGCCCCGCCGCCAAACATAGCCCATTGGTTATCACCTGTCGGAATAGCATTTCCAATGCCAGCTTTCCCGCTCAGACCCCAGCGGCCAAAAAGACTGAGCAAGGGATTTTTGCTACGCAGTTCAGAACCGGCATTAATTTCGCCTGCAGCAAAAGTTTCCGCCTCACCATTAATATCTACGCCCTGGGCGAGCATGAAGTGCTCGGCAAGGTCGAACGGAGCTTTACCTTCGGTATTGAGACCCACACGATCGACAACGACCAGGTGAGCAGCATGGCGGAGGGTACCTCGAATGCTGGTGCCGGGGAAATACGGTGCGGAATTGAAGCCACCGTTGCGAGGCAAACGATGCCCTGTAGTTGTGACTGCATTTTTTAAGGAAACGGTCATTGGTTCTAAAGTCGAAATTTTACCGTTGAAATTTAAAGTTCTCATATTAGTTAGCCTCGCAATAAAGCAGAAATCAGTTGAGTTCGGACTGGTGCTGGATAAACCACGCTGGTTTTATCACCGATGAAATAGGGGGGAACGAGAGGAGATACACCTCTAATCCCATCTAGTCCCTTATTAACAGGTACGGGTCTTGTCGCCATCCCTTCGAAGGAAATGCTCGTGTCGCAATCCAGGGGAATAATCATCACGTTATTGAATTCCCCGTTAGCCGCTGAGAAATAGTCGTACCCGACGCCAACATGGGCGTGGTTAAGGAGAATTTCTACAGATTCGTCGTCGCCGACAAAATCAAAAGTTAAATAAGGTGCGGAATACGCAGGTCGGGTTGTCATCCTTTTTTTAGTTGGGCCACCGGTCGTGATTACCCGGGTGAACTTGCCGGCACGGGAGCGAGGTGAAAACATAGCGGAGCTTAATTTCTCATCTCCGAGGTAATCACACCGCACGCTGCTGGTCGCACCTATCCCCTGCTCAGGTGTAATACCAAAACGCAGAGATGAAGCGTGGAAAACACCTAGTTCGTCGTTAAAAAGAAGAATTTCTTTCAGTCGTGCCAGAACAGTATCAGGCTCGTTACTGGGGATAACCTGAGATAGTGCTTCATAGAGGATGCCGTCTAATGACGGGGCAATCCCGCTGATTACTACCGGCGTCAGGGATGACATAATTACCCTATACGGTTTTAGATTTAACACTGGATGTCCTCTTCACAATGTGCCGGAGAGAGTATTTCGCATGAACGGTATTCACGGCGGAATCGAACGGGAATGATATGCTCCAGGGAGCGGTGCTTTGACGACAGGTCTGCAGGTTCCGGGAAGCGCGGGTCAAGAATCATTATTCTGACGCTATCGTTTTCACTACGGATCCCCCGCCCTACAGACTGTTTCCCTTTACGGATAACTTTCCGCAAATTTTCGAGGTAGATAGACCGTTGAACGGATTCAAGAGTGCGGCCATAACCACGATCTTTCAGGTAACCGTAAAGGCTTTCTACCTTCATTCTGTCCGGCGGCGAGAACGGGATTCTGGTGATGAGTAGATCGTGGAAAATCTGCTCGCCATGTTCTCCTCTCGGACTAAGGCCAACAGATGCGCCAGCTGAAATCAGAATGCCAGGTTTCTGCTGGTAGAGTTTGATTATTTCAGATAGCGGTTGGCCCGCCAGCTGGATATATACCGGCTGCGAAACCTCACCCAGTTGCCCGGCGATAGCACGGGTTTCTGAATGACTGGCAGTTAACACCAAGACGGGGCCAGGCATGCGTGATAGCTGGTCAGTGACTGCAGCCAGCCATTTACTGGAAAACGCCTGTTCTTTGGGGTCGCTAAAAACTTTAGGGAAAGCGGCACCGGCTATAGTAAGAGTCATAGTGCCATAGCTTTCTGGAGCGAAAATTCTTTTGATTGAAACCATATCGTCATTGAGCGCCAGCGTTTTGCACAACCACTCCATGCCGCCCTCTGGTGTGTTGGTAATCGCAAGCGTAGCGGACGTTAGTAATGCGCTGCGCCACTGGGTGCAGTACCTGCCAAGGTTCATACCAATAAACGGATTAACAGCGATTAAAGCGGGTTCATAGCGAACTTTGGAGACACCGATCCCTTTCTGCCCTCCGGACATCCCGAGCATTTCCCACCTGTAGATGCAATCAAAGAAAGATTTACGGGGCTCTTCATCTTTGATTTTTCGCCCGACCATCGCCAGCGCTTTAAAGCTGCGGTCAAAGAGTTCAACGGCTTCGGGCGTACTACAAAAATGCAGACCACCAGCGATCTTGGTAATATCGCTTTCCAGCTGTTTGATGATCTCAACGCCAGTTCGAGGGATATATGCGCTGAACGAACTAAGCAGCTCGCGGAGATTGAAGCGGCGTTGTTTCCAGACCTCTAACATATCGACAAACATGTCCGCCTCATCGACGATCAGGTACAGATTCTCTTTGTCTCCCAGGATGCCGTGATTGCAAAGGCAATCAATCATCACCATAGCGTGAGTTGTGACGATGAAGTCTGCGTTCAGTGCTTCACGTCGAATATCGTTAACATTCTGGATATCATCCCAGAAAGAAAACGTGACCATATCCGGCTTTATCAGCGTCGGTAGTTCACCATACTCCTCTTCAAATTCAACCAGAGGTTTTGACCAGCCCCGTAGTTTTTCAAGAAGCTGAACGGTCTCCGAATCATAGGTATCACTCACCCGAAGGAGCTCCCGCACTTTATCCGGCGAAATATAGCTGGCTTTCCCCATCAGACGGGAAAAAGTAACTTTTATTCCGGACTCTTCTGCCATATGTTCCAGACTTAGACGGTCGCTTCTGAAAATCTGATGCATCAGGGCATGGGAGTTAGTTGCGATAACAAATTTTGCCCCAGGGTTTTTCACCAGAATCTGCATGGCCGGAACCAGGTACCCTAACGTTTTACCCACACCTGTTTCGGCGCTGAGTAACGCCAGCTTGTTTTGGACATTAAGGCCCAGGCCAGCGGCCTCAATAAAGTCCTGCTGGACTTTACGTAAAGAAAGCCCGGCGCTCGTGAAACAAGCAGCTGTATCCATGTTCATAGTCCCTGCCCTGCCAGGTGCATGAAGCCGCAACCAAAGACTCGTTTGGGACCAATGCCAAAGACAATAGCTTTCTCTGCTTCCTGTTTGTTGCTGACAACGACAGTACCCTGGATCGTGAACACCGGTAGCGTAAAGCCACGACCGGAATTGCCCTTCCCAACGTGAACAATTTCAGCCCCACCTACGACAATATGGTCGGGCTCGAAACCGGCATTGATTATTTTTTTTACGGCCAGATCATGTTTTTTATCGTCAGAAGGTGCGTACTGACGTCGGCCAGTTCCGTCTGTCTGATTGCCTTTATGGAATATGGCCATGGATGTGATGAACGAAATCCCATCCCCCTCGGATAGCGTAAGCTCACGCGGTTTTTCACCGGGTAGGCCAAGAGGTGATGCTGTGCGAACAAGCAACTGTGCATCATTAGCGGTACCAGGAAGAATTTTAAAAGAATATGGCAGCTTCTCCCCCTTCCGCTCCTGAACGAAGAAATCCAGGTGCTGGTGGATTCGATAAATACTCGTGTGCGGTATCCGTAAACGAAATGCATTATCGTAGAAAATCATAGTTATACCTTTTTCAAAAGACGCAGAATGCTAAGGCGCTGATGCGGATCAGTCGGCAACAACTGCAACAAAGGAATGAGGTTGTCTTTTTTAAACTGATTAGATGCTGTCTCAGGGGTTATCCGTGAAAAGGCCAGTTGGGTCACCGTTCGAATAAAGGCATCTATTTCTTTTTTGGAATAGTTCTGCATTTCAAGATGAAGTGCTTTAGCTTTATTTAAATCGAGCGTGAAAAGGACTTCGTTCTGAGTGGTCATTAGCTGATCCGCACAGGTAAAAATAGCATCGCCGCTCAGACTTACCCGTAATGACCGGATAAGTTCGTAGGTTTTAACGCCGAAATTTTGGATATAAATGATCGGGAATTTCAGGTCAGTGTTAAAAAGGTATTCCAGATGCTGGCCGCTTGTTGCAGTCACAACGTTCACGGCTTCGAAAAAATGCGCGGGTAGTTTATTGACCACACCTTGAGGAGCCAGTAGAACAGCGCTGCTATCTTCCAGGTTAATGACTGCCCCAACCCCTGACCACATTCCAAATTTCTGCCCGGTGGTGGGCTTTTTGGGATTCTCGACGCCCATAAGCTCTGGCGCTGAGACAAAAAACGTCTGACAGGAACGGCAATGAGCCACGTTTTCACCATAACCATTGACCATCAGGAAACCGGCATGACCAAACTCGTCCGGGTCACGCTGACAACATGAACATTTTTGAGGGATAGATACTGGTTCCCCCATGAAAGGTTCCACGATATGTGTAAGCGACTGAAAAACTAAATCGACAGGATGATTCAAAATTATTCCCCAAAATGTTCTGCCATTGTAATAGCAGCAATATTTATAATTGTGCTTAGAGCAATGTCCTCTGTCAGATAGATAACTGAGATGGCAAGCCTGGGTTTAAGTTAGACTGAAAAATTCGAACCAGTTCAGGGAAAGAATTATGTTGCATCATCTAAAATCTCCTTACAGGTAGCTGAGATAGCAAATAGATATTTATCGCAAACAAATTATAAATAGAACGTAAAAAGGATATCGCAATGGTTCGTCTTACTCATTTTTCCAGTAAGTCACGCCATCATCGCAGCTGTAACCGGTCTGCCCTGGTTCTCCACCAATAAACAGGCCAGCCTGTCCTTTCAGGGATATACCGACACCAGTAGTTGTTGACCCATCTTTTTTCGCAACAATTTTACAGTGGTCTTTAGCCCAGTCTCGCCATTCAGCTTCATTATTGTTTTTGACGGAAAAAAATAAACTCGTAAAGAATATCGTCGCTCCCAGAGCAATCAACAACACAAACAATGTGAGCAATGGTTTGAAATGGGAGAAATCTTTCTTCCAAATACCCAGAACCATCATCAGGAAAAGCATGACTAATAACAGAATACCAAACTCGCGCGCGGGAAACCAGGAACCCGCCTCCCAAATCGAAGACAATTCAACACCTTCAGAAATCGAAGACAATTCAACACCATCAGGTCTCATTTTTATTTTCCTTAATAAATGCGTGTCAATCGACTGTAAATTCTAAAATAGAACTAAACTCCGAATGTTCAGGAAAAACAGGCTTAAGCCCAGCACGTCTAGCCATCCTGGTTGCCAGGATTAATATGTCTGTAGTGTCGGACAATGTGATCTGTTTGTGTGCTATCTGGATATCTTCGTCAGTTAGCACTAATTCCGAAGGTGTAAACACCCCTGAGTCAATGGTAATAACTAACGTAGCACCATGCTCATTGAAGAGAACCATCTCCGTAAGAGCGCCAGCAGCGCGATAGCACGTCAAAACAATTTTGGTGATAATACCGTGAGCTGCGATACATGTATTAATAAATCCATCGCCCTGCTCTGTCTGAATAATACGGTCGGTAGAAGTCACACCAAACAGAAATTTTGAACCGTTTCCTTCCTGATTGTTCGAGTCAGTCATCACTGTCACCAAAGGCTTCATAGTACGCAGAATCAACAGCCATTCCCGCTTCATAGGCCTGCACCCAGTCAACCTTTTCTCCAACGACATCACCATTCAATTCAGCCAAAATTTGGAGTTGTTCAAACCAAAGCTCAAATGATGAATTTTGTTTTGTTGAAGCGAAATCAGCCATTCTTTTTCACCTTATCAACATGATTTGTTGACCCCTGGAACATCATCATTACAATACCGATACCGATAAGCACGGTCATACCGTATAAAATATAGCTCCCGAGGTTATAGATATTTACACCCAGCAAGGTTAGCGACTTTCCGTCCGGCATAATAAAATTGAATACAAAATACCACCAGCCAAAAAGCGTACCTTCCAGGAATAGAATTTTTGGATAAATACTGACTGAGCTTGAAGCAAACAGATAGAGAGCGATCAGCAACACAATCATTATCAAGATAAATGCGCCTATGACAGCTGAAAAACCAAATCCCAGAAACGTAAATACGACTGATTCTTTCCCTGTTAAACCGCTAAATCCATAAACCAGCAAAGTAACAACGGCAAATAAAAGCATAATCTTTATAAAATTCATTTTATGTATGTCCCCTGGCTTATCTGAAAACAAGCCGGTAATGTATTCGAAATGAAATAAACAGGATGTTAGCCGGGGATATCTCCCCGGTTACGGTTATTACCTTACTGCTCTGTGTTTTTTTTCTGGATTTTTTCCAGATGTTTATCGTAGCTGTCTTTGGCTGCTGTCAGTTGCACGAACTCTTCATAGGTTAGAGTCAGTTGATATTGAGCTTTAGTGAGAACTTCCGCACCGTCTTCCATAAACGGAATTTCTTTCGCATCAACAACGATACGGTTGATAACTTCCAGCGAGTTATCGACGATCTCTTTTGAGATTTTTTTCGGCAGCACGTCGAATACCGACAGCTGAGTTTTGAAATTTTGTTTAGGCTCGCGTTTCGGGGCCGGAGTCGGCGTCGGTTCGGTATTGTCACTCCCTGCCCCTTCTTCCGAGCCACCACCAGCAACACCAGCCTCATTCCCTGCAGAGCCATCAACTGCACCAGCAGCAGCGCCAGCAGTGCTATTAGATGCGTTACCTGCATCAGTCGCTGTAATGGTTGTCACGTTGCCATCAGATTCACCGCTGGTGCCGTTTTCACCTGCACGCTGAGCAAGAAGGACCTGCCCAATGGTTTTGTCAGTGGCTTTGCCAAACTTATCATACGCTTCCTGAATAATAGCAACACAGTTATCAGGATGTTTTTCCATCACGTCGAGAGCAGCGTAATATGCGACAACACCTTTTACGACCAGACCTTTTAACGCTTCCGGGGCGGTGTGAACTTTGAGCAATTTACGAACATGGGTAACGGAGACTTTCCGGGCTTCGGCAAGTTCCTCAATGCTCATAGGCTCTTCGCTGTCGTTGTGCAGGCGGTACAGTGATTCTGCCTGCGCAACGATAGAAACCGGCAGTTGATCGTTACCTTTAAGGTTAAAGAGCTCCGCTTTACTGTCAGACCCACGAAATTCGTCAACACGGATTTTATCAACCGGCCCTTCACCACGTTCTTCACGAATTTTATTAGCCAGTGGGATAGCCCGCGCACGGCAGTGTCCCTGGCGAATGACAACCTTCCCATCGCGAACCTGGACAACCATAGCGGTCATTTCCAGCGGGTTATCGGCATATTGCTGCGCCAGACGAGCAAGGTGGTCCTTAACATCAGGAAGCTCCCAATAAGCCTCACCCAGGCCAGCCGTGCGAGTGTTAAAACCAGGGATGATATTCAGGTGCGTCGGGTCCATAACAAGACCATTGCCCAGACGACCACCGATACCGTTTTTTTCTAAGAAGGTACGCAGAGAAACATTTTCATTTTTGGTTTTAGCTGGTGTTGCCGGAGTTGCAGTAGTCATTGAGTTTTCCTCTTCCTGTTGTATGTGGTTAAACGGTGATTGCCGTTGTTAGACCCAGGATACATTTTCAAAACGCTCCATCAAGCCCCTATTTTCACTTTGGCGTGAAAAAAGTTACTTTTTTTGTTCACGGCAAAAATTCTACACATGATTTCTTTGTGACAAGGGAACCAGGAGGCGAATTTTGGTGTTTAGAGTAAGAAAATTTTTGCAGTGGTTTCCCGCATTTCATAATTTCTGGAGCATTTTTAATGAGATATGTGAAATGAAGGGGCATAGAGAAGATGCGTATTTCATTGGTTTTACGGCATGAATCGTCAAAAGTTACTTTTTTTTGAGGGTGGAAAAGACGATCGAACACGTTTACCAGGACAGAAAAGTAACTTTTTCAGGTGCTGAGTCCGTGTTTTCAAAAGTAACTTTTTGACAAAAGCGGCGATGGGAAAGCTTGTGGGGAAGGAAGAACCCATTTTTATCTGATTGTGAAAATCGTAGATGCTTGACCAGTCATGTTGATTCCTGATCAAAAAAAGGCCCCCGGACGTCGATGGAAAAGTTACTTTTCAGGTTCAGTTCCACGCCGCCGGAAACATAGCAGGTACAAGTCTCCTGCTATGCACAGTGCAGCTCATCTGTTTAGTTCACCTTTGATTGCAGCTCTTTACGGGCGTTTGCGATCAACTCGTTCACTTCATCGCGGTCAAATCCTGGCATTGCAGGCAGAACCGTATCCGAAGGAACTGCATCAATCCATTCCAGTGCCGCAATCAGCGCACTGAGTAATTGTTCGTTGGTTTTCATTCGACCACCTTTTTAACCGTTTTATTTATGGTGTTTTATATTTAAAAGTTACTTTGTCTGACTGCAAACCATAACCATACTAAGCAGGTCAACGTTCGTTCCCGGAATGATGCCTGTTCGATCGAATCTCTTCAATTAACTCGTGGTACTTCTGTTCAACCGAGGTCGTGTCGAGACCCATTTTTTTTGCTTCTGCAATGCGTAGCTCTAAATCGAGCAGGTCTGCACATCTCGTCACCTGCGCTGTATCGACGCCGTTAAGAATGGCAGGTGGATTGAGATAAAGGGCGGTACATTCCATATTGGTAAAAATTACCACTGATTCCACTTCCCCCCTCTGGAGTTGGCGCAGATTAACAGCATCCACATATGCAGCTGGTTTTTGACTGGCTCTTGCCAGAAACGTTTGAGCCAGCCACCGTTTTTCTTCATCACAATACGGGTTATCGGCAATTTCCTGAATGCGCCCTAAGCTCATTCCACCGCCATCGGGCCTGAAGGCTTTGCTCTCAGACATGTTCCGTCCTCTGCATCACAGTTGAGTTAAAGAATCAATCCAGGGTGACGAGCCTGAATGTCTTCGTCAGAAAATCTATGCCACGTTGATATGCGTCAGCCAGAATGCGATCTTCATCAGAAACACAATTCCAGGACCGGATTGTCTCAAGTCGGCTTCGCCAGATTTTCAGCAGCACAACTTCAAGATAAACCCGGCGATCCACCAGCAACTCCGGTGAGGCCTCCAGTATATAAAAGTTAATTTGCTTAACTGCCGGGCATTGGGCTATTTCGGTCATTCTGATGCCCATCCGAGAAGAGCGTTATGCAGCTCCAGAGCACCGGAAGTCCGGAGTTCTGCATCACTGTATGAAATACCCAGTCGGTCCATGACGCAATCCGTATCCAGAAAGTCTGAGCTTGCGTCCAGAGCGTCTTTAACAACCTGCTTATGTTTAACCTTTAACAGGTTTCTCACTTCATCGTTAAATATATCAAATTTTAAACCAGCGATAGCAGCCTGGACTGCGGGTATCATGGCTGCGGAGTCAATATCATCAGCAAAGATGATATCTGTTTCCATTTCAACATTATCCTCAAGCCAGGCGAGAAGTATTTCCAAAGAATCTTGTGCGCTCATAATAAACCCCATAATAAAGTGAGCAGATATATTACCTTGTAGTGGTGCGCAATTTACGTACGAAAACCACAGATAACCCGAACTCCAGGGTACATTATTTAATTGCGTATGCAACCCCATTTAAACAACAAAGGCGGAGGTTGATTTATATGGGGGTTACCAGAAAATCCATTAATTCGAATTAAGCCAGAAAAAACAACAATAACACCTAAATATACCACACCATAACTTCTGAGTAAAAACAGGGTCATGCCGGTGTTATATACGACGATTTATTTTCATTAAACCCTTTGCAGCCATTTTTCAATTTCACCCTCAATCTGGATAAAATTAATTAACTCTTTCTCGCATTGTTCCTTACCCCAGGAACCCTGCCACTGGCAACGATAAAGGTACTTTCTTTCCAGCATTTCCATTTCATCAAGATTCCCCATTGAGAACTGAGGCCATATATCGTGCCAGCATACATCATAGGTGACGTCTGTTGGTGGAACGAACGTCATCGCATCTGCACAGATAATTTCTACGCGTTTATCGTGCGCAAAGCTCGACGCGACAAGGTTGATCACATCCTGCTCTTTCTCAATAACAGTAACGTGCGTAACGTCTGCTTTCATCAACACTGCATGGAGCACCATGCCAAGCCCCAGTCCATTGATAAGCACGTGCCCTGTAGCCCGCTCGATGAAATCCATGCAGGTCCGTATTTCCATCGGCGTGTTGGACATCACTACATCGCTGTTGCATGAGAGACGGCGATACTCTCCAGGAGGAATAAATTCATCCTGATTGCCTGAAAAGTCGGCACGAATAGCGAGACGTTCTGCGCCATTTTCGGTGACAGTGAACGTATCCAGTGTCCACGAGCCGGACTTACCGTCTTTGACGGGGAGATCAGAAAAAATAGCGTTCATAAGGTCTGCCTGAGTTAACGAAACTGCGATGAAGTAAAATTATCACAGTATTTAAACTGATGCTGAGATACGGGGTCAGGAAATCCTGTTTTCCTGCCGCCATTGTATGTATCGCTCAAGTCGCATACACATTACTGCGGTATCTCGTGCCCCCTGAGCCGCAACAGCACCTGCCGTGCGCCGACCGCCGTTGCCGGTGAACTCTCGCAGGGAGGCTCCTTGCAGCGATTTAATATCGCCTCCCATACGTGAGAAAAGGGCTTGCAGGTCTTCAAGGTTCAGGTGTTTCCACAAATTATCCGACTGTTCGATATCCTCCCGGTTTGCTTTCTCATAGCGCTCATCGCGTGTTAAAAGCTCACCCGGCTGGGCTTTCCTGAATGCTTCTGTCGCCCCTTCAATCGCCCGCGCCTTGCTGCTGGCAAAGATATACTTAGCGCCAGCTGAATAGCGGTATTTCCATCGTTCCCCAAATTTCAGGAGCAGGTCAAAATCAATCAACTCCGTTTCCGTTACCATATTTACTCCTTTACGATCAGGATAAACTCACAGACTCAGGCCAGAGATATTTCGGGCGGAATATATATCCACTTCGCAAATAGCCCTTTAAGAACTCGTTTTAGCTGGTGGCGGTGACTGAATATGAAGGCGTGCTTCACCGTCTTTTGGCTCCGGCCACTCACGTGACTTGTTAACGGCCAGCTTTTCAACCATCGCCCGGGTAATTTGCTCGTCAGAGAAACCGGCACGGCGCTGAGCATCCCACATTAAGAACTGCATATCCGCCCACTCGGACAGATCATGCGGCTTAGCGATGACTTCCTTCACTTCTCTTCTCAGGTGCTTCAGCGGGCCAATAGGGCCGACATTACCAAACGTTACCTGTGACCATTCGGCATGCTCCTGGCGTATCTTGTCACGTCCCGGTGATGGGGAAGCATATAGGTAAAGCGCGATATCAGCACCATATAGAAGAGGACTGCACCAAATTTCACCAAATCCGTCTTTAAATGTTAATTCTGTGTTGGATGTATACGCCACCGGCTTATTGTCCATTGCAGCCTTTCGGTACTGCTGCACTTCGCGAATTAATCCTGCGACAACGCCAGGAGTCGCCAGTCGCTCAAATTCGCAGCGGTAATTTGGATCAGGGTGGCATACAGACTCTTCCGCATACCAGAGCATATTTGATAAAGACTCATCAAGCGGCTGCTTCTGAAGTCCATCAGTCCGGCTAATCTGTGCTGCAAGTTTATCAGCACGAGTACGCTCGTTTTCATAACTGACGCGCCAGCTTTCTCTCTCCTGATGCAACGCTTCAGTAAGCTCAAACAGTGCGGTGACGGTAGCTGGACTGGCAGCAGCCATGAATGCAGCGTTAGCAGTGCGGTCGGTCTGTTTAGGGTTGTCACGAACCGGAGTACGCTGTTGTGTTATAGCGATCTGAACACCATTTTCATCAACGATGTTCCATGGGCAGTCGTGCTCAAACTCCTGATGCCAGGGTCCCTGTGATGCCCCAGAAACCAGCTGTTTCAGTGCAAGTACCTCCAGAGGAAATAACAGAGATCCACCAGCGGAGGCAACCATGTGCGGTCCGTTCAGACAGTTCAGTGCAATTTTTAAAGCCTGTAGCGTGTTGTTCCCGTCCTCATCCAGTCCAAACGGGATTTCATCACGGCACTCTTCCATGCCCTGAATGACGTTTTCCAGCCACTCTTTACCGAAGGTATTCGTCACTACCAGTCCCCCCCTTCCACCCTCAAACCAGACGCAGCATGGGCTAATAGCTCCTGCTGCGCCACGTCAGCCTTGCTGTGGCTTTCCCCCAGCAATAAGCATAATGTGCCGGACGCGGCATAATACGTTGCATCCGGGAAATGCTCGTGGATCTCATCTAGGAGTCTGGAGAGATTTTTTGCCGTCCGGTAAAAACGGGAGGCGGCGTTTGGCATTGCTTCGCTCAACAATTCATGTGCGGTAACATCGCTATTGTTAATTGCGTCTAAAACCTGATTTTGATCCATTGAACAGACCTCCCGATACACATCCTGAAGGGGCTGGTACATACCAGCAATTGGCTCATCATGCTCTCGTTAACTGGCTGGTTGACTGAACGTTACTGAGTCGTTCCTTTGAGTGCGAGAACCCGGTGTTTATGCTCATCACTTTGTGGCATACCTGTGAAGTTAACTGCTATAAAATAGTCCAGACGGTCCTGTGGCGTGGCGTCATCAAGCACTACGGCAGTTAACGTGGGAGCTCCAAAGGCGAATTGCTCACCACGAGTTAGGTCCTGCCAGAAAACCGGCACACCTGCCAGTTCCAGCGGAATTTTGTTGTTGATAAACAGCCATAACGTTGTCAGTCGTTGTTTGCCGTCAACAACCTCAATATATGCACCGTCCCGGGATGCCCAATCGGGGGCTCTTGCTAGCGCCACATACCCCAGAGGAAAGCCGGATATCAGCCCCTGTAAAAAAGCCTGTTGTTCCTCATGCCCCCAGACATAGTCACGTTGATAGTCGGCATCGAAATCCAGTGCGCCATCCTTCAGCCACTTGATGTACATGTCAACCGGATACTCCCCCGTTCTGGCCCGAAAGATTTCAGCGTCCCGAACTCTGTTGATACTGGTCATAATTCTCATCTTCCTTTCATACCGGCCACATTCGAATGGCTAACTACACCAGTGAATCACATGGTTTGAGTCGTATTTTTTTCCGTTGACGATGATAGCAACTCCCGTATCGCGTGTGTCTCGTCCAAAACCAATGCCTAACAAATTACCGTTCTCATCCCATGCGATGATCTGCGCCCCATCGAGCGGTCGCTCTTGAGGGAAGTAAGCAGCATACCGCCCTTCTGCAACGCGGAGCCTTTTACCTTTTCGCTCTGTTTCTGCCGGAACGACTGACGCAGATTGAGCGTTTATGTAAAGCGGCAACGTCTTACCAGACTTTGGTTCAGTCGTCATGGCTGCAAAACGAGTATGCCCCTTGAGAAGTCGTATTGCCGCATCTCCATCCACGTAGAACATAGGGATGTTTGTTTCTTTTTGTTCACAATCAGGTGAAGTGTTCCCTTTAAGGAGTTGCTCATGCTCTTTCAGACCAGCTGTAGCTACAGAAATCAGCGAATCAAAATCACAGACCATCGTCTTACCATGATGCTCATCTGAATTAGCGATGACCGTTAAAGATCGAACTAGCGCTGCATTATCAGCAACAAGTATTTTCAACCAATCCTGTAACTCAATGTTCCCAGGGCATGCGGATATCTGGCGTAACTGTAGTTCGTTTAATACTTTCATTTAATTCACCATGAAATATTGAAGTGACAATATGCGCTACCCCTCAGATAGCACTAATGTTGATTAAATTATCCCAATCCACCAGCTGTTTAGTGGCCCTTTTTTAAAGCAGGCCTGAGGCCTGCTCTTCCAGAATGGATACAAGCGTAAATTTCCATTGTTGCTGGTGGAAGATATTTATAGGGTGTGCTGTGTATTATTTCCGTTCTTTACCCATTACCGGCACGACACTTTATTTGTCACACATTACTGAACTTAATCACCGTCAGGGAACTCTTGTTCCACTGCCAGGACCAGTTCAGCCTTCTCTTCATGCGTCAAAGCTTCCCAGGCAACTTTAGCCAGTGGCGGGTTACCATCAGTCTCTGGTGTAATGTACGACCATAGCTTTCTGTAAAGATCATCACCCACGCCGTCGAGACATTCGGCCACTTCATCAACAGTCCAGTAATTCAGCAGGTATGGCATAGCAATTTCATTATCAGGGCAATCGTCAGAAGTACAAACATCAGTATCGTCATAGCTGCGTCCGCAATGATCGCATTCAAAATTAATTACATGCTTTTTTTGTTCAGGTACCTTGCTCATGTTCATCGCTCCCGGAATGTGGTGTCCAGTCTTGGATAAAATTATTCGACCTCAAACCAGGATACTATTTCGAATCGTTTTCGCAAGCCCCTAATTGCATATCACCAGGAAAGTAACTTTTTCTGACGGCATCCAATGGTCGCTCCACAAAAAATAAACCATGATGATTTCATAAACACTGAGAAATAATGAACGATGAATTAAAATATTCTCCCAGAAGCATGAAAAGTAAACATGGAGAATATCTAAAAACACCCGATAGTGCCGGGGATGATCACTGCTGGGGAGAAAAGAAAGTAACTTTTTCTGACTGTTATGCTGACACGTATCCGGGATCAATTGCATCATGGCACTGTTAGCAACCCTCATCAGGGCAAACCGCGCTCTTCCCTTGTCTGAGAACCATTTGCGGCTTTTGCTCCTTCAGGCGTCAACTTCACGCTATACCAGGTGTAATTCTGCTTTACACAATCACTGCAAAAATCAACGAGACCATTTCTAAAGAGGACGGGAAGCGACGGGCAGTTGACTCTGCGCATACCGTTGTCCTCATCTCCACGCCTTCCATCGCCCTGTAGAAAGTATCTGGTGCCGCTTTTCATTCGGCGCAGCGTATAGACTTGCGCGTCTGTTAATCTGATTTTCTGTGTCATGACTCATCCTTTTTAGCAGCCAGGCAGGCTTCCTTCAGTACCCACTCCACGGCATCTTTCCAGGCTCCCGTTTCTACTGACGGATTTTCACGTTTAACCTGTTCATAAAAATCTACAGCTTTAATCAATGCATCCGGCACTTTCCAACAATTCTGAAATCCGTCGATCTGTTAACTGGTTATTGGTCACTGATTGGTTCCTCGTGAAATTTTATGGCCCGGAGCATAACAGCGTTGCCGGTCTTTGCTGATCCGCCAGCCAGCTTCGCGCGCCTGCTGAGAAATATCGGTCATATTCCGGCCAATAAAATCAGCCTGCCCTTGCGGATAAATGTCCCCAGACTGACAACCTTCACAGTCGCAATATAAATCTGCGCAAAATCCCTCAGTTATGCCCATCTACTCAGTCTCCACCTTGATGCCAGCAGCAGCTAGCAAAACGGCCTCTACTACCTCCATGGAAGGAGTGCCCTCCCAACATTCGCATTTGTCGTCGTAGCCTATCGCGTTCTGAACTTTGCTGATAAATTCCGGATCAATTTTCCAACCCGGGCCAGAATCTTTAGGTTTCGGCAGGTTCACGGTGCGGGACTCCAGCTCTGCAATCTTTCTCTGCTGCTTTAATAGCTTTAGCTGGAGAATGACTAACTGGTCTCGTGCCACTTCATTCTCGGTTTGTATGTTCTCCAGCGCCTCTAGAATGCAACTGTCTGGATTTACCGGAGCATTGCCAGCCAGCATACGGATAATAGCGGAACCGCGTGAGGCATATTCAGTAATGGATACGTCAGAGCCAGTGTCCACATCGTCGATCTCAAACCGTAAATCTACTGTGTCGCTATCGATATCAGCAGCCTCAAAACCACCGATAAGCTCTAGTACGGCGGCTACATGCTCGACCTCATCTGGCACGACCTGTTCTCGCCGCTCGACCTCGGTTCTCCAGCCGTGATACCACATAAATGCGCAGTACGCGGCAACGTCGCGCGGGTCACCTTTAGCGATATGCTCGTGGAAAGCTGTTTGGCACTCAATTTCCCAATTTGCGTATGACCAGTTATCTGAGTGGCCGTACTTGAGTTGCGCCTTATACAGTTTCTCAGCCAGTGCTGTGCAGAAGTTGGTCACCAGCTTTTGCGTATCCGGGTGAAGCCCGGATGGAACTGACGGGATACATTTGCCGTTCAGTTTTGCCACTTCATCAATACATCGGTTCCAGACGTCAACGCCTGTGCTTAATTCATGCGCATTTATGCGATCATTCGACATCTTAGGGGGAAGCTTAATGCCCACCGGTTCGCGACCTGTTGCTGCCTTGCGACGTTGCTGTAGCTCTGAAAGAAAGGCTTTAGCATCACTGAAGATTTCAAAATTCTCTCGGTCTGCCGGGTCACTGTAATGTTCTTCCATCGCAACAAAGTAATCACTGATGGTGGAGAGGCGTTCGTCTGTTAATGGTAATTTAGTGGTCATTTGTTAAGCCCTCACCCAACCTTTAGAGGTGCTACGGATTTCTCCGGCTTTACGTAGTGCCTGAAGCCGACGGTCGAGGATGCGAAATGGCTCGCTTTTTCCTTCTTTCATGGCAATTTTTTTGCATTCGACCGGGATGTCGTCATGGGAAAACAAGAGGTGAAAAGTGATCGGGGTAACACCGATTTTTTCCATGATTTTTCTGTCAAACTCGGTATATTTTTTCATTGTCTGTTTTACTCTGGCTTTAAATTCTGTATGCAGAACTGAGTAAGAACCGTGGCCTTCTCACCCGTGATTCGATACCGGTATGGTCTCCCATAAGAGTCAATCGTGTCGCCAAGTGCGTACCAGTCGTCAGTATAGGAGCACGATTCGAATTTCCTCCCATCGCCCCCGGTAACATAACGATGGCGACGGGTAATCCCCTTGTGAGTACAACAACCGCCCTGCCAGCAGGTCGCGCCAGCAGGGATAAAATCGTGCTTAGCCATTACTCCTCATCCTCTGGTACAGGGACCACTTCTATCTGGTAACCAGCAGCACATTTAAACTCTTGACCACCAGCCAAATATAAAGTTACGTCGTGGTCGTCAAAATCGGTTTCAATTACCCTTAATATCAGACCATTAACATTAACAAAGTCACCGGCATCAATGTGCACCGCCACAATCATTCCAGGCTTGTTCCTGTCGACACAACTTGCCTCAGCGTTCATGCCAGATGCTCGGTCCAGTCGCTCAACTTCGGCTGGAATTAACAGCCCTGACTTCAGTTCTTGGTTTCTCTTTTCCAACTCGGCAATGCGCTGGAACATCTGCGAACGCTCAGCGAAACTGTTGATGGCTTTACGCTCCCAACCGTCGCTTTGCTCACGTAAAGTTGCAATCAGAAAAAGCGCTTCGGCTAATTCCTTAGGTTTTGGTGGGTTAGATTCCAGTTCTCTGATTCGAGCAGACATGGCATCGCCACACGCTTCCGCATTTTCTTCCAGAGTTGGGGGATCGCACTCAATTCCATCAAATGGTCTGACTCCCCGGATACAGGCTGCGGTTACGACTCCACTCATCACTGAATGCGCCTTCTTCTGTGCCTCCACCAGCGTTGCAATATATTTTCGTAAGACCCGTGCGTATTGAGTAGAAGGTGTGGGGAATTCACTGATCTGCTTCAGCTGTGCCAACGCAGCATTGATTTCATCTTGTGTCAGTTCAGTGATATCAGGCATCTCTGTCCTCACCGATAATTTCTGAGATCAAACGATCAACGATCCACTTGTTCAAGTTGTGAACTGAAGGGAAGCGTTTATATCTCCCCCCCCTGCCATTTCTTTGCCCACGCTGAGCATTCCAACGTCGGAGTACGCCATTGTTAATTTTAGGCGGCAGTACGGTGATATCAGTTTTCATGCTGGACTACCTTTTGCGCGGGCGATGGCCTCATGCGCTGCCCATACAGAGTGTTTGTCAGGAATGGCGAGTCCACGCTGTTTTCCATCCAGGTCGCGCTCGCCGGTGTCGCAAGCAGCGGAAAGTCCTTCCAGGGCTGTCAGTAATTCATCACGTTGCCCTGCTACCTTCGCATACTCAATCGCGGCGGCTTCCATTGCGGCTTTATGCTTCTTGTAAGCCTCATAGGCGTGCCAGGACTGGCCTTTGCGCACGCTTGTGGTAATGTCCGCTACCTGTTCTGGCGTCAGCGTGGTCAAAGGCTGTGCCGGGTAAATCAACACCTGACCGGCATCCCAGTCGAATCCAGCCTGAATGGACTCGACTTCTACTGATGGTGTTGCTCCGATACTACCCGGAGAGTGGATTAGGATCGTGACTTCAGGATCGCGGCGCTGGTTGATTTTGTTTGCCCATATGGTTGTCACCAGTTCACAGAACTTCGCAAATTTCATACTGCGCTTTCCTCAAATAGAACTTCGCCATCGATACCGCCTAAGGCGTAAATTATCGAGCCGTCGTCCTTGTTATCTATAGGCGTTGCGCTCCAACCTTCTCCGTCTGGTTCATCATCATCGCCAACTAGCGCAAAACCGCCACTTACAACTCTGGCTTCGTAATATTCGCCCTCGGTCCACCAACCCTCAGTGTCTTTGATGCATTTTATTAACATAAAGCGGATCCTTATTGCCTGGTTATATAGAATGCACCCTGAAGATACTGGACCCAAAAAGCAGGTAAATTCTTTGTGTGCACGATTTATAATCAGAGCTTCCTGACGTAACCAATCTGTGCGTTAGAACCAAGAAGCTTTTTGTCATAGTATAAACGAAGAACATTTTTAAAACGGCCTGTTGGGAGCATTTTCAGGTTATGCGCAGCAAAAAGAGAATTTATATTTATGACAGTAAACTTAACTATCCCTGCTTTGCCTTTTTCTCTGCTTTCATTTTGTGATAAACAGCCCAACTCAAAGCGTCCAGTTTTTTCAACCCAGATTTGTCATATAGGTAGATCCCATTATTACAGGCATGTTCTTCTTCGACTTTCTTTTTGAGTTGGTCTAACTCGTAGTAAGTGAGTGTAGACAGTTTAACGCGGTTCCAACTAAAGTTACGAATATGAGCGCTCATTTGCCTGTCCCTTTCACTACGTGAATTTTATTATTGTTACCACCAGGATAGCAATTTCGAGTCTTAAATCAACCCCTATTAATATTTTATACGTCATACCATCCATAATCACTGGAGAACTACAGCGAGAATATGATAATCAGAACAGTAACAGCGTGAATATTTTTACTCTGATGGTAATAAGGGGTCATTATAAACAACCTGAGCAGCAACGTTTGCAAAGAATGCCTCCTTTGTGTGACTGTTGAGTGCCCGAGCGAAGGTATTGTTGAGCACCCCTGCATCACTGCCGTCAACAATATAAAGTGCAATTTTTGTAGCAAGCCGTGCCTTGGCCTCTTTTAACTGCATATCACGGCAGGCCCTGGGAATGTACTCCACGATCTGGGCAATAGACTTTTCAGTTTGATTAAACATTAAAAATATCCTCGGTATGTGTGATAGCAACGATGGCATTCCGGAAAAAATTTATCCTGCACTAAAACAGGTATCGGCCCTGCACATAAGATTCACATGCAAGGTGGGGCAAAAAAATTTCGCTAGATTAATAGATTCAATGACTCCCTGGCGCAACCGGTAAAAACATATAAAAAGTTACTTTCCAGTTAGTCAGACGACACGGCAGTTATAAATCACTTTCCAGTCGTGATAGTCTTTCCCGTCATTAAGAGGACTGAGTTTAACGACATTCTCTGCCACCCCATTAATTACCAGCACACGTTCAATTCCGGAAAACCAGTCGTCGTCAGAGTTCAACGGGAACCAGAGATTATGATTAGCACCACTGAGAAGCTCATTATTACAGAAATGAATCCCTCTACCGATTTTTGTAACACAGCCGGTGACAATAACTTCATGTCGACCGCCATTATCGGTGGCTGGTAAATCCGGCTGAACTGAATTACACCCGTGTTCTTTGCCCATTTCCGACTCCTTGTTTTTCTATACTACCCATAACATTTAGACCTCGGCCCGATAGGTTGAGAGTCCTTAGTAAGGAGTTGTTACCAGTCCCACGCCAGCAGACCATCTACGATTTCTGCGTCACGGTCAAAATGAACACATTCGTACCCTGCTTTAAGTACTTTTTCGATATTTTCAATTGTAGGCCATGAGATACCATCATCACGTAAAAGCTGTTTCCACCCCGGATTTTCAACGCTGGTCCGAATAATAAAACCATATTCGTTTACGTGAATCCAGCTACGTCCACTATCTGTACGTGGATTATAACTGGCATCCGTTAATAACTCGGTATCTTCTTTAGCAATGTGCGCGGTGCTGATAACAGCGGTGGTGTAGCTTTCTTTAATTTCAATAGTCATGTCAGGTTACCTTAACAATTAGTCTTGTATGTTTAAATAAGTGGGTGTATTTTTCAGACTCTGGATGGTAGAGCGTCAGGGTATCGACTAGCCATAATCTCATTAATTTTTTCAACGAGGTCAGGGCGTGTGAAAGTCACATGAGCTGAACCTTTCCAGAAGGATTTAATAGTGAACCACTCACAGCTAAATACACCTTCTAACGTATAGCTGTTTAGGCTAATAAAATCCCTGTACTGGCTTCCTTCAGCAACCCGGGAATCTGGCACGTTTTTCTTGTCGAGCAGGCAAAAAGCACGAGCGAGATCGTTAATCCAGTTCTGAGCATTAGACCTGACCGAAGCATATCGGGTTCGTGATACATTAATGGACAATACACCTTCTAGGATAATTTTCTTGCTCAGACGGCAGGGATTATTTGTTTTGTAGTCCCAGGACAGATTACGGAAAACATCAATAATACCAGTAACAAAAGTCTCATTTTTCGAGGCATGAAGATGCTGAAACGTACTGATGACATTGTCCAAGGTGACCTCAGGGCATTCTTCGCTGTATAGCTGGTCATTCCATTTGTCATGTTGCTCACTGCTCATCAACGTAAACATCCCAGTCTGGGTCATCAAGCGTGTCCAGATACTGCTATCAACGCAACGAGCCACCCGACCTCGGACAATCTCTATATCATTTTCTTTATGACAACGCCTGCCGGTCGCAACGATCTCATCCAGCCCCGAGAACCAGTCCTTTTCAGCCGCAGCGGCAAACAGCTGTTCCGCTTCTCTGAGTTTCTCTAAACCTTCCATAAACGCCGCAATCCCAGCTGTGCGTTGAGCAATAATTAAATCAATAGCAACAGAAGGAATAATTTCCCCTGTATTCTCTGATGTGTTTAGCTCAGCAGTCAGTGTATTTTCTACGGACATATAAAACTCCCGGGTAGATAAGGCTAGTATTCAAAGTGTTGTTCGATGAAACCAGGATACCTTTTTTTATCACCTCATCAACCCCCTATTTTTAAAATTTTAATAGAAAAGTTACTTTTTTGGAGTGTGAGCGATCAGATTCTAAAATCATGAGATTATGATGCCGCAGTGTTTACGATAAATATAAAAACTGGAGAGCAGAATAAACCTAAAATCACTCAGTGATTATGGTGTTACTTAAAGTTGTATTAACAGACCCTGCGATACAATTTGCAATCTTGAATTTTTTTCTGATTGTATTTCGAGGTAGAATTGTGGATTTATTGGGTATAATTAAAATTGGTGTATCTTTGGGGTGGAAAGCCCCTCAATAAAATCGGAGCTTTTTGAATTAATTCAGATGCAAATCTTAGAACCTAATTGAGGAAGCCTGTCGATGAAAAAACTATACTTAGAGAGTCTTTCTGATTCCAAAGTATGTAAAAGCAATGTCTCTGTCCTGAACAGTAGAGCATTATTCGCCCATACATCATGCTGCAATTTATTAACCGCTTCGCCGGTTCGGTATGATTCCATCATAGGTTGTATTTTAACGGGTGCGACTTTGTGATAAGAGGGATGGAGTCTTGGTTTCCATTCATCCAGGCCAATATTTAACCCTATGCATTGCGAAATAAGGTCAAATTCATTGTCCAGAACAATCGTTTTAATATTGTGCTGAACAACACCAATGTTTTCAATAGCCCATTTATATTCCGTTGTAAATTGAGTGATTTGCTTGTCATATTCAAGAAGCAACCCAACCATGGCTTTCCGGTTTTTTAGCATGCCAACATTAAGCCGTTTATTTGGATACGGTCTTCCGCATGAAAGCGCATCACCTTTAATCTCGAATTCCAATTCCGGGATCGTCACTGATTCAAGTTGGCATTTATTTGAAATAATGTGGTATAGCGTTGGAACAAGATGCAGATACATGATTCCCTCCAAAACGTTGCAGATCTAGCAGCTTAGTTTATTCAAGCCAAAACTGGGTTATCGCTACTCGGTCTCCCCTAAGTAGTTTCTTTAAATTAGCCTCGTGAAAAGCCTGGTAATGCTCAATATTCGATTTACAAAAGGCTTCAAGTTCTGGTTCGGTCAATCGAGGTGAATAAATCAGGACTGTCTCGGTTTCATCGTCCGCGAATTGCTCGGTGCCATCTGGATACATGAGCCGTGGAACTCCCCCAATAAGCATTTCTACCTCGGTAATAAATGGGGTCTTATCTTCTCCATGGATATTTAAAAAAACCGCTCTGTCATTCATTGATGTGCTCCTGTAATCAGAAATATAATATTTTGTATTTATCCGGACTGAACCTCACGTTCAGGAACAGCGGCGTATACCCTGGCTCTATGGTGTGTTCATCAAAGAAAAGTCCACGTGCATTATTTTCCCTTATCTTTCTTTTAAGCAGTTTTATAAACTTTGACTTTAAAAATGACTCTTGCGACACTTCCACCTGTGAAATCGGTATGGAATAAATATTTTTCGAGTGCCGGTAACCATCGAAATCATTATAACAAAGGTTTATACTAATTAATTCTGGGCGCAAAGCTCTTACTTTAAATGCTAAATCATATGCAGATTTCTTATCTGACTCTTTGATTTTAATAAATGAAGAATCATGATAATTCTCCGGTAATACCGTAACGATACATCCAGATGTTATATCCCTGATTAGTACGTACCAACCTTCATCCAAGCGACTATAAATCAGTATATGTTTTTTTAATATTCCTGGCTTTGAACCCAAATCGACATATTCCCTTTTGTCGATCATATCAGTGAGTACATGCAGGGGAAGTCGGGAACGCTGCATAAGTCTGAGTCTGGCGTGATCGGTTATTCCTGTGTATACCATATCTCCTCCTTACCTACTGATTTGTGGGAAATTAATTATTCATCCTTGACTGTTAATCACCCCCACCGCATCCTGAATCTGAAGTGTCCGAATTACTGCAATCGGCACCATTGTTAATGATGCTTTCCGCATGATTGTTGCTTGTTGATGAATATATAATCAGTGAAGAATCACTACTATCATTCTGTTTATACCGATGAGTCTGGGGTTGACCCACGATGGGTAATGATTTCTCTTCGTTCTTTATCGTTCCCGGTTCAAAAGTTGCGTTACGGGTAATGAAAAGATACCAGCTAAATGAAAACAACCATGCGATCATCCCGTAATAGAACAACCAAGGCCAGTCACGTAATAAATAGCCTCCGTGATAGGCCAGAAGTAAGATACAGCCCCCACCCAACAGCACCAATTTCCGAAAAAGCATAAGCACCTCCATGCAAAAGTAACTTTTGCGAGTGGGTTTTAAGAATGCAGCATGCTTTTCTGGTCCATAGATTGCCCGGAATGCCCAATATCAATAACCGTCGCCGTAGGGAATGCAATACCGATTACATTATCAATAGCGGCACATCGACTTACAGCACCAATAATCATGTGCAAATCATTAAGAGTTAAGGAAAAATCCAGATTCACGCGCCTGATAGCATCTGCTTGAATAGCCGCATCAGCAGTTTTGTACTTGTTGTGGTTATAGAAGGCCACACAGATACTCTCACCCTCACTAATGTCCTCTGTGAGAGCATCATCGACAATGATACCAACCGATGGCTCAATGCCTGCGCACGTGCAGATAGCCTCTGAGATAGCCATAAGTTTGTTCAGACTGGGATTACAACAGATCTCAATTGATACCGTCGCCCTTGACTTGATAGCTTCAGTTGAGTTTTGGTAGTGTTTCTGACTATAAAATGAAACTGTCATGCTGCTCATAATGTCATTCCGAAAAATTGAGAATCGCTAGGGCTAAAATCTTACTGTGCCCCGGTTACATAACGGATCAATAAAAGTACCTTTTGGTGATACTCGCGGTGATTAAATTTTTAATGAAAAGAACTGAATACGTTCAGTTCAACACCTGAGAAAGAACTATCAAGGACCTCATTTTTGACACGCAGGGTGTCAAAATCTCTATAATCCGGGGGATCAATAGTCCAGCTAATCGGACCTGCAACATTTACAACACCTTCGAGATCGGCACATTTACAGATTGCTTCAATTAGTACAATGATATCGTTGAGACTGGCGTTACATTCAAAATCAACTTTTGTTAACCCGTCAACATTTAATGATTTAGACAGAAATTCTGAAGGCACGACCTTTTGCAACAACACATTTGTGTATGAAAATGCCGGAGGTAATTCCCTTTCAATTTTATTAAAAATGATTCCTACACCGTTGATTGTGTCAGTTCCGGCACAAACCCCGATAGCATCGATAAAATTAACGAGTGCATTCAAACTGGGGTTACAACCTACTTCTACAGTAATTAGCCCCTTGGCCTTGATAGCACTAGATTCATTTGCGTATAGTTTTTTGCTATAAAACGAAAGTGTCATGCTTTCCATATGATTCCTTTTCTGAGTTAACGTGTATCAGCAAAATGGTGTGGCCCAGAATTATGAAAGTCCAGGCCATCACTGGAATTGTTTACTGTCCGGTTGCGTCACCCGTTTGGTCAGCATCTTTTGCTTCTTTTTTCTTCAGTCCAATGTGGCATATAAAATAGGCCACAGCCAGGATCCCGTATACCTGCCAGAACGCCCAATCCGAGAGGAAATAGCCCATATGATAAGACAAAATCAGCAGGCCGATGATGGGCACCAGTAATGCTTCGCGTTTAATGTTCTTCATTTTTACCTCAAAAGTTACTTTTATTGGTTGATGTGCAGTTCGTGTATTGTGTGACTACCCTTCTTTGCTCTCAGTCGCAGTTCACCCCCACAACAAAAAGGACGAATCCATTACTGACATTAAGTCTGTCGAGATTGATCTGATCTGAGGTTAAAGCCCTGAGGTTTGATTCAGACGCATCCAGGGGGTATAGCGGTTGTGTCAAAAGAAGCGCATTGTCATCCGAGCACGTTAACCCGGCAGACATAACAAATGACTGGTAATCCCGACGGATACATTGTCGAACCTCATCGCTATCAAAGTTAAAATAGTCGAGGGATTTTGGACAAAATACTTCGCCTGCAACCTGCTCCAGTACCACAATTTTTTCTGGGAGTATTTTTAGCGGTAACACCGCAGCCTGGAACTGGTTACAACTGTACCCTCCACATTGTTCTTCCCCGAGAAACCAGTCCTGTGAGGGTGAATCAGGGACAGTGATCGTTGAGGCCAGCACCAGAACTGGGTATTCATCATTAGGGCAAAACCAGGGCGCGAAATGTTTTTCTGAAATATCAGAAATATTCCTTCCATACAGAAATGGTTCAATAGTAGGGATCATATACCTTCGCTGCTCCGATATAATTCCTTATTAACTATATAAGGACATAGAATCTTGTGACCGGCACATAGTTTGTTCATAACATCCGTGCAAGACCTGAATACAACAAAATTGTATCCTGAAGCACAAATAAATTTCTTAGTTATGTAGATGAATTACCCTTTGTAGAAAATTTATTTTCCCTGAATGTCAGGTATGCCTGTTTTCCTTCTCATCAGGTATTGATGCACACGACGCGCAGCAGATGAGTAAGATATGTATTCATGTCCACATTGCCTGCATCGACAGACATAGCCGGTACCTTTGGCTTCCTCGACCGAGACGTCTTCCCAACCAGTATAATCGAGCCCTGCTCTGGCCCGGTGCCAGTTCTTTTCGTAGCAAGGTACGCAACGCAGGCTACGTGTTCTCCGACAGCTTCCTCTCCCCCCCATAAGCGTTCTACACCTTCTTTTACTTCCTAATCAACAGGAACAATTATACAGATTTAAACGTTGTGTAAACCCCCAAAGTTAATATTTAGAAATAAAAATCCTTTTAGTTTCATAAACATTCAGTGATTTTAGAATAAAAAGAATGAAGAGACTGAAGCTACAATGTTGAGATGAAATTGTGCTGATGGAAGTAAAACCCGCCAGCACTAATGTGCTGAGTTATGCTTATTTGCCTATTTTACCTATGAGTTGATATCTTCAAATTTCGACAGACCAATTACGTAAATCACGATTGCACACGCTCCAAGGCCCAGTGATTCGCTAATGTCCCGGGTAGAAACAAGATAAACCAGACAAGCGGTAAGCACCTGTGTAACGAGAGCTCCGGCAAAGAACATGAAAACTCCCCGTCTTATTATTGCCAACAGAGCAACCAGGGCTGGTGTTATGATAAAAACGACTAAAGTACCTATAAGCTCGACTACCTCTGGAAAGTTGCTTTTAAGTGAGTAAAGCAACGCCATAAACAGCAATGCGGGAATACCCACAACAAGGGTGTCTTTGAGTGGTAAATGTTTCATGTTATTCATTTTGTTACCTCGCCCGGAAGTTAAACTATCTAAATAATACTCATTATAACCATCCATCTAAAAGCATTTCCCTGACTTCCTGGCAGTAACGGACTGTTTAAGTTATTTCTTTTCCTCACTGAAAGTTTGAAGATCGATTACTGCATCATCGACGCACTGTTTATTTATACAGTATTGATATCTAATGAGTTTATTTCCTATATCCTTCCAAAAAAGTCCCATAGTTCCGAAAAATTATTTCAGCACATTGTAAAATTGTTCAACCTGTGATGAGCAACGACATTCCGGTGCTACATCTGGTGGGTTAGTTTAAAAAAGTTACTTTTGATTGTGATAAGCCTTGAGTGATCAATTGAGGCCAGGACAAGCCAGACGTACAAGTGAAGACTCATTTATGGCCTTCGATGCCTTGCTCAGTCCTATCTCTCATTTATATGTTCGTCCGGATGCACGACGAAATGGGATCAGCTGCTCTGACAGGGCTTATCGCCAAAAGTAACTTTTAGTCCCAGTTAAGTGGTGGAAGGTTGAATCTCTAAAGCGCGCTGTCTGGAAAACTCTGATGAGTTTTAAACAGGACAACGCATCGGGCAAGTATGAAAAGTTACTTTTGAGTAAGGGAGTACCGCCGTACGAGTATCAATACCAATTAAATAACGCTGAATGTTAAGGGTTTAGGCCGGAGACTAGTTCCGCACACATCTGTTATCAGATTTTCTGTTCAGTAGAACAATGATTCTGATCCATTTTGTCATCGCTCATACGTACGAACGATGACTTTTTGCGTTGCGCTAGTGATAGCGGAAACTGTCTTTAGAAGACAGTATGAGTGAAGGGAAGGTGTATATGTAGCTCGCGACAATATATCCAATTGATTTTTATTAATTTAATCATCAATTCATACAATCTGTTTTCTTCCAGAACGTTCCTGGCATTTGCCTTTTTGTCGGGAGTATTTTTGACGAGCAAAGTACGTTAACGTACGAACGATGACAATAGGTCCGGATACACGCATCCGGAAACCTTGAACGTACGAACGATGACGTTTTGATAGTTAGATGGGGTATGCCCCAGGTTTTTTTGCGTCCGAAGGAAGGCAATCAGAAAATGAACGAGTCTCATGGCATCCCTGAACGGTAGGGAAGCGCTTCCCGTGTAGTTTCAGAAATCCAAGTCTCCCTATGTTAGTTGAGCAGTCTCACTCCTCGCTAAAATCCGCGTCTTCAGCCTCTTCATCATTATTCTTGCCGTTTATCTTTTTCATCTTATCGATGGAAACAAGAACTGCAGCAATCTCTTCGCCGGTAAAACCAGCTGCTTTCATCATTTTCAGTTTTTCAAGCAACGGGTCATCCAGGATCGGGTCATTTTGTGCGGGTGCCAGAATAGGTTCCTTTTTCGCACCGAGAGATGGGCTTCTTTTTAGGATATGAAATTTGATGTTTCTACCGACCTTCTCTTCATGGTATTGCAGATAACCTATCTCATGTAGCTCATGAAGTGAGCGCCGTATAATTTCATTCTGAGCGGAGACGCGGGAAGTTAACCGCAGTCGGTCTCGGAATCGTTTCATGCTGATTGGAGCCGGGTTCTTCGGCAAGCTCGCCAGATAGGTATACAACGCCTGTGCAGACTCTTTTCGTTGTAAGCTGTCCAGTGCCTTAAGCCGCAAAAAAACCTTATAATCAATCGCGTAAAGCTCTTTGATGCGGGGGTCACCTTCTATCTCGATCTCATTTGTTTTGATGTTATATCGTGCCCAGTTTATCAGGCCGGTAGTAAGCGTGGAATCTTCGTTTCTGAACTGAAAGGTCACCATTCTTAGCTTAACCATCGAGGCGTCGATACGCGCTTTCATGTGCTTATTCGATCGTGCCGGGTCAAATCCACAGTTTTTGAGGAACGTTGAGAATGGTAATTTTATTCTTCCCGAAACTGAGACATCGTTAAAATCGTGAATCGTCCTGACAATTCCCAGCCAGACTCGAAAATCGGTGTTCATATCCAGCCGGGGGCTAGATAGGGAGATCTCCTTGTACCCTTCACTGGAAGCGACCTCCATATGCTGGAGCTCGTTTGACACGTCCATAGTCACGACTTTATCAATGGAACGTGTTTTGCCAGTAGCCAAGGGAGTCGGGACAAATACCCCTAGTCTTAGCAGCGCAACGGGTTGGACAGTGCCTGTGTTCCCAGGTGCGAAGTGAGTAACTTTGCCTGTTTGTCCTGTCACTTCAAAAGAAAAATCACCCTTCCCACTGATATCTTTAGATATTTCTTGGTTTACTTTCTTCACAGGCTATCCTTGTGCAAACGTACGAACGAGTACCTAATATCATATCAACGATGTTAAAAATACATACAAACGATGACTAATTTCAACCTACCAATGACAAAATCACGTACGAACGGTGTCAAAATCCCGTACGAACGATGTAAAAAAGTGACGATTTTTCTCATATAATCAATGGGATGAAGGAGCGGGGATCCCTTAGGTTTTATTTGGGTTAGATCTTGGATCATATTGGGATCTATTATTGGTTATACCCTGTGGATAACGGTGATAAGTGTCTTGACCCTCCAGGTTGCTCGCAAAACCAGCAAAATAGCTCCTTTCCGGGTATTCACCCCCTGCACCTCCCGAAGCTGGATTCCAGATCGGGATAAACAACGGCAAACAAGCGGAAAAAGACAACGTACGAGCGCTGTCATTTTGTTTTAAAAACTGTTATTTATTAATATGATAAATAAAATGACAATGGCTGTTGTATCTCTGCCGGGCAATGCTGGTGGTAGAATTTTAGAACAGCTAACCGTGAAAATAATCGCCTCTAGGACAAAATGCCCCTGAAACGCCACAGGATTAATCGTAAAATTTTTACGTAGGTAGATACCTTTTTTCTGATAAATGTGTCCAGAGAGCGTTTACGGGCTTCTGAGGGGCTAATTGACTGACGGATTGGCTTGCTGAAAGGTTAGATCTTGTTTGATCCGGAAAGGATCTGCGAAATGTTGGATTAGCGGGCCAAGCGGATCCCTGAAAGCCTAGAGACATTGACCATTTTGAGGACGTTAACCGGAACCGTCCATAGGGGACGAATAGATATTTCTTCGTTCGCTGTCACCGGTTGGAAAGGCGAAGCGCGGCAATCACCTTTCGCTGTTCCACTGCCCTACCGGGGCCGAAATGACGGAAGTTCTGGGCATTCCGATACCTGTATCTACTTAACAGCCGTAGTTTTTTCAGCGAAATTTAAGCCAGTAAACATCGGATATTCTCTACGCCATAATTCCTTATGAATTACTGGATAGTGCTATAATTATTTTCCTTTCTGAATGTGACAGGTATTTTTGTTCTTCGTTTGGAAATATTTAAAATAAGGTGCGACATCATATATAGGCGCACCTCCCTGAATACAAATTATGACCTGATGTTTTTCAGTTCACTACGTGCATCTTCAATATTTCCACGCGCTTCTTCAAACGCTACCCTTAACCATTCCCGGTCAAACCAGTTCCGCACCGGACTATTTTCGTAAATGTGGACCAGTTCGGCATAATGTTGCCCGTAAACTTTTCCTGTAGATTTCCCTCTCACTATGATTTCGAGGTTCTTCAGTACACATTTTCCGTTAAGAATATCCGCTATACACGAATCTTTATATTCATCATCCCAAGTATCAGACGTGTCCCAGAACTCCTCTTCGCTTTCGGTGACAATGATTTCGAAATTGGCTGTTGCTCGTGACATAACAAGCTCGCCTTCACAGGCTGGAGTCATGCTTTCATGAATTTTATAACCGTCGTTTTCAAGCGTGTTACAAATCTGCTCAATACTTTCCCTTATGCTCTCCAGAACGTCATTAAAGCGGACTTCATATTCGATGTTGTCAGGGTAATTTTCTAACAGGGTCCGAATTGTATTGGCATGCGAATATCGGTAGCCATAACCGTTGCGCTCAAGGATGAGTGTAGTGCCACTGCCTTTTATTACTTCGGCAACCTCTTCTGCTAGTTTTTCAGAGATGTGGTTATCTTTCAGCAGACCAGACAGTAAGGTCAAAATTTCTTTGTCATGCAGCACACCGTAAAATGCCACTCCATCTCCCTGGCAGTAACGTAATGAATAGTCCAGTTCCAGATCGGCAGGCCAACCATGACCCAGCAGAGTGTTTTGACAGTGACGGTTAAACAGATTGTTAAAAGCGTTCATTGCGGATTCTCCAGCAGTTAAGGATAGTGTGCGGCTTGACCTGTGCTGGTGGATTGAACGAAATTTAAATTGCAGGGGGTTAAAATGGAGAAAAGTGGATCTTGATGATTTACTCGTAACCGTATTTCGTGGCGGCTTTTACGGCTGCATCATACAATTCCTCTTTAGCCATTTTTTCTTCTCCGCCACAATCAAGTGTCACGGTCCTGAAACTGAAACTTGTGAGGTCTGGCTCATTACGCGATTTTAACTTGCAAGATAAATATTCTTTCCCTATTGGTACCAGGCCCATGTTTCTGTCCTGCCAGCTGGAATAAGACACGTACGATGCAGCGATAACGCTAAAGAATACGAGAAATGTCCATTCTTTCCGGTTTAACAGGTACTTACGGAAAATTGCTCCGGCGATGGTCATCACCGGCATAATCCACACAACAATACTGGTTAAAACAAAGAACTGGCTAAACATTAAGCCCCCCTAATACCACCTTTCGTTAATTCCTGCTGGCGGTTTGAATTTATCACCGGACGTATGTTTCCTTACGGAACTGTCCTCCTTAAGGATAAACATCATTGCCAACTCTTTATTATCAAAACTGTGCCTGGTGACCGTATGTACCGGCTCTTCGATATTGCTCAATGAAATGGTTCCGTCCGATCCTTGTGGACAGATATCGAACCAGTGGTGAATTCGATATATTTCCCCATCACATTTCAGCACCGGGAGTGGGCCTTCTGACAGAGACTTGGGCAGTTTGACTTCGAATACATCAACGGCTTCCTGTTCCTGTAGATGAGACGAGCCCAGTAGTTCATCGATGATAAACTCGCCATTATCGTCTTTGAGGTTATCTGCAATATAAATCCGGCGATGTACCCCACGTTCAGCTTCCTCAATGACGAAAAATAACCGGTTTTCTATCAGTTGGAGCTGACTGTAGGCACTGTAAGACAGAGAACCATATTTCACGCTATCCATTTCAACATTACGATCGGCACAGAACATCCCGATCTCGGGAGTTCTATTCGTCATGCCCAATGCCAGCCGGTTTCCCCGAGTTTCAAGCCGTTCGAGTTTTCCTTCCGGGTGCGCAAAGCGTGAAACATACTCCTGAAAAAGTTCCTTTTTCAGGGATTCGCTGGCGTTGTGATAAAAATACCCTACGGCCTCACTCTCTGTAGTGACGTAGATACACTGCCAGTATCCCCGGTCAATGTAGATACCAACCGGTATCATCAATCTCGGCTGCTGCACCTGGTCCCCGGTTTTGCGGTAATCATTAATTTCGCAGTAGGCCGTCATCCATTCACGTACCCCGGCCTCAAATTCAGCGGGGTTAGCCGGAGACAGTTTTCTCAGGTCCTCTTTCCCTGTCGCAATGTATTCAAAAGCTCTTTGTTTTTCGTTGAAGCTGGAGAACACTGATTTCAGCCCTTTCCACTCATTGGCCTCCGGCCATTCATAGAGGGTTGTTTCGCATACGCTATTTTTGCTTAGCAAAACAGGCTTGCTGGAATCGAGGTTCAACCCTTTTGCCGACATTTTAAAGGTCAGCAGCATGGCCCACTTATGTTTTTCCACGCGATCGTCACGTTCCTCGGCTGTAGGGGTAATATACAAAGCCAGTCTGGCATTAGTCGTGACTATCAGACGTAAGGGTTTGCTACCCCGGGAGATGGCCATCTCGACTGCGGCCTCTTTATGGCTCAAACCGCGCCAGGCGATCAGGTCCATCATGCCAAGCAATGCCTTCCAGCTTTTCTCGTTTTCAATTCCTTCGCTAAGCGGCTGACCTTTTTTATCTGCCCGGTAAGTGATAACTGTCTTGTCGACGATTTCAGCACGGTTGGCTTTAGTGCCTATGTTGCCATCCACCAGCGCTCTGAGGAGCTTTTGTCGATAGGGCATCTCCTGCTCTTCTTCCGCTCTGAGAACGGCTGAAAGGCGTTTGAAGAGCTTTATGTAGTACATAAAATTCTTACGACTTGGGCGGCTGTGGATGTAATAGTCCAGATCATCGGCTTTTACCGCATCCAGACAGAGGAATCCTACACTGTTGGCGTCATCCCACGGATCATGCACAAAATTCGAGAGGGATACTTTCGCATTAAATTCGCGTACATCATTACGCCGGTTACGCCGGTAGATATCTTTTTTGACCGGTACCTCCACGCAAATCTCATTGTTGCGGGTACAGGCCACCGCCATTCCCTCATCATTGATGAAATCGGCGGTAAAATAATAGGATCGGTAACTGGAACCAGTGTCGACTTTCACAACACCCGGCGCGGTATTTGGTGTACAAACCGCTCTCCACTCACAAAACACCCTTGAACCTGAGCGCAAATGGCTATTGGCCTGGGTTATATATTCCTCAATAGAGGGACGCACTTTCGCATCAGGGTCGTCCAGAAGACCCGTACCATCATGGTCATGAATAAATCGACAATACTTCTCCTGGAACGCCATAGAGACGAAACTAAAGCGGTCCTGAGGGTCGTAGAACTCGCCAAAGAGCTTAAGTCGGTGGTCGAGCCCACAGCACAGGATAAGGAACCGATAATAGTGCAGAGCAACCATCTCATGGGCTCTAAGCTTATCGGTGTAGGACACGTCATTGAACGTAACCTGCGAACCGTCAACGCCACGAAAGATATTTCCCTGTTCATCGGTGGTCGGGAAAAGCGTATGAGTGCCGAGGTGAGATTCTACTCCGGAGTACACCTGGAACAACCGTTCACCGTCCCGAACCATCAGGAAAACGGTCTGGTTTTTTGCATTAAGCTCCCAGTTAGCCCAGCGGTCCTGATAATCAATATACCGCCTGGTCGTGGTCATACATACCACGCAGCGCTGTGACGGGAAGATCTGCTCCACCAGCCCAGGATGGTTGTTTAAAGCCTGGAAAAAAAGTGGCAGCTTTTCAAAATCAAACCATTCTCCGATATCGAGAAAAACGGCCGTTTCTTCGTCGACGGCCAGCTTGCGCTGTACGAACGTTAAGGGAATGTGTGCCGGTGCTGAATCACCCTCTTTGATAGTGTTCACCACCACATCTTTTCCGATGTAGAGGTCGAGGGATTTAATACCATCCATCAGCTTGTTAAGCGTTTCCCGGCTTTCTTCCGCGACAGCAAGTTGAGCTGCTGCTGATTCTTCCAGATAGGGTGTGATAGCCTGAACCGCCCTCGAAATCGCAGAATTTTTTTCTTTAATCCAGTCGATTTGAGCCTGTGCGATTTCATGTCTGAACTCTACGACCTGCTGCAGCTGCGCTATCTTTGTTTCGTCGATACCAGATGACAGAGCGGAGCCAAGAGTGGTTATTTCGGTAGACGGCGAGTGACGCGTAAGCATGGGCAGCTGTTTTTTATCATTACCTGCAGCTGATGAACTAGCCTTCTTAGCTTCTACGCGCGAGAGTAATTCAGTTCGCAGAGCATCAGGATCAGCCATGGTTTCGGTCATTTGCTGAGTAAGCTGGCTCACACGGTTCTGAGCAGCCATAAGTTCGTGGCTACGGATATCCTGTCCGTCATCTGCAAATTCAAACTTGTCCAGAAAGTCGTTGAACAGAAAGCGATGCTCTTTGAACGATTTTGCTGTGCTGCAGCTGCGACCAGCTGCATCGGTATATTTGTAAACAAAGTCCTTATTGAATTTTGATGGGTGGGTGCGGAGGATCACAGTGTGCAGAGCATTATCGACCCAGCGGAGCGACTCAATCAGTAGCACTTCATCCTGTTCAATACGTTCTTCAGGAATAGCGTGCTTAGCACGCCAGTATTGTCCACCCTGGAGAGAATGGAATTTCTGAAGGCGCTCTGGTTGCTGTTCGTGTGGGATAATGTCAGGCATAAAGCCATCTCCTGTGATTGTTCACTCCGCTACAGGCAGAATGAATAATGAGTTTTTTACCTAAAACGGCCGCTACGCGAATAACTCACCGTTATCAATAATCGGGTTCATCTCAAATCCCGGAAATTCTGAGAAAAAACCGGTGGACGAAATTCGTAACCATTCGAGAATACTATCAAAACACATCCACCTGCGGTTGAGCCGTTCGGCGGCAAGGCCTGTTTTGAGAGACCCGGCGAAAGGATCAACGACAAGTTCGTTTTCGTCTGTCAGGAACCGAATGAAAAAGTCAGGGATGGCCGTCGGGAACATTGCCCCATGTGCCGGCAGCCCTAAGCGCTTAGCCTCCTGATGAAACCGGCGAGTGTCTGCACATGCATGCCCTCTGATAATCACATTTTTAGGGATAGCCCCGTTTGTGTTGTGAGAAAAGGCCCCGGGTTTCAGGGTATGAGCACCGTCACCGTACATGGCCGTACGCATCTCTCCGCCCTGGGCGATCAATGCGCTATGCCTCTCAGTATGGGGCTGCAACACACGCTGGTTGCAGGAGCGGACAGCATCAGGATTATTGGTCAGCCAGAAAATCATTTCATGGCCTGCCAGCAGGTGGATTTTTTTGCGGCAAGCCCAATATGTCGGCGAAGGTGCCTTACTCATATTGACCCATGGCACCCGGTCCATAAGGTAGAGGTCAAGCTTCTCGCACAAAGACAGTAACAGTCGCTCCGGATAGAGAGAACGTGAAGGCTGACCCGGATTAAAAATGTCCTGACCGATATTCAGTACGAGAGAACCACCGTCGACCAGCTGGCGTGCAATCGGGCGAATAGCGTCTACGATGAAATCAATATAGTCACTGTCGGTTTTGAAGGCGGCGGCATAATCACGCTGCTTTCTTAGCGGATATGGCGGAGACGTCAGGCAAAGATGAACCGGTTCTGTATTTCCTGGTAGAGCCATCGTAGAGTTACCAAAAATAGCTACCCCAAGGTCCGTACTGAATGCCACTAGACGTGCCCCTTCCCGCGCTTCGGAAAGTCCGGATTTGTTTTTCCTGCAGTGACGCCATAGAGAACGGCCAGAGCTTAAACGTTCGATGACGTTCATGGATTTTAGTGTTTGTTGAAACCAGCGAATACGGTGTTTAATTTTATTATGGGCAACACCCGCCGTACCGAATTTTTCTTTTGTATTGAACGCATCATCTGAAATAGCAAGGCGAGACTGAACCTCCCGATACAACTCATCATTAGTGAGTTCGCGGTCAGATTCAGAATAAATAGCTTCGATTAAATCCATGTTCAGACGTGACATAAAAGACTCCGGTAAATTTCACAAACCCATTATCTCACATTTAGATCTGTACGCCAGGGGTAGATTATAAAAAAGGAAAATTTATTGTGTGTTGTTGATGACACCAACATAAACATTAACTGTTTATGGTTGGTTTGCATTCATATTTTGATAAAACTATTTACTTCTGATTGTATTGACTGAAGGAGCTCTGGTTATGGTTACGAGCCCCTCCTGAATTCAGGGGGCCCGATAGTCTCTTTCGATTCCAGTAGATAAATTATCGGGTGGAAATTTGCGGTAATGTCAGACTCAAAAAGTTTAATAAAACATCTTGAGATTCTTCCATAACTTCGCGGGCGACTTCATGAGACATCCGACCATTTTGAAATTTAACATTATCACTGGATAAGATTTTTTCCGCCCATTCAATATTATTAACAGCAAAACAGCTTTCGTCAGATAACAGGAATAAAAAAACATCCATGCTTGATAAACTCTCTCTGACCCAGAAAAGTTGTGTTCATAAACGTCACCCTTTAAATGAATTTAATTGCTGACAGCGTTAATTCGCTCTTCCGGTGTATCCCCAAGTTCAAGTATCTGTCCGGCCCCATTGAGGAGCATTTTATTTCCATGCATGGTTGTAACAATGGCTCTCCAGGCATCCCCTCCATTCTCCCCCCAGTACTGCAAGCCTGCCTGTTCCAGGTCATCTCCGCTGGAAAAAAACCGGGCACCCGGTAACTTGTCAGTATCCAGATCCACTGAAAAGTCGGACTGAATACAAATGCCGTTTTGTGTCATGAAGTACAGGCTGCGTACGGCTTTTTGTTCTGAGAGAATAGAGCTCCCGTCTGAAAGCAGCTGGTGGGTGGTGACTACAACGGTATACACGTTGCGACAAAGAGGCGTCGCAGCCATGAGAAGGACCATGGCGTCTGCAACAGCATAGAGACCAAGGAGTTGCGACAAAATATCACGCTGAGAGGGAAACGAAAACGACAGAACATCGTAACCACAGGTACGGTCTTCCGAGGTACCGGAATTGCGGAGGATTTCTTGAAGTACCTTACTGCCACTGGATTGCGGATCAATCCACGAATCCTTCTTCTGACTGTTTAAAGCAGATTTCCAATTTTGAGGAGCCATACCGTTAAAAGTGAAGGTGATTTTTACGCTGTTTTCTGATGGCATATCGCCCCCCCTGATTGCTGGTGCCGTAGTTTAATTAAGTGAATTGAATGCGGGGCCAGAGTAGTCAGTCGTAATCTCAGACGCCATATCCTTAGATAAGGATTCTTTTAATACGTTTATATACTTCTCGATTTTGTCGTCAGAAAGTGAGTTTATATCGATACCGACCCCATTTGGAGCCAAGTATTTCTCATTGAAATGCATGAACTCTTCCCGGTTAGAGGGAATATCTCCTGAACTGATAATTACAAAATCCTCAGTAATTTGTTTTACAACTGTTTTGCCATCTACAACTTCAACGAGGAAAACGTCCTGGTCCTTGACTGAAACGGCTTTGCTGATGTCTGAGATTGCCATAATTAATCCTTGAACATTTATTTTCGAGTTAAATAAGTACATCACCATAAAAACAATAAGTAGCATGAGTATATTATCGCATTAAAAATGGCATTGCCAGGTGTAGATTTGTTTCGCTGTTATATATAAACCCATTCAATCTTTATGGTGTTTTTAATAGTTGAAACCATTTAGGGGAGTGAAACTGAACACCCTATGAAACCGAATGCCCAGCTCATCAACCATACAGATTCAATAATTAGGTAAAATATTTTGACTGTGATGCTCCAGTAACGCATTGAGCTCTTTACTGCGTAAACAGACGATACGATACAGATTTTGTCTCTCAGGTTCGTCCATAGACCGGTAGATCGAGATCAGAAGCTCTGAATCAGTCTTATCGAATGGATTAACCGTATCAGGCGATTGTTCCTGGTTCTCTTGCGGTTCATTAAGCTCGATGAGAGTATCCAGCGCCTGACATTGTTCAAGCTTGAGCCTGAAGCTTCTTTCCAGAGTAGTGATTTCTTCATCTGGAAGCTTCTGCAGTTCTTTAGCCAGACCGTCACAATTAGCCTTCAACGAATCCTCTTCTCCGGATACAAAGCCGCGTATCCATTCCGTTGACACACCAATAGCACTAGCGATGTTATATAAGTCCGATTCGCGGGCAAGGCCGGTGTGAAACCATGATTCGACATCAGCAGAATCGACACCCGCGATCACCGCAACTTTATCCGCGTCCAAATTATAGTCCATCATAATATGAATCAGATTGAGAGGTTTGAAAGAGACCTTTCTGTCCAGGCCTGAAGAAACATAATGAGCTAAAGCAAGACGTTGTGCAGTTTCAGCAGGATCAGGTGAGAGGTATTCATAGTTCACCGATGCTTTGTCCATAGGCCCACCACGAAGCTGGTCGAGGAAAATCTTATTTACTCCCGGCGTAGGAGCCAAAATGCTGCACTCTTTGCCCTGGTCTTTTTTATCACAACCCTTCTCATTCTTACCTGCATCATTATTCTGAGGGGACTTGCTGTGTTCATAAGCCATGATTTTTCTCTATGTAATTTTGAGTGTTAACTATCACTGAATTTTCTATCCAGTGGTGAGACTATCAGATTCAAAATGAGCTTTTCCCGTTTGGCACCATTAAACGCCGTTACAGACAATTTATATTTTGAAAGTTACTTTCTCTGACTGTTAAGGGCAGAAAGTCCCCTCATTTTCTGAAGTGCTGCACACTTGATAGTGCGTCAGCTGCTGGCTATAAATCCTGGCGTCGATAACATGTTGCCCGTCATCACACATCAGAACGACGATGGGATAACCAAGGCCGCTTACTTCGGGTCCTTGCTGGTCAATGAACGTACACTGGGTAAAGTCCCTGGAGCCGGACGATACTTCCTCAATTCCAACCGCTACAGAGGTTTCAAGGGAATGGAAAGCCAGACAAATAACCAGGGCGCTGACTGTTAAAGTCAGAGCGAGTGGACTACGTCTGCACCATGCTAAAACAAACCCACAGGTAATAAAAAACGCAATCAGAATAAGGGCGAGGTAGTAAATTTTCTCTAACATTTTAATCTAATGACCGTTCTATGATTAATGTCAGTCAGCACAAAGCTGGTGGCGTCTCATCTGACGATTGGCTATACGTTGTTTGATCCGTACCCGGGCTTCTGCTCTTTCATCTATGCAGAGCATCTGTCCTATCAACATAAGATGCCTTTCTCCGCGCTCCTCATCCGTGAGAAAATCGATCGGAGTACCCGAATAATCAGGCGGCAACGGCTTTGCATCCTCCCAGCGTGATATCGCTATAGCCGAAAGGCTATCAAGACGGGTTTGTACGCATTCCCGACCAAGAGACTTGAACAGTTCGATCGCCCGTACCTCGTCCAGAGTACTTTCCGTTTCTGGCTGTTTCATCATAACTCCTTACGCATGGGCATGAGCGGTAAGCTTGACCCGGCTTGCGCCACCATCACCCCAGGTAAAGAGCAGGCGGTATTTTGATGAAACCCGGATAGACGACATTTCGCCTGCCCTTTCACGTTCACGCAGCCGGGTATGATGGATTTTTTCATAGTTGCGGCTCTTCAGGCGTATCAGGTCAGCTTCGCTTGCCGCATTATGCAGCTCCTCAAGCGCCCTTTTCAGACTGTTAGTTATATCCGTTGGAAGACCTGACTGCGATTTCCCGCTTTTAAATAACTTCTCAAGGTTCTTTTCTTCAAATGAATGAATCATATTTTCTCCTTTGTTGAAAACATGATTGCATATTAAAACGCTGCATCAAGGGGTCATTTTTAGTTTGATCGTGAAAATTCATAAATTAATTACCATAAACATCCGCCATTTATGATTGATGATTTTCCAACAGGGCTGGTTCTGACTTCATAATTTCTGAATGTTTATGATGATAATACTTTTCCGAGGTGATTTTTCACTCATCGCATAATTAGGGGGTTATGGTGGCTTGGTGAAATGATATAATATGATAAAGATAAAGGGGGCGGCTTATGTCAGGTTGTATCAATTGTCAGACTATCTTTACTGAAAAAAGCAAAATGCTTATAACCTCAGAAAATAGTGCAAACTCTATCCTGGAGCAACTTGAGTCGGCGGGGGTTCCTGTTGAATCACAATGCCGTTCAGGTTTTTGTGGTGCATGCAGGCTCAAGAAAAAATCAGGAGAAGTCACTTACGACTGCGTCCCCCTGGCTTACGTGGGTGCGGATGAAATTCTTCCATGCTGCTGCCGTCCCTGTGGCGATGTAGTCCTTGATATTTGATCATAAACCCTGATTGCTACGCTTTAAAACCCGGGGGGGGGGGCTATGGCGAAGAAAGGAATAGAAAAAATCGTACAGGAGGCTCTGTTAAAGGGTTATACCGTAAACAGAAGTGAAGACCGGTTTGAAATTTCTAAACCAGGTAAAAAACTAATTAGCCTGGTGATCTTGCCTGATGGTACGGCCTATCGCGGTGATGTAGAACTGACCATTACCAAAACGATATGGACACAGAAACAGATGAAAGAAGTTCTTGGGCTTTCTGTCTCAGAAAAGTAACTTTCTTTGATTGCAGCAACTATCAACAACACGAGAGAGACCACTATGTCGGACCAGGCTAAGTATTATGATTATTACCTTGTTGAAGGTCCAAAGGTTAAGGAGTTAATTGAATCCTATTATGCACTCGGCGAACAACGTTCCAGGGTGCTTGATGACGCCTGCAAGTTAGTCGGGGCAATTGCATTCATTAATTCAAGCGGTTTGGGGGATAAAGGGGATAAATTGCGCGCCTTTGCCTGGGATGCCGATTTTACGTTTCCGTGCCCCATCACGATAAAAGAACGATCTATATTCAATAATAAACCGGTAGTAATTGTACGTGGCAAAGGCAACACAAAGGAAGGTCGTGAGTACAATATAAAACTTGATTCAGTCATTAAATCAGCAAATGAAAGCCTCGGTTCGTACCCTTGTTGGGCATCTTACATCATTAACCACTATGGCGTGATGCGTACAGCACAAGGAGGACCATCCTCCTTCCACAAGCATGCAACAGCCATGCTGACAACAAATTGCGGTATGCTCCGGGAAAGAAAAAATGCTCTGGTATTTTGTATTCCGAATAGTGAAGATAGATTCAGAAACGAAGTATCTATCCCCCCTGAGTTTAAAAAATTAACCTATGGACAGTATTATGATATGACTTCCACTCAGTGAGTGTTTGTGATTATCTTAAACTGACATAGCAAGCAACATTTATTTTTATAGAAAAAGGAAAGACATGAGTGATTTTATTATGGCGCTATATTTGTATTAAATATAATTCTAGATGTTAGGGGGTTGATGGGCGAGTTAAATGGAGTAGGATAACACTAATAACTAAAGAGAGGTGGTGATGAAACTTCAACAAAATGAAAACTGGCAAACCCGTTCTCGTGGTGATAACGACAGTGAATACCAGATTTACCTAGCCTGTGCAGATAATGGTAACGGTATTGACGTCACTACCGGAAAACCACTAAAAACTTACGATGAATGGTGTAACAGCTGATTAAGGGAGCCATAAATGGGTAAGTATTATTGGGCAATTTGTCATCACTGTGAAGGCCACGGTACCATGGACAACCCGGCGTTTTCGGATGGTTTTACCAGCTCTGAACTTTACGATATGGAGCCAGAGGAACGGCACAGGATCCTCAACGGTGCATATGATGTTGCCTGCAGCAGCTGTAAAGGCAGTGGGAAAATTAAGGTCCCCAACATCAGTGCCCTGACTTTCAGTGAAAAAAAAGCTCTGGTCATAGAACGCCGCGATCGTCGTGAGTTGGCTGACTTAGCTCAAATGGAAAAAATGGAACGGATGATGGGGTGCTGATTCTATCAGCACCTATCTGTTGCGGCATACGCAAGACTGACTTTTGCAAAAAAAAAGCTAAATCCTTTTTTATGGTCAGTAAAGACAGAAAATCCACAGCATTGGCCTTTACGATAGAGAGACTACGATCCCAAAAGTTCAGGAAGCTATTATGACCCCCCCCAAATTTTCAAACGTGCCCCGTGCCCTACTGCCAGCCCTTCTGCTGACGGTATTCATGAGTTCTGGTAGCTTTGCCAGCGGTATTGATGAGCCACCCATAGATACATTTTTCTCTAATGATTCACGAGAGTTGAATCACATTACCGATCTGATGAATGAACGAGGCCCTACCTCTGTGAAGATTTCAGAGGAAACCGCAGTTCATCCAGAACTGGACGAACTGTCAAATAAAATGTCCCTGATGTTGTTGAACACAGTTAAACAAGGTGACATTGAAGAGCTTAATTCAAACATTAAGCATCTGATTACTATTATTGAAAGCAAAAACAACGAAGCGGATATTTCGAAGGTTGGTGCAGAACTCAATAAGTTAACATTAACAAAGAGTGAGATTGTTGATTTGATGGCTTCTGAAATCGCAAAAGAAGCTCAAACGACTCTTGTAACCATTGATAAAAACGCGCTCTTTCGTTCGACGATATTAGCAGGTAATCAGGAAATGAATTATGTCAGTAACGAGCTCAAGCAACTTGAAGACTTGAGAAAATTGAGCATTCGGCTCGAATTTTATTTAAATTGTTTCCATCTTTTTATTCTGTCTATTGGTATGATTTCATTTATGACATTGATCGCATATAAGTACACTCCGCTCAAAAATGTACTATCTAAGCTAAAAAAGTAACCTGACGTTAGTCATCTGGTTGATAATAAAATTAAGAAGGTATGAATGAGTATGCAAAACACAAAAGAAGATTCGTATTTAAGTCGCAACATTAAATGGTTGAGCCCGCTTGTTATTCTCTCTTTTTGCCTGTTAAGCTCACAGGTTGCCGAGATTATAGGCGAAAGCAATGTGATCCCAGAGTATATTTTAAAAATCATAGCGGCAATAGCACTTTTCATCTGTGCATTTAACGCAAGAATGACGCCAACCATTTCCGCCAGAATCTTTATCATCACGATCTATATTTTTGGGCTTAGTGCTTTAGTTTTTTTACTTTACAATTTTTTTACGGAAAACGTTTAATCTTCTATTTGGATTTTGCTGGAGGTTTATTTAAATGATTTCTAACGTACCAACAGGTCGGATGGTAAAAGTCATTAGGACGACAGGCCGGGGTAGTGACTACCTAGGGCCTTGCGAGATTTGCTCGGAAAATATGTCCGAGTCGTATGCAGCCCGCTATGGAAGGGAAAGGTTGAGAGAAAATGGAGTCGTGTATATCGATAAATCAGGGGGTAGCACATACGGGCATAAAGAATGTTTATTGGCAATGGTTGATGTTAAGCCTGATACCTTAGCACTCCATCTCTGCTGCGGAAAATCAAAAAAGTAACTTTCCTCTACCTGATTGCACTTCACTTTTAGCCCGGTTCCGATATTTTCTTTGAAAAAAAGCCTGTCATAGACAGGCTAAACTGAAAACTTAATCTCAGTGCACCACATAAATACTTTAAAACTTCAATATTACTGAAACTCACTTTCTTCGAGCATCAATGCATCACCGACTATGTAATCATCAGGCCTGATAGCAGTGACCGCCATTAGGGTCGCATTGTTGTTAACTGGCAAGGATAGAAGCTTCCCTTCTTCATTGATAACTAACCAGGTGTAACGCCTATCTTCATGTACGATAACTGGATTAAGTCTCACTGCCTGAATGTAACCGCCTACCATTTGTTGCATATCTGCAAGCGAGAATGCACCGTCATTATTACGGCTACCTTCAAGGTCCTGAGGGGATAGCTTGCGAATACTATCATCTGCTGTAATCAGTAATGCCATAAGTTCTTCCTTTCTAGCGATGCAGCACTCATTTGTCTTTAGCCATATACATCTTTTCAATGAACGGGATAACCCAAGGCCGAACATAGTGGAAATACTGCTCTCCGTCGGTTTTAGAGTCAGCGTTTGGTGCTTTCTCCACCTTTGTCATTGTATTGTAAACAACAACATTGTTCACAGACTCCAGAATAATACGACACATTTTTATATTACCCGTCTCTCCTTCTACAGATGCCTGGTAATTCAATTCTGCAGTAATCTGGTCACGGATTTTCATATGTTACCTTTTAGAGTGATGCGGGATGTATCTATTTTTCCACATATAAATGTTTAGTCAATAAAATCCCGCGTTTTGATTGTAATAAATAATAATGAGTACGCATGATGTAGACTTATCGGAACGAGTTTAATGCTCTTTCCTATGAGTCTTTCATTGATGTGAACATCGCGCATATCTATTCTTACATTTAAAGTTGCTTCGTCAATCCCCTAGTTCTTTCGGATATAATCTTTGAATTCTTGAGATATTCCCGCTCTCATAAACAGTGAGGAATTATAAAGAAGAAATAGCGTTATTTTTTGTTTTTAAATGTAGACGTGAGTGCATTTAGGAACATAATGTGAAAGTGGTGATGATATTTAAACCCATGTCATTAGCGATTTTATAAAACATTTAGTGCTAGTATTCACGACTTTTTATGAGTGTAACCTCTTGAACATATATATAAATTCACAATTAGTCATCCCATCTCCCCAGCCCTACTCTGCCTCTTTTAGCCTTGCTTCTAACCTCAGGATCCGTAACATCGCTCATAAACAGTGAGTGTTTATGGTGGGGTGGATTAGATGAGTCTTCTGGGTGAGTGGTTGCAAACAAAGTGCTCTGAGAGTATCTGGGTATACGTTAAGCGCTTATCCGCGAACGATACCGGTGCTACAAAATCGCACCAGTCTGGTCTGTACATGCCAGGGACAGTCATTGATGAGCTGTTTCCTTCCCTTAGTGATACACATTCAAAAAATCCAGAAGCTCTTTTTCAAGTGCATGTGTCATCTCATCCTGATTGCCCTGACCTTAACGATGTAAGGGCCATTTACTATAACAATAAATTTTTCGGTGGCACCCGCGATGAAAAACGCCTGACCGGCTTTGGTAGACAAAATCCTATCCAGAATCCGGAGAATACAGGAGCTCTGGCACTTCTCGCGTTCGACCATATCCCCGGAACATCTTCCAGTTATTGCGATGTCTGGGTCTGCAAAGACCTGTCCGAGGAAGAGGTTCTTGAACCAATTATTGGTGAAGTTATCCCGGGAGAAACAATATTTGGTCCTGGAGACAAAATAATTGGGGGATTCGTTACCGAGCACTCTCCTGCCAGAACTAAGTATGAGCTGCCGCCGGAATGGACCCACCACTTCCCTTCCGGAAGGGAAATTATTGGTTTTGCCGCATGTCATTACGATAGAACAACTGACAACCCGGACTCACAACTGACGCGGAGGAGGAAAATTGAGTTTGAAATTTTTCTTGCCGTTGAGGAACTGCACGTGCTGGGTCAGATAGCCGAAGGCTTTGCCACGGTGAATGATTTTATTACGCTTGCTAACTCAGTGAGTAACCGAAGGAAGTCTCGTGCCGGGAAAAGTCTTGAGCTTCATCTTGAATCTCTTTTCAAAGAACACGGTGCAACGAGCTTTGAAACCCAGGCTATCACCGAAGGTAAGAAAAAACCCGATTTCATCTTTCCTTCCGGTGCTGCCTATCACGATCCTGATTACCCAGTTGAACGGTTACGCATGTTGGGGGTTAAAACCACCTGCAAGGACCGCTGGCGGCAGGTACTGAATGAGGCTGACAGAATTGATACAGTACACCTGTTCACCGTACAGCAGGGCGTATCTGTGGCCCAGTTCAGGGAAATGCAGTCTGAGGGGATACGGCTCGTTGTACCGGTAGGGTTGCATAAGGCCTTTCCCGAGGAAATCAGGGGTGAGCTAATGTCACTATCTGCCTTTATTGATGAAATCAAAAAACTCTATTGGTGACATCCCCCCCCACATCTGGCGAATGTCTTATGCGCAATGGGATGATACCAGCATAGATAGTTGAAGAGCCCCTTGGGGCTCTTTTAATACATTTATTTCCGCGCTTTCACAGCCTCGATGATCCGTGACTCCAGCAATTTCGCTACTGCATCGAATACCGGCACGATGACGGAATTTCCGAACTGCCGATAGGCCTGAGTATCGGATACGGGGATTCGGAAAGTTACTTTCCCTGGCTGCTCAAATCCCATTAGCCGAGCACACTCACGAGGCGTTAAACGGCGAGGACGTCGGCTCATATTTTCCGGGTCATTAAAGTCCTTTTCACCGAGTTCGCTATCCCAACCACGGTCAACAAGCGATTCACTCCCATCCTTGTTACTTGTAGATTCAAGCATAAGTACCATACTTTGTAGATTCATAAAAAAAGACAATCAATCTGCAGGAGTTCCCATGAGTCTAAATCGGAAGAAAACCCTGAGACAAGTCATCATGACAACACTAACTGATGTGAACGATCCAAATGGAGAACTCATTGAGCTTGATTCATTGAATCACTATACAAGGAAGGCTGTTCCTGCTCTTAAAGTTAATGGGAAAATAATCAAAAATTATAGTTACAATTACTTCCCTATAATACTTAATAACGATGGTTCACTTTGGCGAGAGGCTATTTTATACATAACTGATAAAGCAAATTCTGATTTTAATTATAAAATTTCAACATATCATAGCATAATGTCAGATTTAACTCACTTCAAAAACTTCATCGATGAAAATAATATTAACATGTTCAATTTTCCTAAGATGAAATTACTGCGCCCGACATACAGATACAGAAATTACTTACTCCTTCTTGTCCAAAATGATGAACTAAGCTCTCACACAGCAAAGAGGCGAGTTTCTTGTATGATTAATTTTTATCGTTACTTAATTGAAGACAACCATTTTAAACCTTCATTTCCATTGTGGAATGAAAGAGATTTATACATTAAAACATACGACTCAAGAGGTTCTTCTTTTAATGTTAAAAAAAATACAACCGATTTAAAAATAAAGTCCGTCATCAATGACAACCCTTTTTCAAGCGAGTTGATCGATGGAGGTAAGCTGCAGCCCTTAACAAGACATGAACAATTAATATTGATTGAAACAATTCACACACTTCAAAATACAGAGATGCTATTAAATCATCTAATTGCTCTACTTACTGGTGCAAGGATACAAACAGTATTGACTTTAAGGAAATCTCTCTTTTTAAAATCGATGGACATTAATGATCACTTTTACAATATAGCAATTGGACATGGGACTAACATAGATAATAAAAAAGATAAAAACTTAATACTTATCTTCCCTAAATTACTATATAACAAAATTAGAGTGTATATTTTGAGTAAACGGCATCTTAACAGAGCAAGTAAAATAAAAAACAACGAGTATAACGACTATATTTTTCTAAGCAATAGAGGTGTGCCATACTATCTTGGCAAAGAATCATTAAAGTCTGATTTAACTCAACCCGGAGAAAGAACAATGCACAACGGAGAAGCTGTAAGGCAATTTATTTCAAAAAGAGTCATTCCTATAATGAGGTGTAAATTATTAAATGATAAATACACGTTTCGATTTCATGACCTACGAGCTACATTTGGAATGAACTTATCAGAATCACAAATGAGATTAGTGGAAGAAGGAAAACAAAGCCTACATAACGCCAGAGAGTATGTTAAAGCAAGAATGGGTCATACTACTCTTGAAATGACTGACAGATATTTAAATTCTAAAATAAATTATAACACATACATGTCCCACCAAGAAAATTATGAAGAGTATATAAATATTCTGTTAAGTCGTGTCGAGAAGGAGTACCCATGAAAAATTTAAACTCGACATCCTTGATAAAATCGTTTCCCTTTGATGAAAGTACGGATTTAATAGATCTTACTATAATTGCCATTAAATTCAATAGAAAAAACCATTATATAAACTCCTTGTTTTATCAAAAAACATATATAAAAGGTAGTAATATATATGTAGACACCCTAAATACTAATAGAAGAAATCTTGTCAGAAAGTTATATAACGAAATTTTAAGCCAATTGGCTTTTAGTGGAGTTCGCGAGTCAAAAATATCGTATAATTTATCACGCTTTATTCAATTCATAAGATGGTGCGATTCCGAAGGAATACATAGCTGTTTAGATAATGAAGAAAGCTGTGTTGACGCTATTAATTTATATGCTAATCATTGCTGGGAGCAAGTCGCCCATGGGAAAAATAAAGCCAGTACAGTAAGTAGCAAATTATATATTATAGTTAGCTTACTAAAAAACATGGTTAATGAAAACCTGCATCAACATCTTCCAAATGTTAAAGTATCACAAATTGATAGAGAATTAACTCTCCCACCCGATGACATACATGCGAGTGAGAGCATTCAAATATTGAACTCCATTATTAATGGTGCGTATGATTTTATTATCCATAATAAAACATATCCTTATGCATTGAAGATACCTAAATTTTTAAACATTCATGAAAATACTGTTTGGATATTCCCGATAAGATCCTGGTGCCAAACAGATTTAAACGAAAATGGAACAACCAAGAGAGTTAAAGTTAACTCTGGCTTTAATTACAAGCATGGTAGAGTGGTTACGTCTAGAGAACTCACTGAAATTGGTATAAATGACCAAGAAACTCAAAAGAGAATCATAAGTCGTTCCATTTTAACCCTTAAAAAATCGAACGAAAATGATAGAGATAAAAATTCTTACCAGAGGCAGGACTTTCTACGCGCTGCTATTTCATCATTTGCATTTTTATTAATAGCAAATACAGGCATGAATCCCGCGCAATTACTCAATATAAAATGGAACAATGATTACAATGTTCACAAAGAAAGTATTGATTTTTGTTTAATTAAATTTAGAGCATTTAATAAGAAAGTCAACTTTAGAATAACCAATAAGTTCTTACCGACTTTTAAAATATACTTACAACTGAGAAGTCATTATTTACTTGACCGTGTTTCCGACTACTTGATACCATCATTTGGTGAAAGTTATGACTCTCATCAAGATTTTGTTTATATTTCCAAAAACATAAAATCATTAATGCAGGATTTGGGCTATACAAAAGGTCTAATTACTGCACGCGAGTGGAGATGTTTAAAGTCAGAATGGCTAATTAATAACGCAGATCCATCTGTAGCAGCAAATCTATTACAAAACACCGAAAGGACAATATTAAATCATTATACTTCTGGAACTTTTACAAAGCAAACCAAAGAACTTTCTAACTTTCTAACCAAATTGACCAGTTTAAGCACAGTAACAGATACTCAATATAATACTTCGACCACTGTTGGTGGATGCAAAGAGCCTGATAGACCTATAAATATCTCTAATGGTCTTGTAGTTAGACCAGACTGTAAGCAACCCGAAGGTTGCTTATTTTGTGGTAATTTCTTAATACATGCGGATGAAAATGATGTACGAAAAATTCTTAGCTGTAAATATTGTATAGAAAACACGCAAGAACTATCCAGAACTTATGACGATTGGCATAACATTTATGATCCTGTATTATTCCGAATTGAAGAAATATTAAATTGTATATCTGAAATCAATGCATCCTTAGTTGATAAGATAAAACACGAAGTATATATAGAAGGAAATCTTGATTCATACTGGGAAGGAAAATTGGAAATGCTGATAAACATAGGTGCGATAACAAATGAAAACTAACCAGTACTTCACTGCTAATATTTTTCTTACTAATGAGATGTCTTCACCTGACTATATAAACCCTTCAAACAAATTTCCATCCCCCTCTTTTGTTATAAGCAGAAGTATTTCTGGAGATACTATTTCTATATATTCCGACGATGAATGGAATTTCAGTCCATATGATAAAAAAAACCGCCCTTGTCTTCTTTCATTCAAGCATTGGATATGCGGGGAAGTAACGGAAGACATGTACAATATAATTTCTGACTTAAAAAAACTCGTTTTTTCTTATATTTGGTTTAGAGAAGGAAAGAAATACCAAGTTAAAAATATATCTAATCTTGGTTCAACATTAAATGTTTTAGCTCGATACTGCATGCAGAGTAAGATCTCTATCCCCGAATTATTAATATCTAAAAAACATCTTAATAATTGTTTAATAGCCCTAAAGCCAGGAACAATGTATGATGTAAGGAGATTTTTGCTAGCGTTTAAAGATGTTAGGACTGAATATAAACCATTCGAATTTTGTGATATAAAAAAATTAACAGAGATGAACGCTATTATCGTAAATTATAGGAGTAATTTAAAGCAATTCCCACCAATCCCTCCAAGAATATATTTAAAATATATAGAGAATATCACTACTGATATAAAAATCATATTTAAAAACATCGACTCAATTTTGAGCCTCACTCAAGACATAAAATTTAAAGTTAAATATGCACATCATTTGCCCCCCCCCGCCTCTCCAGAGAGTAATGTAGTAGAGATCATTAAAAAACATCAATTAGATTTATTTTTTGACCACTTTTCTGCTAGAAAAAATATTGCAGGGGTAATCTATTTACTGAACAGCATATTGTTTTTATGTCGCTTAGCAATACAAATGTTCACGGGCATGAGAATCGATGAAGCAAGTAACTTAAATATGAATTGTGCACAAATTTATCACAAAAACGGTCAAACACATTATATTATAAATGGTAGAACAACTAAGCTAATGGAGAGAAAAGCCAAATGGGTTACTAATGAAGTTGGCTATCATGCGACTTGCATTGCTGGTAAAATTAGTCAATTCATTGTAAATCAAATTGAAGACTTTCCTTACGAACCTAGTACTATCCCACTATTTGTACGCACATCTTATCTTAGCTTATCTAAAGCGCCACCGATTATAGAGGCCGAAAAAATCTTACCTGCCGAATTAGCGCCATATGATGAATTGAAAAAAATATCATGGGTACGTGTTATGATAACAAAGGAGGATATATCTGAATTGAAGAAAATAGACCCATTTAGAAACTGGGAGGCTGAAGCAAAATTTAATATTGGACAATATTGGCCACTTCAAACTCATCAATTCAGACGTTCTCTTGCTTTATATGCTTCAAAATCTGGATTAGTGACGTTAAGTTCTTTGCGAAGACAATTACAACATTTATCAGCCCAAATGACACTATACTACTCTCGTGGAAGTTCACTTGCTCATGATTTGATCTCAAATGATAAATCACATTTCGCTGCTGAATACCAAGAAGTACAAAGCTATACACAAGCATTAGATTACATAAACTTAATATTATTATCTGATAACAATTTATTTGGAACTCAAGGAGGTATAATTAAAAACAACGTAAAGAACAACATATCCATAAACAAAACAGAAACCATTAAATTATTTAAGGCAGGACAACTGGCATATACAGAAACATGCTTAGGAGGATGTACGACATTAGATGCATGTACACAACGAGCAACTCGCTCTTTAGTAAGCTGCTTAACGTGTGAAAATGCCATAATAAAAAAAGATAAACTAGAGCAAGTTATTAAAGCACAACATAACCTATTGAAAAAGATTGACAAAAACACCTTAAACTACCGAACTGAGGAGCATGATCTTAAGTTGTTTGAAAAATTCCTTAGTGCTTTTAATTCAAAATCTGGTGAAAAAAAATGAACAACATTGATGATTATTACTCTGCTCTAGAACGATTGATACAAAATGTACCCATTATTGTCCCTGTGGGTACAAAAATAAGTTATGACGCAGTGTCACTTGAAGCGGGGAAGTCTAAGGGCAGTATCAAAAAGTCACGGCCTATTTTTGCTGATTTGATCAAAAGAATAGACAGTTTTAAAAAAAACCATAAAGATAATGATGACATTAGGATTAAGAAATTACGGCTTGAAATTTTAGAGTTGAAAACTCAACTGGATAATTCTCTTGCCAGAGAAATATGTCTAATTATCGAACTACATAACTTGAAGAACAAAAAACAGTAGTCATAACTGATAATTGGACTGTCCCCGCACCTGCAGACGATCCTCCTGTAGTTTGGGCATAGGAGAAACATGTCACAATTTAAACCTAAATTTAAGGAAGAGGTCGGCCGTCAGATAACGGAGCTCAGTTATTCCGATACCGAAATATTCGGCCATCTGGGCGCTTCTGCAAACCCAGTACAAGTGTCTACGGGCTTGAACTGCATGCCGGGGTTTTACTGGAAGCAAAAAGCAAGGTCCTAACTACAGGTGTCGCTACAAAGCACCTAAGAAGAACGGGATGTCCTGGAAAAGGCCGCACAGTACTTTGCAGTTGATCCCAACTGAAGTACCGCTTTATCAATGAACAGCACTCTGTGCGGGATGTGATGACGATGTGTCGAGTACTGAATCTCGTCTGGGCCGGGTTCTATTCTGGACGCACAACCCAGTCCCGGCATGTGATAAAGATGACCTGCGTCTGCAGATGTTTATCCGCGATTAATATTCAATGAACAGAGGCGTATATGATTACCGGGTGGTCATGTCGATCTAAACGAAATCGGGAGACCTGCGGTATAAACCGGGTGGGCCATATCATGCAACTGAACTGAATTAAAACGGTACGCGGCTATAAAGAGTCACGTCGCATCGTCGGCAGAACTTTAGCGGTCTCTCCTAATCGCATGTAACGGAGGTCTACCGTTATCTGGGCCAATCAAGTCTGGGGCACCGACATCACTAATATCCGCACCTGGCAGGAAAGGTTATATCTGCCAGTGGTTATCGATCTCTTCACCCGTAATGTGGTCGGCTGGTTGATAAAGCCCACTCTCTCACGCGAACTGGCTCTCGACGGGTTGATGATAGCCGTCGGGCGTCGAAAACAGGACGGCGCGGCCATCGTACACAGCGTTCAAGGTAGCCAGAACGGTAGTGACGACAGGTAATGCTTCTGCCGGGTCAACAACCTGCTCCGAGCATGAGCCAGCGTGGCAATTGCCAGGATAACTCGTTTGCCAAATCGTTCTTCAATTCCCTGAAAAAAGAACGCCTCAGAAAGAAGTTCAACAAAACCCGGAATCTGGCTCGGGGTGATATCTTCTATTACATTGAATATTCTACAACCGGTCCCGGCGCCACAGCCACCTCGGTGGAGTCAGTCCAGAGGACTTTAATCAGGCCTCGCCCTTAGGATTGAATTTGTCTACAGGCATGGGGTCAGTCCATTGCTCAGCATCAGCAAACCGTATCCCCGATAGATACTGATACAGTAGACCTTACGCAGAAAATGTACCTCCCGCAACTTATGAGCCATCCTCAGAACTTTTCTTTCAACTCCTGCCGCATCTTTTTGTGCAGAGTCAGAATTGACCCCTTCTTCAACTGCTGAATTGCATCCTTCTGTTGCGTTTGCCGCAAATGCCACTGTTCGCTCCCGGAATGGCAAATATCTTTTACCGGTTGAAAAAATGGTCTCAGAATCGTCCCTAATTCATAGAAGTCCCCAACGAGAGATCCTTTTTCGGCCTGTTACAGGACAACTGCGATCTATTCTTCGATGTATGGGCCTTGTTCATGGTGATGTGCATCTCTACGAGATGACTCATAGCCCGAAACATCAGTTTAGAGTGGTATTGTGTTCAGAAAGAAGGCCAACCCGATAATTCAAAATGATAACCCCTTCATTCGCACGCACCCAGAATGAATATGTATTCACATAAAATGAATCAATAATCACTTTTTTGTGCATTTTTCCTCATGCACTATAACCCACGATTTTCAAAAAAAAGTGCATGAGCACCCAGAGAAGCCCAACAAACACTGAACATTTTTAGAATCACGAATTAAGAAATATGCGAGCTCCAGCACACTTTAAGTTGAAACCGGTTGCAGGATAAATGCTTAAAAGCGATTCTTGAAACCGGTTGCAAGAATTCTCAAAACTCAGGACTGCACAATGGCAAAAATTAGAGACTATTCAAAACTTGCTAGCGATATACTTAGCGAGATAGGCGGAGAGGAAAATCTGGTCAGCTATTCCCGCTGCGCGACTAGACTTAGACTCGTTTTGAAAGATACACCTGTAAACGCAGTTGAAAACATCAAACAACTGCCAGGTGTCATTACTGTTGTCCTAAGTGGTGGACAGTTCCAGGTTGTGATTGGTACACATGTGTCCGATGTATACGAAGCGCTTGCTGGTCATATTGACCCGACAAAAATTCAAGATGGTGGAGAAAAGAAGCGAGTAATTGACAGTGTCATATCGGCAATGTCTTCTGTTTTTGCCCCAATAATCTACATCCTCGCCTCTGCTGGTATTCTTCAGGGAATACTGATAACAGCGAAGTTTTTCATTCCCACATTTCAGGATACTGGGGCCTTTAGTGTTCTTAACTTTATTTCATGGACACCTTTTGCATTCCTCCCTGTCTTCATCGCTGTGACGGCATCAAAGTATTACAAATGTAATATGTTTATCGCACTGTTATGCTGTTGTGCTTTAATTAACCCTGACTGGGCAGTTATAGCAGCCAAGATAGCAAAAGGAGATCTGGTCACATTTATGTACCTGCCATTGGCTAAAACTGTCTACACATCTTCAGTTCTACCCCCACTTTTCCTGGTATGGGGATTGTCGTATGTCGAAAAATTTGTTGAGAAGATGCTTCCGCAAGTCGTGTCGGCTCTCTTTACGCCCCTAATCTGCGTTGTAATTATGGTTCCACTCACTCTTGTATTGATTGGACCTGTGACCTCAGGACTAGCAAACGGTATCGCTTTAAGCTATAACTGGATGTTTGACACTGCACCAGCACTGGCTGCTGCAGTAATTGGTGGACTATGGCAAGTGGTCGTTATTTTCGGTGTTCACTGGGGTATTACTCCCGTGGTTATGGCCAATTTCGATATGTATGGTCGCGACTCCTTCCAGGCTTTTCAAACGATTGCTGTTGTAGCACAGATGGCAGCCGCTTTAGCCTGCGCAGTAAAATCGAAGCGGAAAGAATTCAAAACCGTTGCTTATTCAGCTGGTCTCACAGGTGTCTTCGGGATTACTGAACCAGCTATCTATGGTGTTACTTTAAAACTAAAAAAACCATTCATTTATGGCTGTATAGGCGGGGCTATAGGAGCTGCTGTCACGAGTTTCTTCGGCAGCTATTATTATGCTTATGCTGGTCTGCCTGGTTTACTAACTATTGTGAACGCCATCAGCACTGAAAACCCGATGTCTTTTATCGGAGAATTGGCAGGTGTTGTAGTAGCTATTACTGTTACTTTCTTACTGGTATTTTTTGCAGGATTTAAAGAGCCTGAAGAAAAAACTGATCCACAATATGAATCAAATAAAACTGCACCCACTACAGCAAAAAATGCCTCAGAACTTACACTGAACAGTCCTATGACAGGTACGATTTTACCTCTTAAGGAGGTAAAAGATGAAAGTTTTTCTGGTGGACTCCTTGGTGATGGCATTGCATTTATACCATCTTCTGGAACAGTTATTTCTCCCTGCGATGCACAAGTCGCAACAACTGTAGATACCCATCACGCGGTCGGACTAATTTGTGATAACGGTGCAGAATTGTTAATTCATGTTGGGCTGGATACGGTTAAGTTGAATGGTCAGTTTTTTTCCACCGAGGTAAAACAAGGCGACATTGTCAAAGCTGGCACGCCTCTCATTTCATTTGATAAAGAGAAAATTCTGGCATCAGGCTATGACTTGACAACTCCTTTCCTTATTGTAAACAGCGATGACTATACTGTTAATAAATTAAAGGCAGAGGGGACGATTGACCAGGGAATGGCAGTTATGACGCTAGCCTGATAAAGTTACTTTCGTAATAAGGGTCGAGTGTGTAGTTACTCGCCCCTTAAAAAGAACAATAAAATTGATAGACTCTCATAGACATTCTTTAAACAATTACCCTTAATTATTATAAAAGGATCTACTGACATGCCTATTTATAAATTATATCGTTTTAGTCCGATTATGTTAGCAATGATATTCCCTTTTAATACATATGCAGTACCTCAAGCTAAGCCCTCTGAATTGCGGCTAGAGTTACAAAAACAGCCACTGCTCGTTGAAGATCTTAGCAATTTCTCAATGAGCTGGGTACTTAACAGCACACAGCGTAATGATGTACAGTCAGCGTACCGAATGGTGGTGTCTACTACTCCTGATTTCATCGATGCCAGTGGAAATCCTATAGCGAAGAAGTTGCTCTGGGATTCAGGAAAAATTGATACAAGTGATTCTTCTGGAGTTACTTACCGCGGGCCTCATTTATCTGCAGCTACTCGATACTATTGGGCTGTACAAACGTGGAACGAAAAAAATGAAGTAAGTCCGTTTTCTAGCATCAGCCATTTTGACACAGCACTAAAAGATAGCTGGCAAGCCCAGCCAATTTGGGTAAAACGTGATTACAAAAATAAAGCAGCTGAAGATAATTGGGCTTTTTTTCGCAAACAATTCAAGGTGAAAAATAAAGAAATAGATCGAGCAATAGTCTATGCTACAGGATCAGATCCTGTAGAATCTCGCCAGTATGTGTACAAACTCAATTTGAATGGTGAATTTGTCGGCCTAGGTCCTGTACGGGGGTTTGACGGTAAAACATTTTATAACGCATTTGACGTGACCAAAAACATAAAGACTGGACAGGATAATGCCGTTTCAGCCTCAGCATTCAGCTATGGCGATAATAAATCATTCATGGCCGAATTGCGAATTTATTACACCGACGGTGATGTACAGGTAATTGCTACCGATGAGTCATGGAAATCATTGGCAGGTAACTCAGCTTTCCCATATGCCGGAGACGTGCATGATGCAGAGGCAATATCATGGGTTGGTTTCAAATACCCGATCGAAAATATCAAAGCGAGTAACTATCCTTCAGGATTCCAGGAGATCAACTTTGACGATTCCAAATGGCAATCTTCTGCTATAAAAGCTCCATTCAATAAACTTATTGGATACCCTGCAGAAAATCTTAAAAAAGAAATCGTCGCACCAGTTAGTGTAACAAAAACAGCTAACGGACAGTTTTTACTTGATTATGGGTTGACTGTTGTGGGTGGTATGAGCCTGACAATTGATACCAAGAATGAAGGTGGACAAGTCGTTACCATTAAAGCAGGCGAAGTTCTGGATGATAAAAAAAATGTGAAGTGGCAGACAGCGGCATTGATTAATAATAAAGATGAATGGACACTTAAAAATGGGAATCAAACCATTGAGCACTTTGGATTTCGTGTATTCAGATATGCTCAAATTTCAGGCCTGCCTGACTTCGTCACAGAAGATAACCTACACAATTATCTAACAACATTTAGACTAAAATATCCATTTGATGAGAATGCAGCAGCATTCGATTCTTCGAATGACCAACTAAATAAAATATGGAAATTTTCACGAGACTCTATTGAATATCTAAATCACGATTTGTATGTCGACTCACCAAATCGAGAGAGAGCACCGTATGAAGCAGATACTTACATTCAACAACTAAGTAATTATGTTCTAGGAACTGATTATTCCCTTGCCAGATTCTCAGTAGACTGGTTAACGCATAACTCTACGTGGCCGATGGAGTGGAAGGTTTATAATATTCTTAACTCATGGAACGACTACTTCTATACGGGCGATCATAAACTGCTTGAAAATAATTTTGTGCTACTACAATCAAAAATCCCGACCAAGCTATTAGATGGTTTCAATCAAAAAACAGGATTAGTTACAGCTAATTACGGAGATGGTGGTCCGGGACCTGATCATGATATTGTCGACTGGCCGAAAAAGCTGAGAGATGGATATGAATTTTCAAACACACACAATGTTGCAAACGTATTTTTTTATGCGGGAACAAAGGCCCTGGCAAACATATCTGAAGTACTGAATAAAACAAATGAATTTCATAAGTATACAGATTTGTATAAAAAATCACGTGACGGAATTCAAAAGAACTTTTTTGATCCTCAACATGCTGCGTTTAAGGATAATATCAATGGTGAATTTCATATCTCCAGTCAGGCCAATTCATTCGTAACCACCTTTGGTGCAGCCTCACCGGAACAGTCGCAACAAGCAGCAAAATACCTTGCAGATCAGCGTATGCTCAAAGGAAGTGTTTATAGCTCGCTGTTTGCGCTGACAACAATGGCCGAGCATGGACAAGCAGAGGAAGCTGTAAACCAAATTACCGGGATGAATACTGATGGGACACTACGTCAGAATAGTCATAACTGGCGACATATGATGGAGTTGGGTTCGGGATCGACAATGGAAGCATGGAATGAGTCAGATGACTTTACAGTAAGTCATTCTCATGCCTGGGGAACCTCACCCGCAATCGTCATACCAGAATCTCTGTTTGGAATCAAACCACTTAAACCAGCCTGGGCTGAATTTCAGGTAAAACCTGTGCCAGCAGGTTTGAAGTATGCATCTATTAGGGTTCCGACAGTTCGCGGTCCAATTAATGCATCTTATAAAGTAGATGAGAACAAATGGCAGATTAATATTAGCGTACCAGTAAACACTAGTGCTCATATATATGTGCCAGCTAAAAGCATTGATACTATCAAAGAAAGTGACATGGAAATTAAATACATTTCCGGCTTGAAAGTTATCAATGAAAAAGATGGGTACGTTGAGATATTAGCTGGCTCAGGGGATTATAAATTCACATCAATAATGTAATCACCTGAAATGTATTATTATGCGGTAGATAATAATCTACCGCAGCTCTTTATTACCTAACTTCATCAAGTTTGACAGGAGTACTGTAACTCATATAACAATTATCATTATTTATTTTATAATATTAACCTCCATACCTTTTCTATATACAAAATTAGGGAATGTATTTGTGGGGAGGAGGTTACTCATGCTCACGTTACACATGACAAACTTCAATGTGGCGAAGACTCTTTACTTCTGGATAGTCTATGTCACAATAAATAAGATGAATCCACTATGAATATGCATAAAGTATCCTCTTTGAAATTGGCTATTATTTTTTCGTTATATCCACTTTCTGTTTTAGCACAGGACAATATCACTATAAGTCAACAGCAACTTGAGCAGTTAATATCGCAAGCTGTTGATAAAGCTTTAGCCGAACGCAATTTAAGAAAACAAGAAACTGTAGCACAGCCGACTCAAACGGCTTCGAATGTGCAAGTACCGTCTACTGGAGATTCAACTGTTACAAAAAAAGTTTCTCCGGAAATGGAAATTCCCTACGGATTTAAATTTTCAGTATACGCACGGTATGGGGCTCATTATCAGGGAGGTGATCAAAAATACGTCACCGTAGATGGGTCTTATAACGGGTCACAGGGAATAGGTCGTTTAGGTAACCAGGGTTATGGTGGTGAATATTCATTAATTAAAACATTTAAAGGTGAAAACGGCGCAATCTGGGATACTAATGTGATGATTGAGCACTGGAGTGATGAGCTTAATCTAAAAAAAGCATATGTAGGTGTGACAAATCTCTTTGAATCTCAGCCTGATTCTTATCTTTGGGCTGGTAGAGATTTCCATCAAAGACCTTCGCAGGAAATTAACGACTACATGTGGATGAACCATGATGGACAAGGTGCGGGGATCAAAAAGCTCAATATAAATGGAGTTCTTTTTGATGTCGCGGCTGTAGCTGCTGTAGAGACATGTGATCCTAAAGTGTTAGAGGATGGTGAAAATCCTTCACGTTTATCATGCACAGGGGGAGCTGGCACAGGAGATAGTGGTAATTATGCCGTGACATCAAAAATACATGGAATGAAATTGGGTAATCTAGATGTCGCTGCTTATGCAAACTATGGCTTTGACTCAAAAGCTATAGATAGTGATGAACGAAAAAAAGCCTGGCAAGGAGCATTGGTGCTTAGTCATACTACTGATAATACCATGAACCAACTAATAACACGCTACTCTGATAATGCCGACAATAGCGTTTATTATAAAACCAATGGTTTGCGTTCCACATATATCAGTTTCGACGGTATGTATACCTACAACTCACACGCCATGGTCAGATATCTTATGGCTTATCAGGATTATGACGACAGCAAAAATCCTGGAGATAGCCGTAAAAACTATGCTGCTATTTTGCGTCCAATGTACTATTGGAATGATATACATTCTACATGGCTTGAAGCTGGCTGGCAGCAAGTAAGATATGATGAAGGTGGTACCAACAAGGGCTGGAAACTTACACTTTCTCAAAATATATCAATTGCAATGGGACCTGACTTCAGACCAATGCTTCGCTTCTATGTTACCGGCGGACAGGTGGATAACCAACATACTGCCCTAATAGATGATACGAAGGATACCCGCTTAGATTCGCTTAACGCCGGTGCTATGTGGGAAGTCTGGTTCTAATATACAATGTTTCATTGTGATAACTTTTCGTCTGTTTTCATACATAAATAAGTTTGATAGCATTCCCTACAGCGGGCATGTATTTAATTGCTTACTAAAATTATGAAAACAGACTTTTCCCAACTGAAAAACATTTCATTTAAAATGAATCACACTTTTTTTGTAAACAGTAAAGATATTCCCTTGAATGCGATTAATTATTATCTACTCTTAAGTTAAAGCCAAATTTAAACACAGAGTTAAAAAAATAGTTTATTAGCTATTGATTATTCGCTTGTAAAACATTAAATTATAACGTGGATGGTCATGTATATCTTTTTGGTAAAGATTGATTCAACGATGTGAGGATGTAATGATTACAATGCTTGATGTTGCAAAAAGCGCGGGGGTGTCCAAAGCAACAGTGTCCCGGGTTTTGAACGGAAAAAATGTTGTCAGAAAAGAAATTAAAGATAAGGTTTATAAGGCAATAGAAGACACAGGTTATCGACCAAATCTCCTTGCCCAACAGATGGCGACTAAAAAAACGAGTATGATAGGCCTGGTTATCACAAATGAAGTCTACGACGGCCCCTATTTTTCTACGCTGGTATATAACGCAGCCAAACATTGTGAAAACCATGATCACCGTCTCATTTTTGCTGATGGAAAACATAGTGCTGAAGAAGAAATCAATGCTATTGATTTTTTGGTCGGCATGAAATGCGCAGGCATTATGGTCTACACAAAATACTTATCAGCCCGTGAACTAGAAAAAATAGTTAGCTCAAGCCCTGTACCTATCGTTGCCTTAAACCAGAAACTTCAAAATAAAAATGCAAAATCTGTTTATATCGACCATTATAGTGGTTGCCTCAAAATGATGGATTTCTTACATAGTATGGGACATACAAAAATTGCATATATCTCCGGTAAGAAAAAATCACGCAGTAACTATGCTCGTCAAAAAGCATATCGGGAAAAAATGCGCGAATTTAGTCATACACTCCCTGATAATATGATAGTTCATGGTACATGGAGTATGCAAAGCGGCTATGAAGCCACTATAGAGTTGATAAAAAAACAAACAGACTTTACAGCTATACTTGCTGGTAATGACGACATGGCGCTCGGTGCAATTAAAGCCTTAAAGGAAATGGGCAAGTCTGTACCCGAAGATATTTCCGTGACTGGCTTCGATAATTCTAAAGTCGGTGACTTTTTCTCCCCGGCCCTCACAACACTGGAAGTACCGATTGACGAAATGTTTAAATGCGCAGTCAACTCAATATTGAACATCCAAAACCAATATAACAGCTCTCCTTTAGCAGGAAAATTAGTTATTCGAGATTCAGTTAAGAACATAAAATAATAACTATTACTATATTGAATTTCCATCATATAACATATTTTAAGCTGATGTCATCCCATTAACTGATTGATAATTGGACCGGGGATCTAGTCTTCCCTGGTATTATCCTCGAGACATTAAAATCTCCATCTCGCATACTTACCATAATTTATTGCTTCAGCTTCAATATATATTATTTGACGAAAGCACTCTCTTCATCTTTACAACACCATACCATGTAGCATTTACAGATTTCTATGCCAACCTTTGCAATTCATATTTATTATTCACTGAAAATTAATTTTATTACTCATAGTTAAAAGTTTCTAATAGATGAGAGCCGAGCATTACTCTAACGGTTATCATCTAGGTTCACTTCCCTCCATTTTGTAGGAGAAATACCGTGCACCTTCTTAAATGCCTTAGAAAATTGCAACTGGTTTTCATAGCCTACGGAAATACTCACGACTTTAATCGCAGTTTGACTGTTTTTCAGTAGACTTACTGCGATACTCATACGAAAATTAAGCAAATATTCCTTAGGTCCCATACCGTACGCACTTTTGAATAATCGGCAAAGGTAACTACGGTTGATATTGCAATAGGCGGCCAGGCCATCAACTGTTAGATGCTCGTGATAGCGATTTTCAATTCTTTTGACTGCCTTTTGAAGATGCCGGGTTTTGTCATCATGAAGGGAAGCCTTTTCGCCATGCGTATTGCTGATTAATGAAGAAAAAAAGAGATAGCATAATCCCTGTACCTTTAGTGGGTGCTCATCGCCATGTTCGATAATTTGCTGCAAATAGCAATTGGGGCTGGAATTGTCTTTATTCAGACAGGGCCGATAAACAGGAAATTGCCGACTAAGATGACACTCCTCGAAAATTCTGGCAGCAATCAGCCCATCTACCTCAAGCCACATATAATGCCACGGATCCTTATTATCAGCGCAGTAGGTTGTTACCTCATGGGGATGGATCAGAAACCCCTCCCCGCCGACGACATGAAAAGCACCAAAATCATTGAAAAACGTGCCGGTACCACTTATCACATAATGAAATAGGTAATGCTGGCGCACAGCGGGGCCATAGCTGTGTCCCTTATGACAAATCTCCTCACCGTATTGATACAAATTCAGTTCGATATTGTCGGTATGATTAAGTGTAAAAGTCTTGTGCATCAATCACTCCCTACCTTTTTACACCACGTTATCAGAGATCTTCGCAGAAAACTCACCTAGTTTCAGTCAGATTCTGAGCTGGCTCACACTTTTATGGCAACATCATTTTTCGCCATACCAATATCACATTTGACCATATTACCTCGCCACATCACCGCGTACATTCTCCCTATCAAAAACAGCAGGAACGGAGAATTACCATGATAAAAGTAACTTTTATGGGCGCGGGCAGCACCATTTTCGCCAGAAACGTGCTCGGAGACATAATGGCAACGCCGGCGTTGAAAGAAGTTGAAATTGCTTTATACGATATCGATGGCGCACGCCTCAATGAATCACTCGCCATGCTGAATAATATCAACCGCAATACCAATGCAGGCAGGGCTAAGATTGTCCCCTACCTTGGCGTTGAGAACCGCCGCGCGGCGTTGAAAAACGCCAGTTACGTGGTAAATGCCATTCAGGTTGGTGGCTACGATCCGTGCACCATCACTGATTTCACGATCGCGAAAAAGTATGGTCTTCAACAAACTATTGCAGATACCCTGGGCATTGGTGGTATCTTCCGCGCACTGCGTACCATACCGGTGCTATTCGATTTCGCACAGGATATTGAAGCAGTATGCCCGGATGCCTGGCTGCTGAACTACACCAATCCGATGGCCACAATAACTGGTGCAATGCTGCGTCATACGGAAGTGAAAACGGTAGGATTATGCCACAGCGTTCAGGTGTGTGCTGAAACGCTGTTGAAAAGCGTGGATATGTCAACCGACGACGTGCAATTTCATATCGCGGGTATTAACCACATGGCCTGGCTGCTGGACATTCGTCGTCACGGTGAAGATTTATATCCTGAAATCAAACGCCGGGCCAGTGCCCTGCAGGGCAAGCATGATGATATGGTCCGCCATGAAATTATGAAAACTTTCGGCTATTACGTCACCGAATCGTCTGAGCACAACGCCGAATACATGCCTTACTGGATCAAACGCAACTACCCGGAGCTGATTGAACGATTCAATATACCGCTGGATGAATATCCGCGCCGGTGTATTGAGCAGATTGACCAATGGCAGCAGCAGAAAGTGACGCTGACCGATGACACCAGCCTGACTCACAACCGTACCCATGAGTACGCGTCCTACATCATCGAAGCGATGGAAACCGATCGGCCTTACAAAATTGGCGGTAACGTGCTCAACACCGGCTTGATCGCCAACTTACCTTCCCAAGCCTGCGTCGAAGTCCCTTGTCTGGTCGATGGCCAGGGCGTAACGCCTTGCTACGTCGGCAATTTGCCGGAGCAGCTGGCAGCGCTGAACCGTACCAACATTAATACTCAGCTGTTGACCATCGAAGCGGCGGTGACGCGCAAACGAGAAGCCATATACCATGCCGCTCTGCTCGACCCGCATACTTCCGCAGAGCTGTCGATCGATGACATCCGCAAGCTATGTGACGAGCTTATTGAAGCACACGGCAGCTGGCTTCCAGCCTACCATTAGTCGTCCTGCTGACCTGATACCTCCTTATAACTCACAAGGCGCGGAATATTCCGCGCCGTTACCAATAGGATGTTGATCAATGTATTACTTGAAGAACAGGAATTTTTGGATTTTCGGGGCGTTCTGTTTTTTCTACTTCTTTATTATGGGGGCAGTACTACCTTTTTTTCCTATATGGTTGCATGACGTCAATTTTCTAGATCAGCAACAAACCGGTCTGGTTTTTGCCAGCATGGCACTATTCGCCTTGGTATTTCAGCCTATTTTCGGCTTTGTAACAGACAAATTTGGCCTGAAGAAACATCTGCTGTGGATAATTATCTTTCTGCTGTTTTTTCTGGCTCCCCTGTTTATCTATGTGTTCTCACCACTGCTGAAAAGTCATTTTTATCTGGGAGCTCTCTTGTGTGGTATATATCTTGGACTGGTCTGCAGCGGTGGCTCGCCAGCAATAGAGGCCTATATTGAGAAAGTGAGCCGCCGCAGCCGGTTTGAGTATGGCCGCGCTCGCCTGTTTGGCTGTATCGGCTGGGCAATTTGTGCCTCCATTGTCGGCTATATGTTTACCATTAATAATCAGTTCGCCTTCTGGATGGCGTCGAGCTTCTCGCTGATTTTGGCCGGTTTGCTGTATCTGTTTAAGCCGGAACAAAACGCGACTCTAGCTGTGGCAGATGGCCTGGCACTGAATCAAAAACCCGTTAAGCTGAAAGCAGCGTTGGGGTTGTTAACAATGCGTAAATTCTGGTACCTGGTGATGTATATCGTCGGGGTTGCATGCGTCTATGACGTTTTCGATCAGCAATTCGCAAACTTCTTCACCTCTTTTTTCCGTGACCGACATACCGGTACTCAGGCATTTGGATATGTCACTACATTAGGTGAATTTCTTAACGCTTTTATTATGTTTTTTGCACCACTAATAATTAATCGAATTGGCGGAAAAAATGCTCTACTGATCGCCGGATTGATTATGTCGACACGAATCATTGGTTCTTCTCTTGCAGACTCTGTCACGGAAGTAATAATCCTGAAGACACTGCATATGTTCGAGGTTCCGTTCCTTCTTGTAGGTATTTTTAAATATATAACTACCCAGTTCAATGTTAATCTCTCTGCTTCGATTTATCTGTGGGGCTTTTGCTTTTTTAAGCAACTGTCAGCCATCGGAATGTCCTATGCTGCAGGAATGATGTACGTCAATTACGGTTTCAAAACCTCCTATATGATCCTTGGCTGTATAGCATTACTTTTTACATTCATATTAGCCTTTGCTCTGAGCGGAAACGTTGGCTTGATTAAAGGGAATATTCATGAAGACTTACCCACATCAAAATATAATACTGGAATGGATTAAGTTCATTCTAAATAAATTATATTAACAATAAAGAGTATTGATTCGTGTTGCTCCTGGGGCATCAATGACCTCAGGTACACAACAGCAGGCTGGATATCCGAGGAGCAAGTTACTAAGTGACTCATCACCTTCTGGATTAATACGCACCAGTGAACACTAGTGGTAGCAGTTTGTTATGTCCCATTAGTTTGTCCTCGCTCATGGGACAGCATCCACCATAGATTTTTTGCCCCAACTGGGCCTTTAACAACTTACCTTTTTAGTTAGTTGTAATTGATGTTAGCAGGCCGAAATGACAGGTATAAAACACAGAACAAAGAATATGGTCAAGGCTCTTGACTCCTCTCAGAATTAGATGCAATCATCAGCTAGTCTAAAAGGTTGATTGTCCATACCTCGGATATATCCCAGCTATAATCAGGAATAACCAGCGTCTTACACTAGCTATAAAAGATGACGATATCTTTTGGCTGTCTGAAGAGAAATTTATATTTACACTAAAGGCAAAGAGCTAAACAGACTGACTGTGGAGTGAAGTCGACTGAATGCTGGCTGTTCCAGAACAACCCAAATGGATATACACTATGTCGGTTCTGCTGCCAGGAAATTAAAAGACGAAGACAAGCGACTCTGAACATAATCCTTAACACTGCATACAACACACAGGACAAAATAGCCATTATTATTTCTGGAGACATCAGCATCACTCAGAGCTCTGTCTGACTTCATTCTGCAATCCGGTGATAAACAATTCTCATTTACGCATTTATTAACTTTTGCGAACATAAGCTTTCTTCTGATACCCCCATTACGACAATCCATCGCTATTTAGATTTCGTATCCATGTTCATCACGGTTGCAGTTTTTATCTTGCAAATATTTTTTAGCTGCAACCAGGAAGCGGCCAGAAAGTTCATCTCCGGCAGTTGCACGTGCAAGCATTAATGCACCTGCCAGCACAGCCATTTGAACCAAATGATAGTCGGGAAGTGAATTATCCGATGGTTCTCCCTGCAGTGAGGCGATGTATGCAGCCATCATTTTAACACCGCGTGTATAAACTTCCCGGACCGATTTGTCCTGAGGTTTGCGCAACACGTCTGATGCAAGAGCAGAAACTGTACACCCGTTACCGATGTTATCTCTGTGTTCTTCTGAAAGATAGTAGTCAACGAGCTCGTCAAACGTCGCTATACCACTTGTTGAGAAAAGAGCCTGAGTGTCATCAAATGCCCGTTGGCAGGCGTGGGCCTCGAGCTCATCTTTAGAGCTAAAATGGCCATAAAACCCACCATGTGTAAGGCCAACTGCAGCCATTATGTCACTTACGCTGACGCCATCAAGACCTCGTTCACGGAAAAGCTCTGCTGACGCATTGATAATACTTTCCCTGTTGCGCTCCATCTGTTCTTTTGATACTCGTCCCATTAATCCTCCATACTGAGTGAACTTATCCGGCCACAGAAAAAGTGTCCGGTATAACCGGTCATACTATCATTTAATACGCGCATTATCTCCACATGGACATATGGGGAGAGAATTATCAGCAACGGTCCCCTGTACTCTGTGAATAGTTCCCGCGATCTGATGCTGTGCCGTACCATAATCAACTGCATTAACAATCCCAAGTTAAGCAACCTGTTCGTCAGTAAAACTGGCATATGCGCCTCAATGACTTAACCATGCAATTACCACCTGAGTGGCGACTACGAAACTGTCACGCTCTGAACCAATACATTGACCGACCATCTCCTCGGATTACTCCAACTGGTATGTGTCTGCTGTATCAATAAAATTGCCGTCCGCACGGGCGTACTCATCTGATACTGCTTGAAGTTCCTCTTTCTCCCAGCCGTAACCTCTGCCGATTCCTAAGTTACCACTGCCCAGCGCGAGTACAGAAACATGTAAACCGCTATTTCAGCCAACCGTTGTGTAATGCATCCTGTGCCATCTCAAGATAAATTATGATTGACATCTATTATACATGTCATGCATCATCTATAAAAGACATTAACTAAATAACACTCAAAAAAAGAGGAAATGAAATGGCTGGAAACATGTCAGTCCTGATAACCGGAGCATCAACGGGCATTGGTGCCGTTTACGCGGATCGTTTTGCGCAGCGCGGCCATGATCTTGTTCTCGTGGCCCGAGATGCTGGCCGACTAAGCAAACTGGCTGAAACGCTTGAGGCACAGTACGGCATTCAGGTAGAAGTGCTGCCAACAGACCTCACCGACTCATCTGCTCTGGAGGCACTGGCACACCGACTCAGCAATGACAATAGTATCGGTGTGCTGGTGAACAACGCTGGTATGAATATCCCGGGAGCATTTATTGCGCAGGACATCGCTGACGTTAACCACCTCATATCAGTTAATCTCAATGCTGTAGTAACGCTGGCACATGCTGCGGCCGGTCGGTTTGCTGCTGAGGGTCGGGGCGACATCATTAACCTAGCATCCGTGGTCGGACTTGCTCCGGAATTCGGGATGGCTATCTACGGTGCATCCAAGGCATTTGTACTGTATCTCTCACAGGCACTGAGCTTTGAACTTGGTCCACGTGGCGTCTACGTACAGGCTGTCCTGCCGGCCGCAACACGCACTGAAATTTGGGAACGTTCAGGCGTTGATGTGAACTCACTGAGCGGTGTGATGGATGCCGGTGACATGGTGGATGCGGCCCTGGTCGGCTATGACTCCCGCGAACCTGTCACCATTCCGCCACTGCACAATGAAGATCAGTGGATCCTGTACGAACAGGCACGCAAGACAATGCTGACAGAGTTTCAGCAGGAACACCCGGCCCCGCGCTACCGAAATAAAACAGATGAATAAAATCTGCGTATGACAGGCTTATGAGCCACAGGGACGCTAATCTTACAAAATAACTCTTAATAGGCGATAACCAATGTCCGAGAATGTTCTGTTTTCCCCATTTACCCTGAAAGGGCTGACGCTCCCCAATCGCATCGTAATGGCCCCGATGACCCGAGGCATGGCACCAGCAGGTATTCCGGGGCAACCTAACGCCGAATACTATCGACGTCGGGCGGAAGGTGAAGTCGGCCTCATCCTGACCGAAGGTACTGTCGTAAATCGACCCGCTTCTCGCAGTCTTCCCGGAATCCCTTTCTTTCATGGCGAGCAAGCGCTGGCAGGCTGGAAAAATGTAGTCGATGGCGTGCATGAAGCAGGTGGCCGTATCGGCCCTCAAATCTGGCACACCGGCTCAACACGCGGCGGAGAATGGGAACCAGATGCACCGGTTGAAAGCCCTTCCGGACTGATCGGTCCTGGCGATGCCCGTGGCATCGTCATGTCGGAAGAAGATATTGCTGATACGATCGCTGCCTTTGCCAACGCAGCAGCGGACGCGAAGCGTTTGGGCTTTGACGTTGTGGAACTTCACGGCGCGCACGGCTACCTTATTGACCAATTTTTCTGGCAGGGAACCAACCAACGTACGGATGCCTTTGGAGGAAAAACAATCGCGGAACGATCAAGTTTTGCTGCCGAGATTGTCCGCGCAATACGCGCGTTGGTAGGCCCTGACTTTCCGCTTATTCTCCGCGTCAGTCAGTGGAAGCAGCAGGACTTTAGCGCTCGCCTGGCGGAAACTCCGCAGGAAATGACAGAGTGGCTGGGGCCGCTTGTTGAGGCTGGTGTGGACATCCTGCACTGCTCGCAGCGCCGCTTCTGGGAACCGGAGTTTCCTGAAGTGGACGGTAGCGAGGGACTCAACTTCGCTGGCTGGGCGAAAAAGCTAACCGGTGCGGCCACCATAAGCGTGGGGTCGGTAGGGCTTTCTGAAGATTTCTTTGGCGCTTTCGGCGGTCAGGGATCAGGTACGGCAGTACTGGATAACCTTCATACCCGGATGGAGCGAAGAGAGTTTGATCTGATTGCAGTTGGCCGCGCGCTACTCACTGATCCGCACTGGGTCCGAAAAGTTCGCACTGGCCACACAAAAGAATTGCGCGGCTTCCGCGCCGAAGATCTCGCGGGACTGAATTAATCAGGTTCTCTCACAGATAAAAAACATGATACATGCCAGTTCAGGCTAGTATTTTAGAGTGGAATCCATGAGAAATTATAGAAAAAACAATCCAGTAGCGCTGGTTACCGGTGCATCTTCTGGCATCGGACTAGCTGTGGCCGAAAGGTTGACCGACGCCGGATATCGGGTCTATGGAACCAGTCGCCGGCCGGAGAACGCGGGCAAGTTCCGCTTCAGCATGCTGACTCTGGACGTAACCAGTTCGGTATCAGCTGACGCGATAGTCAGCGAGCTTATTGCCCGCGAGGGGAGTATTGATCTGCTGGTAAACAACGCCGGTTTTGGTTTGGAACCTGCTGCTGCCGAGGAAAGTTCTATATCTCAGGTTCAGGCTCTGTTTGACACCAACTTCATGGGGGTTGTACGAATGACCCGGGCGGTGCTGCCACATATGCGGGCCCACGGAAAGGGCCGCATCATTAACATCGGCTCTGTGCTGGGCCTGGTGCCGATGCCTTACATGGCATTCTATGCAGCGAGTAAGCACGCAGTAGAAGCTTATACAGAGGCGCTCGACCATGAGATCCGTACGGCTAATATCCGCGCGTCTGTGATTGAACCCGCTTACATCCGCACTCAGTTTGAAGCAAACAATGTGCCGCCGGACGAACCGTTAGATGTATATAAGGCTCTACGTAAAACCCTGAAACGTGCCGTAAGTGACGCTATGAAAACCGCCGACGAACCAGATGTCGTGGCGAAAGTAGTTGTAAATGCCGCACAGGACACCAAGCCCCGGTTGCGCTATACGGCTGGAAAAACGGCAACAAAACTGGCATTTATGCGCCGCTTCATGCCTGCAGCCCTGCTAGATGCTGGAATTCGCAAAAGTTTAGGATTATGACGGGATCTTAACTATAAACGCCATAGCAGATAAAAATGGTAACAGACATCATTAACCTGATGTATACGTTCTGAAAAGCCTGCCAACCTCAGGAAAAAAAAATGAAAGCACTTGTACTAAAAAGTTATGGCAAACGAGCCAATCTGGATTTTGAAACTATAGCCCGCCCGGTGATTAAAGAGAACGAAATCCTGGTAAAGATTCATGCCGTTGGCCTTAATCCCATTGACTATATGATCCCTGAGGGGACGTTTAAACCGGTTTTACATTTTACATTACCTGCCGTCATGGGCAGCGATCTAGCTGGAACCGTAGTGCAAACCGGTAGTAAAGTCACGCGGTTTCGCAACGGAGATGCCGTTTACGCAAGTCTGTTCGATATGAATAAAGGTTCACTGGCAGAATATGCCGCTGTGCCGGAAAGTGCTGCTGCATTAAAACCTAAGTCATTAAGTTTTACCGACGCAGCGTCACTGCCTATGGTGTCCCTGACCGCCTGGCAGGCGTTTGAACGAGCTGGCGTAAGTGAAGGTCAGAGAGTGTTTATTCCTGCGGGTTCAGGCGGTATCGGTACCTTTGCTATCCAACTGGCAAGATACCTGGGAGCTTCAGTTGCCACCACTACCAGTGCCGGTAATGTTGACCTTGTCAGATCGCTGGGGGCTCAGCAGGTAATTGACTATAAAACACAACACTTTGAAACGATTCTCAAAGACTATGACATGGTGCTGGGAACCGTACGAGGTGACAGTGTCGAAAAATCGGTTGAAATACTCAGACCAGGAGGCCAGATTGTTTCACTTATCGGTCCACTGGACAGCGAATTTGCTCGTGAGAGAAACATGAATCCTATAATGAAGGCCCTGTTCTGGCTAATGAGTCGTAAAATTCATAAACTTTCCGCTCGTCGTGACGTCAAGTATACCTTTCACTTTGTTCACCCAGATGGAGGTAAGCTTGCTGCCATCTCAACACTGGTGGATGCCGGACATATAAGACCAGTCATTGATCGTGTTTTTACTTTCGATGAGACGCTCAGTGCTCTGTCATACCTTAAGGCTGGACATGCTAAAGGAAAAGTGGTTGTAGAACTACCTGTCAGCCCTTGAGTTTTATCTGGCACTTCCTACAACCTATTCATTTCATCAAATTGATAAATGAGTGCACTATTTAATACTACATACGCCTAACCGATAAAGAGGCTCTGTGAAAAATCCTAACTCTTCATTTCGTCGCTTGTCCGGTATCACGTCAGCACTTTTTTTTGTTCTTACACTGATCTGGATGTTTTTTCCTGAAAAAGCACTGACCGGCTGGGGCGTGGAATATAGCGAAGCTGCAGGCCTCGTTAGCCGACGAGCAGCAGCTATTTATGCCGGACTTTGTGTCATGTTCTGGCTGGTCAGGAGCTCCCCTCCCTCGCCAGCTCGATACGCAATGTCTTCGGGTCTCATCACAGCCTGCTTGATTATTGCCATTGATGGACTCATGGATTTTTATACAGGTCGGGCTAATTCGGGCATTTTGGTAGCGGTATTTATTGAGATAGCTCTGGCCATTAGCCATATAAAAATAGGCATATCATTCCGTCGTAAATAATTTTTTCGTTAGCGTAGGGAGATTATTGTTGGGAGTTTTTTCTCCCTACACAACTCTCCCATTGAGTCCTGACATTGAAAGTTTCCCAGGTTAAGACAAGGTAAATGGAAATAAGCATTTTGATCAAGGACAAATTGTCGATAACAGAAAACCGGGACAAAAATCACATGAAGTGAAACTGGTCATAGACAAATAAATAATATTCTTTCGTGAACACTGCCATCGGTGATATGACCTTATTTTACCCAAAGCATCATGGTAGCGAGAACAGCCCAGCGCTCACTCTCTTAAGAAAATATACTTGATACAAGCATAAAGTTACAGATCAGTCCTGAGAAAATATTCTACAAGAAGATGCAAGGGTTAAGAACAGACACCGTGCTCTATTCGTATAATGAGTGCAGTAACCATCGCTCTCCCCTCTTCTGAATCAAATAATTCAGCAGGGGTTTTCCAGTTTAATGCCCTGTTGGGTTCATTACACCATCTTAAGACGGTGACTGCATCACCTTCAAAAAGTGCTGTAGCATGCTGAAGCACATCATTTTTTGTCATTATGGTTAACACCAGATGACGTTTTGAGTGTCTCGATAAGGTTGACCCGCTCTTCATCTGTCATCTGAGATATGAGCAATGCAAGCTCCGCCGTCGTCTGGTCATCACAGAAAAAGTAGTTCAAAGGTACATTCAACTCCGCAGCCATCCGCCTGAGGGTATCTATATCCGGGACATGTCGTCCTTTCTCATAGTGGTTCATACGACTGCTGGCCGATGAAGGATCAAAACCAACAAGGATCCCCAGAGAACGCTGAGAAATTCCAGCCCTATTTCTGGCCTCCTTAAGCCGTTCTGGTATCGGATTTTTTTCTGACACTTGCTCATCTTCATCAACCCTTGATACTTAGATTGTCTAAGTATCTGTCATTGTTGTATACTTAGCAATCCTAAGTTTACAGCCTTATTTCACCCATGATGATGAATCGAGTAACCAACACTGAGTCGTATATATTTTCAGCAATTATTTATCTTGGTAGGAATAATTTCACCAGCAGCGATATAGCTAACGTACTGATTGAGCGTTTTTTATTACAAAAAACACTTTTTAAAGCAAAAGCATTTTCCTACAATCAACTGCAAATTCTCGTAAAACGAGGATTGTTAACGAAGAAAAGGCAGAAAGGAGTTTATCAACATTTATATTCTGTAACGCAGGCTTTCACAACAGCTATAGTTAATGTTGAATTAATTGATGAAGCATCAATTACTACAGTACAGACTACTACGTCAACCGAATGTAAAAATAATGAAAACATGAAACTAACATTGAAGCTCCTTATTCATAAATACACAGATGAGCTTGAAAAAATTTCTGGAGTTAAAGAGATTTATGACGAATTGAGTATTGAAGTCCCAGCCAGAAAAAAGGAGTTCCAAAAGTTATCTCTCGAGCAAGCAAAAAGACACATCAGGATAAATGAAAAAATAAATACACTTATAAAAATAATGGAAAAAACAGATAACTAGATAAACAAATATTGATAATGACTTTTAGTTTTAAATCCCTCTAATGAAGACAACTTACTCTCTCATTTAATTATAATACCTTAAGCCAAATGTAAGAGAAGATGAGTTTTCATTTTAATTGAAATTTTGTGGGCAGAAGCCATGATGGTTATGAACTAGCTTTATATATTTACTCAGGTGACCTCACGGACAGTACGCTTCTCTGGGTAGAAAATTATATAACGCCAGTTCAGAACCACGACGTTAACTGTCTCTTAACTATATTTATTGGGTATAATGAGAAATATGACTTAATACATACAGCGGAAATACCCCTGAACCAATCAGGCTAACAGGCATTATGATTCAAATGAATACAATTTTTATTTATGCTTCAGACTCAGCAATTTTAAATTCCACAGAAATAATCGAAACAAATTAACTGAAACATGGGAACCTTTTCATGAACAATTAACAGTTAATCCCCCCAGTAAGGAACGAAAAAAAAGTCAAAGTCATAGACTCCGTTGAGCACTATTAGCGGAGTTCCGAATCATAGCAATTCTGAAAGCAAATTAATTACACTTCCATATATAAATCAATAACATAAAGACAAGTGACAGTTAAGAAATCTCCAATCCAAGAGGAATAGCGAATAAAAACTCAGCATGAGCCTTTTTTTCCGTTTATTTCAATTCAGGCAGGACCAATGACGGCAGGTTTGATCCGTTCCTGAAAACCAGCATTGATGAGATTCTCCCTTAATTCTTTTAAGCATGATTGTGGTACAGCCAGCCAAAACAAGTTCTTTGCCCTAGTGATTGCGACATAGCCGATACGTCCCTCTTCATCACCTGTACCTGAAAGAAGCGCTTTGATATTGGCTTTCTTGGCCACATACATAACTGCGTCGATAGATTCCCCCTTAACCTGGTGAACCGTCTCGACTCTAAGCCCATGTCGTTGAGTCGAAACTGCACTGGCCAGTGGCTGATCCAATAATAATTTTTTTGTGAGTTTAGTCCCCACCTTTCCAGCAACTTTATATCCGTAGTGTTTTTCAATCTCTGCGAGAAGCACTCTGACATTCGTTAATAGCCTGGAGTGCCAGTCTGTTTTCGCGATTAGGGCTGATGAGGGGAGTCCTACATCCGCGCTGCGACTGAAACACCATAGCAGCCGCTTAAGTTCTTTCATCTCGTCATCATATGTTAACTCCTGAAGTCTGGAACTGAGTCCATGAGGTACACCCTCCAGTAAGTTAATGATAGCCCGGCAGACCAATTTAAAGCATCCATGATAGTCACTATGCTGATCCCTTAAAAGCGATGCCTCTGCTAGCACCTTGACTATACCTTGTCCTGGCGGAGGTGTTTTTCCCGCGATTACTGTGACTCTGTCTGCGCCCCGGCAGAGGATAACTGAATCGTGATATTGTATGCCTAACTCATCAATATGGGTCTTGAAGGCGTCAGTTAATTTTGAAAGTTCTGAATCCTTATATCCAATGAAATATGCTCCGCCTTGCTCCTCCAGTCGGTCTGGTTCGTCATGACGCCCGCAAAGAACGTTGGCGATATTTATGATTGGAGGCAGGGAACGATAATTGCGAGTGAGTTTGTAGCCGATCACCTCTGCACGAGCCTCATAGCTATTCAGGAACTCACCGTCAGCACCAGCGAAGCCATAAATCCCCTGATTAACATCCCCGATAAGTGAAACCTGAACCCCTGCGGCAATGAGTAGCTTTAAGATTTCCTTATGAAGTGTTCCCAAATCCTGAGACTCATCGACAAGTATTTGCGGATAGCGGGCTGCTAGCGCCCTCAACACTGCAGGTTGAGAATCCAGGGTCCTATACACCCAGTACCGACCAATCTCATGAGTATAAGCCCCTAAACGTCCCAGATCATGAATGATCTTTAAAACCTTAACTTTATCAAGAAGTTCAGGGGAATTTCTTGTATCAGAATAAAAAACGAAATCCCCATCCCGTATGATTAATTTTATGTCTTTTAATGGCAGGGGAGGATGACCTTCACACCAATATTTAAACCTAGCAAGAAAAGGTTCCGAACCTGACACCAGGTATGCAGCCTGAGACGCAGCCATAGTCCTGTAGGCATGGGGACGTAAAACATGTTTGGTAAAAAACCCGTCAAGTGTATCGACTTCCACTCTTCTACGATTTGCATCGTCCGGTAGGTTAGCTGCGAGTTCCGCATATCCTGCATTGAAGGTATTGACAGCGACATTGGAGAAAGACAGCAGCACAACGCGACCGCGACTGTTCTGCATTTTCTGGCGAATGGCGATCAGGCGCCGAATGGCTGTCGCTGTCTTCCCGCTTCCTGCACACGCAGTGACAGCAATTGGCCCTAACGGCGCTTCAATAATATCTATCTGTTCCTTTGATAGTTTCACGGCTTGACCACTCCCTTACAGACATGCTGAATAGCTCTTTTGAGGTAATCCGGAACTTCAAGATCATTTTCTTTCGAAATCTGTTCCGCTAATGCTTGGGCGAACCGACCTTTCTGAATATTGCCGTTGCCTTTTCGCTCAAACATACCGCAGAACAACGCTTTAGTTTTTGCGGTATTATCTGGCTGGGCATCAACTATCTTACGCAGAGCTTGAGATATTTTTGGATGTGGATCGGCTAATGCAGTAAGCATTAGGTCACGGTTCGCCTCAATGAGTGCCAGATCATATTCTAAGGTTTTCAATCCATGAAAAATCTTAACGAAATCATCCTCAAGATTTTTCATTTTGATGGTATTTGCCGACAACCGTACCTGATCTCCTAACGCAGGGTACACCTCTTTCCTTTTTACTTTGTTCTTTTTCCTAGCATTGCCAGCAGGTTCTTCATCGTCAGGAGCGTCTATTTCTTCCTCGAAGGCAGCTTCAGAAAGTAAGTCGTCAATTTCCTCTTCAGCCTGTTCTCCCTCAACCACATCTTCAACTTCTACTTCAAATGGATCTGCATCGGTGACTACTGCGACGGGGATTCGCAGCCCATTCTCTCCAAAAAGCGGGAGAAAGGAGTCAAAATTAAGTCCCTCAACACTAATCAGACTGACCCCATATTGCCTGAGATCAAAGTTCATCTTCTTAGCAAGCGCGTCAATCAACATGAGTTCTGCTGCGCCCTCAACAAAAATCACCCGGCGTGCAAAAAACAGTTCGGCCCTAGTTACGTCCAGATACCGCTCTAGCTTTTCACGTTTTCCCTTCTCAAATTTGATATCACGTGGGAAGAAGGTCTCGACGCCACCTTCGTTCTCGATCAAGCATACAAGAGAGTCCAGCTTAGAATTACTGGCAAAATTTGGGGAATGGCTGGTGACAAATAATTGTACAGTTTTTTCGCCTTCACCCGCTGGAATCCCTGCAAGGTAGTGCAACAATACGCGCTGCAGTTGAGGATGCAAATGCGCTTCAGGTTCCTCAATAATCAACCCCCTGAATGCAGAATCAGTATTTTTAGCCAATTCACTGAGTACTACCGCCATGAAGATCAGATTGTTGAAGCCCAATCCATTCTTCTCAATCTCCATGGCCTCAGCCGTCAGGGTCAATCGGGAAGATAGACGCTGAAAATCAGTCACGCTGAGCCCGACGGCAAGCTCCTGCGCTAACTGAGCCCCCATCATGGAATCATGTCTGGATGATATCGCGTCATGAGTACTCTGAATGGATTTGTCTTGTTTAAGTGTTTCGTCAAGTTGCTTCAAAGCCGCATTTATCGCGTCACGACCAGCATCATCGGTGAGCAGATGGAGTAATCGAGCCAGTTGACTGTTACGATTTGGTCGAAGGCCCTGTGCTGCATCGCGGAGAGGTGGGAGATAGACCCCCCGAAGGTTCTCCATCATATCTGAGGTAAGCGAAACTTCTGGATGATCACCACACCAGCGCCGGACTTTGAATCGTCCCGTCTTATCCATATCGGTATACTGGACATGAATGTGCGCCTCCATGTCCTTGTCCCCATTTGGCTTGAGAGCAGCTATAAAGTCAGCTTCATCTTCAAGGTTAAGATCTCGGAAGATAAAATGAAAACTGATATCACCAGTTGGCTCGCCCTCATATGGCCGGTGCCTATCAGAACTATCGAGGCGAGGATAAATCTCATCATGACCTGCAAGAAGCGTCCGGAGTGCATCGATTACTGCACTTTTCCCTACATTGTTTGGGCCGACCAGAACATTTAAACCGGGTTGAAATTTCAGCGTGGCTTCACGCAATTTACGAAAATTCTTTATCGTAAGCTCTGCAAGATACATAAAGGCCCCTATCCTATAATGCTTTTCTAAATAATAAATAACGCAAAGTATGAAATCCTTACAACTTGAATGACAAACAGATTACAAGCCAAATTATGATTTTTGAGTTACTGTCATCTTATCACTACGTGCATTAGTGAATAAGCACACATTCTTTGACCTGCGTCCAATTTTTTGAGATACAATTTTATATAGAAAGGTCTGACCCTTTGCACGAAGCAGACTGGACTGATCCCATGCCCGTTGACAGATTCTGTCCTCACGACGAGGCCTGTTCGAAGGCCTCCGGACTGACGCCGCCGAGATGATTGTGGCGGCGGGCCCGGTTGTAAAACACTTCAATGTAATCGAAGATAAATAAAGTTTGCGTTGTTTAAAATAGATTGTCCTGCCGTTTGTATGCAGCAAGCATCTGCCGCGCCCAAGCCTTGTGTCCCGACTTTATTGGGCCTGTTGGGTTGCCGTCGAGATCAAATCGCTGTTCCCCTTGAGCTACGGTCGCCAGATATTTTATGCCGTGGCAATAGTCCGCAAGGCTATTTGATAATTGTTCCACAAGGTCTGCCAGACCACGCCGCGCCAGATCTTCCCGTAGGTCAGCATCAATCCCTATTTTAAGCGGCTTGCGGGGGCTGAAAAGTGACGGCCACAAGATACGCAGGAACGTGCGTCCGCGTTTCTTTCGGAATGTCTCGCTGTCCAGCAGCTGCTCGGCGGTCATTGACTGATAAATGTTGAACTGAACTTGTGGTGCCCCCTTTAGGGCGGTCCGCTTCTTTCGTCGCGCATCCAGTGCTGCCCACTTCTTATGGGCAGAGTGGCGGTAGTATTCGCTACGCTTTCCCATAAAAGCCCTCGCAGCGCTCCACTAGGTTCGTGAAGTTAACCGGCTTCATAGGCGGGCCCATCTTCGCGCCGTTGATGAGCAGCAGATCAGCGTCACTCTCCAGCAGCTCGGGGACAAACCATATTTGCAGTGTTGCCGGATCGGTATCACATACCTGACCCGTGGGAAGACACCAGTAAAGAAAACCGCCCCAAAGGGTGATGAATACTGTCTCTGTGCCTGCTCTGTAAAAAGTTTTAATCTGCCTTACGTCACTGGTCGCGACTACTTTCTGTCTATCACGGATGTTAAGCAATATATCATGAACATCTTCCCATCGTCCCTCAACGCAGAGACTGTTCGGGGTTTCATGATAACCAAACCGAAGCGTACCATCTGACTGACACTGCTGCTTCCATTCACCAGCCTCACCAAGTTTGATAAACTGAATTGCTGTTGGAATGATTTTTTCCATAATGTTCCGCTGTGGTTTGGGTATCTGCTGATATAAAACAGGAAATGTACAGGTAGTTCAATGCAAACTGGCGATTCGTCATGGGAGGGGCTATGTAGACTACAACACTCTATGTTATCGAAAATGGCATCGTTCTCAGACATTGTATCCACTCGATGCTGTAACATTTTAAGGAATTACTCCAGACTACAGATTCGGATATCTACCGGGATGTTGAAGAATATCAACCTGTGAATGATGAGTGTTGTGATCTTGAAGTTGCATTAGCAGGTCTTGATACGTAAGCGTACAGCGTGAGCCGTATTGACGGGGATATGTTATTCAGTTGGCAGTGTGATACGCCAGGGTAGCAGTTCGCTGACCCGGTTGACTGGCCAGTCGGCTATGACGTCAAGCACATAACGGAGATAGCCTTCTGGATCCACGCTGTTCAGTTTGCACGTCCCGATCAGGCTGTACAGCAGAGCTCCCCGCTCACCACCATGGTCAGAGCCGAAGAACAGGAATTTTTTACGACCCAGACTGACCATCCGCAAGGCATTTTCAGCGATATTATTGTCTGCTTCAGCCCAGCCATAGTCGGCATAGTACGTCAGGGCCGGCCACTGGTTCAGGGCGTATGCGAACGCCTTCGCCAGCTCTGAGTGCCGCGACAGCGTTTTCATCTTTTCACGCAGCCAGCTTTCCAGGGATTTCAGTCGCGGTTTAGCTTTCTGCTGACGTTCGCCAAGGCGCTGTTCTGCTGGCATTCCCCGTAGTTCAGCCTCGATGGCATACAGTTCGGCTATACGTTTCAGGGCTTCCTCCGTCAGCGCCGATGGCGTGCGAACGTGCACATCGTGGATCTTGCGGCGGGCATGAGCCCAGCAGGCGGCTTCCGTTATCCGGCCATTGCGGTACAGCTCGTTGAACCCGGCGTACGCATCCGCCTGCAGCACACCGCTGAAGCCGGCAAGATGGGTCTGCGGATGGATGCCTTTTCTGTCCGGGCTGTAAGCGAACCACACGGCAGGTGCCAGCTCTGACCCGGCGTTGCGGTCATCACGAACATATGTCCACAACCGACCGGTCTTCGTCTTCTTATTACCGGGCAACAGCACCGGGACGGGCGTGTCATCGGCGTGGAGCTTGCCGTCAGTCAGCACATAGTTCCGAAGCGCCTCTTCCAGCGGTGACAGCAGCCGGCAACATGCATCCACCCAGCCCGACAGCAGTGAGCGACTCAGCTCCATAGTCCCGAATCAGTGCGATGCTGTCCAGAATACGCGTGACCTGAACACCTGAAATACCGAAAGCAGCGGCGATCGTCAGACACTCCTTCGTGAAATCATCCACGCAGGTCAGGCACTTGATCCTGCGACCGTTGGTCAGTGCATCCATAATGAAATCCATCGACCATGTCAGGTTCGGCGCATCCGGCCGGAGAAGCGGAAACCGCTCAGTCGCCAGTCCTTTAAGGTGGTAAATACGGTAGATAGGTAGCAGAGGGATAGCGTTCTAAATCAAACAAAGCAGAGGCATCGTTCAGAAGCCTTCGTGCGTTAGATGATGTAGCATTCATGCCTTCTACAATTTTCTCAACGGCAAGTGTATTTTTTCCATTGCTCTAGCTTTTTTGCCATAACGTTTGCTCGCGTTAAAAATTTCATCAATCTTAGGACACATCATTCCTGCTGAAAAGCTAGATGCTCTACCCCTAAATTACATTACTGATATATATCATCTGAATCTGTAAGTATCCCTGCAAAACGAACCATCAATTTTTAGAGGACCTCTGGCACTCCAGATTCAGCTCTTGGCACACAGCAGACAAACACGTGACGCTGAAGGTCTGCTGTGAGCGAGGAGCGGACATTAGACGGCCTTAACTGAAAGTTATATGACCATATTGAACGTCGGTGGCAGGCGCTGCATGACAGCCATAACCCGAAATAACCATTGCCAGACAATGTGAAAACTGTATACAGTAGGCTCGTCACATTATGAAAAGGGTCAGTCTGTTGCCAAAAGGAAAACATAGCTTTAAAAAGGTTGCTGTATTATGACCAACTATTTAGTTATGTAGTGCTGTTTATGATTTTACTTACACATTGAGATGAAGTGTAAGAAATCATGCTCAATATTCGTGATTAAGGACACTGCCAATGCAAAATCATAAAAGTTCGGTAGAGGAATATATTCAACAAAACATCTTTTCAAGGACTGGCGAAAATTTTTTTGACTTCTCATTTGAAGAAGACTACCTGTACCAGCAATTAGATTTCATTGGGAAGAACTTGTGCCTTAAATATGTAGGCATTTATTCGTGTTTTTACTTAATTGATAGTTTTCAAGCTCAGGCAGGTGCTATTCATAAACATCAGTGCGTATTAGTTTACAAAGGTATGTTGGAACTAATCTTTCGTACTTCAGCCATGATGTTAGGAGCAGAGCGTCGCCAGAATGAACCTAATGAAATGTTTTACGAACCTTGGCGCGACAATGTGCATCTATGGGTAAATGGGGGTGAATTCGAGTGGGCGAATGATCAATATTGGTGGATTCATGATCAAACACATAGAAAAGCATTTGATATGTTAGTGGAAGCAATGTTTGTATTTCTTGTTTTGCATGAAATAGGACATATTCATAATTTACATGGGGATAGGCGAAATGATGATGCTAAAGAAAATCCCTCATTCATCGATCACATCATTTTCATTCATAAGGCTGTTGGAGATACTGAAGCAGTAGAAGCAGTAGAAGCAGTAGAAGCAGTAGAAGCAGTAGAAGCAGTAGAAGCAGTAG
>NZ_JBEAHA010000010.1:0-166732 GCF_040061975.1 Klebsiella sp. GG_Kp146
AACCCGAGCCTGCACAGTATCAGCAGCCGGTTTACGATCCGCATGCCGGTCAGCCCGCGCCGCAGGGGTATCAACCCGAGCCTGCACAGTATCAGCAGCCGAGTTACGATCCGCATGCCGGCCAGCCCGCGCCGCAGGCGTATCAGCCTGAGCCCGCGCCGGTACCTGCCGCGCAGCCAGAGCCTGAGGTCGTGCAGGAAGAAGTGAAACGTCCGCCGCTCTATTACTTCGAGGAAGTGGAAGAGAAGCGGGCGCGCGAACGCGAGCTGCTGGCTTCCTGGTATCAGCCTATTCCGGAGCCGGAAAGCCCGATCGCCACCAAACCGCTGACGCCGCCAGCCGCCCCGGCCAAACCGCCCGTGGAGTCAACCGTGGTTTCTGCGGTGGCGGCCGGGGTGCATCAGGCAACGGCTGCCAGCGGCGGCTCAGCGGCCGCGACGACGGCGACCGCCGCGTCCGCAGCGACGGCGCCATTGTTCAGCCCGGCCTCCAGCGGACCGCGGGTACAGGTGAAAGAGGGCATTGGTCCAAAATTACCGCGGCCTAATCGCGTTCGCGTACCGACGCGTCGGGAACTGGCCTCCTACGGCATCAAGCTACCGTCGCAGCGTGAAGCAGAACAGCGCGCGCGGCAGGCGGAGCGCGACCCCCATTATGATGATGGGCTACTCTCGGATGAGGAAGCGGATGCTATGGAGCAGGATGAACTGGCTCGCCAGTTCGCCGCCACTCAACAGCAGCGCTATGGCCATCGCTGGGAAGACGATAACGCGACTGATGACGATGATGCGGACGCCGCGGCGGAAGCGGAGCTGGCGCGCCAGTTTGCCGCCACCCAGCAGCAGCGCTACGCCTCCGAGCAGCCGCCGGGCGCCAATCCGTTCTCGCCGGCGGATTACGAATTCTCGCCGATGAAAACTCTGGTCAATGAGGGGCCGAGCGAGCCGCTGTTTACGCCGACACCGGAAGTACAGCCGCAGCAGCCAGCCCAGCACTATCAACAACCGGCCGCCGCTCCGCAGCAGGGTTATCAACCTGCGCAGCACCAGCCGGTACACCATCAGCCAGTACCGCCGCAGCCTTACCAGACTGCGCCGCAGTCCGTGCCTCACCACCAGCCGGTTACCCCGCCGGGGCATCAGCCTGCCGCGCCTGCGCCGCAGGAGAGCCTGATCCACCCGCTGCTGATGCGCAATGGCGATAGTCGACCGCTGCAAAAGCCGACGACGCCGCTGCCGTCGCTGGATCTGCTTACGCCGCCGCCCAGTGAAGTCGAGCCGGTGGATACCTTTGCTCTCGAGCAGATGGCACGACTGGTGGAAGCGCGACTCGCCGATTTCCGCATTAAAGCGGATGTGGTGAACTACTCGCCGGGGCCGGTGATCACCCGCTTCGAACTGAATCTGGCGCCTGGCGTCAAAGCGGCGCGAATCTCTAACCTGTCACGGGATCTGGCGCGTTCACTGTCCACGGTCGCCGTGCGCGTGGTGGAGGTGATCCCGGGTAAACCGTATGTCGGGCTTGAGCTGCCGAATAAAAAGCGCCAGACCGTCTACCTGCGTGAAGTGCTCGACAACAGCAAGTTCCGTGATAACCCGTCGCCGCTGACCGTGGTGCTGGGTAAAGACATCGCCGGCGATCCGGTGGTGGCCGATCTGGCGAAAATGCCGCACCTGCTGGTGGCCGGTACCACCGGTTCCGGTAAGTCGGTCGGCGTCAACGCCATGATCCTCAGCATGCTCTACAAGGCGCAGCCGGAAGATGTGCGTTTCATCATGATCGACCCGAAAATGCTGGAGCTGTCGGTCTACGAAGGTATTCCGCACCTGCTGACGGAAGTGGTTACCGACATGAAAGACGCCGCCAATGCGCTGCGCTGGAGCGTCAACGAGATGGAGCGTCGCTACAAGCTGATGTCGGCGCTGGGCGTGCGTAACCTGGCGGGCTATAACGAGAAGATTGCAGAAGCGGCGCGCATGGGGCGTCCGATCCCGGATCCGTACTGGAAGCCTGGCGACAGTATGGACGCCGTGCACCCGGTACTGGAAAAGCTGCCGTACATTGTGGTGCTGGTGGACGAATTCGCCGACCTGATGATGACCGTCGGTAAGAAGGTGGAAGAGCTGATCGCTCGCCTGGCGCAGAAAGCGCGTGCGGCGGGGATCCACCTGGTGCTGGCGACGCAGCGTCCGTCGGTGGATGTCATTACCGGTCTGATTAAGGCCAACATTCCGACGCGCATCGCTTTTACCGTGTCGAGCAAAATTGACTCGCGTACCATTCTGGATCAGGGCGGTGCGGAATCGCTGCTCGGGATGGGGGACATGCTCTACTCCGGGCCGAACTCCACCACGCCGGTGCGCGTCCATGGGGCGTTTGTTCGCGACCAGGAAGTCCACGCCGTGGTTCAGGACTGGAAAGCCCGCGGTCGTCCGCAGTATGTAGACGGCATTACCTCCGACAGCGAAAGCGAAGGCGGCGGCGGTGGCTTCGACGGTGGTGAAGAGCTGGATCCGCTGTTCGATCAGGCGGTCAGCTTTGTGACCGAGAAGCGTAAAGCGTCGATTTCCGGGGTGCAGCGCCAGTTCCGCATCGGCTATAACCGTGCCGCGCGTATTATCGAACAGATGGAAGCGCAGGGCATTGTCAGCGAGCAGGGCCATAACGGTAACCGCGAAGTACTGGCGCCGCCGCCCTTTGAATGAGTGCAAAGTTGGGTAAATAAGCGCAAAATCAGCCAATTCTTCTGTCCCGCCGCCGTAGGCGGTCCTACATTAGGGGCAGAAGAGGCTCCCGCGTCGGGAGTGACGCACATTAAGGAAGAACAATGAAAAAACTCGCAATCACCTGTGCATTACTGTCTGGTATGGTCGTCAGCCAGGTCTGGGCAGATGCGGCCAGTGACTTAAAAAGCCGTCTTGATAAAGTGAGCAGCTTCCATGCCAGCTTCACGCAAAAAGTCACCGACGGCAGCGGCAACGCCGTACAGGACGGACAGGGCGACCTGTGGGTAAAACGCCCGAATCTGTTTAACTGGCATATGACCCAGCCGGATGAGAGCGTCCTCGTTTCGGATGGTAAAACCCTGTGGTTCTATAACCCGTTCGTCGAGCAGGCCACGGCGACCTGGCTGAAAGACGCCACCAGCAACACGCCGTTTATGCTGATTGCCCGCAACCAGTCCAGCGACTGGCAGCAGTACAATATCAAACAAAACGGCGATGATTTTGTGCTGACGCCGAAAAGCGGCAGCGGCAACCTGAAGCAGTTCACGATCAACGTCGGTCGGGACGGCACCATCCATCAGTTCAGCGCCGTCGAGCAGGATGATCAGCGCAGCAGCTATCAGCTGAAATCGCAGCAGAACGGCGCCGTCGACGCATCTAAGTTCACCTTTACGCCGCCGAAAGGGGTGACGGTGGACGATCAACGTAAGTAGAGGCGAAAGTGAGCAATCTGTCGCTCGATTTTTCCGACAACGCGTTTCAACCTCTGGCCGCTCGCATGCGGCCAGAAAATTTAGCGCAGTATATTGGCCAGCAGCACCTGCTGGCGCCGGGCAAACCCCTGCCGCGGGCGATCGAAGCCGGGCACCTGCATTCGATGATCCTCTGGGGGCCGCCGGGCACCGGCAAGACTACCCTGGCGGAAGTGATCGCCCGCTATGCCAGCGCCGATGTCGAAAGGATCTCGGCGGTGACCTCCGGGGTGAAAGAGATCCGCGAGGCCATTGAGCGCGCGCGGCAGAATCGCCACGCCGGCCGACGAACGATTCTGTTTGTTGACGAAGTGCATCGCTTCAATAAAAGCCAGCAGGATGCCTTTCTGCCGCATATTGAAGATGGCACCATCACCTTTATTGGCGCGACCACCGAAAATCCCTCCTTTGAGCTTAACTCGGCGCTGCTCTCCCGCGCACGCGTCTACTTACTGAAATCGCTCACCACCGACGATATCGAGCAGGTGCTTGACCAGGCGATGCACGATAAAACCCGCGGCTACGGCGGCCAGGATATCGTTTTGCCGGATGAGACCCGCAGGGCCATCGCCGAACTGGTGAACGGCGATGCGCGGCGGGCGCTGAATACCCTGGAAATGATGGCCGATATGGCCGAGAGCGATGATGCGGGCAAGCGGGTGTTGAAGGCGGAACTGCTGACCGAGATCGCCGGCGAGCGCAGCGCGCGCTTTGATAATAAAGGCGACCGTTTCTACGATTTGATTTCCGCCCTGCATAAGTCAGTGCGCGGGAGCGCGCCGGACGCGGCGCTCTACTGGTACGCGCGGATCATCACCGCCGGGGGCGATCCGCTGTACGTTGCCCGCCGTTGTCTGGCGATTGCCTCGGAAGACGTCGGCAACGCCGACCCGCGGGCGATGCAGGTGGCCATTTCGGCGTGGGACTGCTTTACCCGCGTCGGGCCGGCGGAAGGCGAACGGGCGATTGCCCAGGCCATTGTCTATCTGGCCTGCGCGCCGAAGAGCAATGCGGTCTACACCGCCTTTAAAGCGGCGCTGGCCGACGCGCGAGACCGTCCGGACTATGACGTTCCGGTGCATCTGCGCAATGCCCCGACGAAGCTGATGAAAGAGATGGGCTACGGGCAGGAGTATCGTTACGCTCATGACGAACCTAACGCCTACGCCGCCGGTGAGCAGTATTTCCCGCAGGAAATGGCGCAAACACGCTATTATCACCCGACAAACCGGGGGCTTGAGGGCAAAATTGGCGAAAAGCTCGCCTGGCTCGCTGAACAGGATCAAAATAGCCCGATAAAACGCTACCGCTAATTGAGGCGTTGCGGTAAGGTTATTACACTATTTCCGTGGTCGTAGTCTGCGGCCACTATTCTTTTTTTAATTCGATAAGCACAGGATAAGCATGCTCGATCCCAATCTGCTGCGTACCGAGCCAGACGCAGTCGCAGAAAAACTGGCACGCCGGGGCTTTAAGCTGGATGTAGATAAACTTCGCGCGCTTGAAGAGCGTCGTAAAGTTCTGCAGGTGCAAACGGAAAACCTGCAGGCGGAGCGCAACTCCCGATCGAAATCCATTGGCCAGGCGAAAGCGCGCGGGGAAGACATCGAGCCATTACGCCTGGAAGTGAACAAACTCGGCGAACAGCTGGATGCCGCAAAATCCGAGCTGGAAGCGCTGCTGGCGGAAATCCGCGATATCGCGCTGGCGATCCCGAATATACCTCACGATGACGTGCCGGTTGGCCGTGACGAAAACGACAACGTTGAAGTCAGCCGCTGGGGCACGCCGCGCCAGTTCGATTTCGACGTGCGCGATCACGTGACGCTGGGTGAAATGCACGGGGGGCTGGATTTTGCCGCCGCCGTTAAGCTCACCGGTTCGCGCTTCGTGGTGATGAAAGGCCAGCTGGCCCGTCTGCACCGCGCCCTGGCGCAGTTCATGCTGGATCTGCACACTGAACAGCATGGCTATAGCGAAAACTATGTCCCGTACTTGGTTAACCAGGACACCCTGTATGGCACCGGCCAGTTGCCGAAATTCGCCGGCGACCTGTTCCATACCCGTCCGCTGGAAGAAGAGGCTGACAACAGCAACTACGCGCTGATCCCGACGGCGGAAGTGCCGCTGACCAACCTGGTGCGTGATGAAATTATCGATGAAGACGATCTGCCGATAAAAATGACCGCCCATACGCCGTGCTTCCGTTCCGAAGCAGGTTCTTATGGTCGCGACACCCGCGGTCTGATCCGTATGCACCAGTTCGATAAAGTTGAAATGGTGCAGATTGTCCGTCCGGAAGACTCGATGGCGGCACTAGAAGAGATGACCGGCCACGCCGAGAAAGTGCTGCAGCTGCTGGGCCTGCCTTACCGTAAGGTCGCGCTGTGCACCGGCGATATGGGCTTCAGCGCCTGCAAAACCTATGACCTCGAAGTATGGGTCCCGGCGCAGAACACCTACCGTGAGATCTCTTCCTGCTCCAACGTCTGGGATTTCCAGGCGCGTCGTATGCAGGCTCGCTGCCGCAGCAAGTCCGACAAGAAGACCCGTCTCGTTCATACCCTGAATGGTTCTGGCCTGGCGGTCGGTCGTACCCTGGTGGCGCTGATGGAAAACTATCAGCAGGCCGATGGCCGTATCGAGATCCCGGAAATCCTGCGCCCGTATATGCGCGGCCTCGAATATATCGGTTAATTTTTACCTTCTCCCTTAAAAGCGCCTGCGGGCGCTTTTTTTACATCCTTATTGATACCGGGCAATAATCCCATCCGCGAATGCAGTGATACTCCCTTTGGATTAAACCAGCATAAAAAACCAATAATATTTCAAAGCCTTATATATATGACTATATAGCGCTTGTCAGTTTATTGTGAGCAACCAAAGCGAGTATCCATGAAAATTAAAGCCCCCGATGCTTTACTGGCTGCTGAGGTAAGCCGCCGTGGTCTGATGAAAACCACGGCAATAGGCGGCCTGGCGCTGGCCAGCAACGCACTAACGTTACCCTTTTCCCGTATGGCCCACGCCGCCGACACGCCAGCCCCGGCCAGTGAGAAGGTGGTCTGGAGCGCCTGCACCGTCAACTGCGGTAGCCGCTGCCCGCTGCGCATGCACGTGGTGGATGGCGCGATTAAATACGTCGAAACCGATAATACCGGTGACGATAACTATGACGGCCTGCATCAGGTACGCGCCTGCCTGCGCGGGCGGTCTATGCGCCGCCGGGTTTATAACCCCGATCGGCTGAAATATCCGATGAAGCGCGTAGGCAAACGCGGTGAGGGTAAATTCGAGCAAATCAGCTGGGAAGAGGCGTTCGATATCATCGCCAGCACGACGCAGCGCCTGATTAAAGACTACGGCAACGAGTCCATCTATCTGAACTACGGCACCGGCACGCTGGGAGGCACGCTGACCCGCTCCTGGCCGCCGGGGAAAACCCTGATTGCCCGTCTGATGAACTGCTGCGGTGGGTATCTCAATCATTACGGCGACTATTCATCCGCGCAGATTGCCGCAGGGTTGAATTACACCTACGGCGGCTGGGCGGATGGCAACAGCCCGTCGGATATTGAAAACAGCCAGTTAGTGGTGCTGTTCGGCAACAACCCCGGGGAAACGCGGATGAGCGGCGGCGGGGTGACCTACTATCTTGAGCAGGCGCGCCAGAAATCCAATGCCCGGATGATCATTATCGATCCGCGCTATACCGACACCGGCGCCGGCCGCGAAGATGAATGGATCCCGATTCGCCCCGGTACCGATGCGGCGCTGGTATCGGGTCTGGCGTGGGTGATGATCACCGAGAATCTGGTCGATCAGCCGTTCCTCGATAAATACTGTGTGGGATACGACGAGAAAACCTTGCCTGCCGATGCCCCGGCCAATGGCCACTATAAAGCCTGGATCCTTGGCCAGGGCGCTGACGGTATCGCCAAAACGCCGGAGTGGGCCTCGACCATAACCGGTATTCCGCGCGAACGCATTGTTAAACTGGCGCGCGAAATTGCCAGCGCCAAACCGGCCTATATCAGCCAGGGCTGGGGGCCGCAGCGTCACGCCAACGGCGAAATCGCCACCCGGGCTATCGCGATGCTCGCCATTCTGACCGGTAACGTCGGGATCAACGGCGGCAACAGCGGCGCGCGCGAGGGCTCCTACAGCCTGCCGTTTGAGCGCATGCCGACGCTGGAGAATCCGGTTCAGACCAGCATCTCAATGTTTATGTGGACCGATGCGATTGAGCGCGGCCCGGAAATGACCGCCCTGCGCGATGGGGTGCGTGGCAAAGATAAGCTCGATGTGCCGATCAAAATGATCTGGAACTATGCGGGCAACTGCCTGATCAACCAGCACTCAGAGATTAACCGCACCCACGAGATCCTGCAGGACGACAAGAAGTGCGAGATGATTGTGGTCATCGACTGCCATATGACCTCGTCAGCGAAATACGCCGATATTCTGCTGCCGGACTGCACCGCCTCTGAGCAGATGGATTTCGCGCTGGATGCCTCCTGCGGCAACATGTCCTACGTCATCTTTGCCGACCAGGCCATCAAGCCGCGTTTCGAATGCAAAACTATCTATGAGATGACCAGCGAGCTGGCGAAGCGCCTCGGCGTCGAGGAAAAATTTACCGAAGGCCGTACCCAGGAAGGCTGGATGCGCTATCTGTATGAGCAGTCGCGCACAGCGATTCCCGACCTGCCGGATTTCGACACCTTCCGTCAGCAGGGCATCTATAAGCAGCGCGATCCGCAAGGGCACCATGTGGCTTATAAAGCCTTCCGCGAGGATCCGCAGGCTAATCCGCTGACCACGCCTTCGGGCAAGATTGAAATCTATTCGCAGGCGCTGGCGAAAATCGCCGCCACCTGGGAGCTGCCGGAAGGCGATGTCATCGATCCGCTGCCGATATACACCCCGGGCTTCGAAAACTACAACGATCCGCTGACGGCGAAATACCCGCTACAGCTGACCGGCTTCCACTATAAATCGCGCGTCCACTCAACCTACGGCAACGTCGATGTACTGAAGGCTGCCTGTCGGCAGGAGATGTGGATTAACCCGATCGATGCCCGCCAGCGCGGTATTGCCAACGGCGATCGCATTCGCATCTTCAATGACCGTGGGGAAGTGCATATCGAAGCGAAGGTGACCCCGCGCATGATGCCGGGCGTGGTCGCGCTGGGGGAAGGGGCCTGGTATAACCCGGACGCCTCGCGCGTGGATCAGGCTGGCAGCATTAACGTGCTGACCACCCAGCGCCCCTCGCCGCTGGCGAAGGGGAACCCGTCGCATACCAACCTCGTCCAGGTTGAGAAGCTGTAAGGAGTAACCGATGACAACTCAGTATGGATTTTTTATTGATTCCGCCCGTTGCACCGGTTGCAAGACCTGCGAACTGGCCTGTAAGGACTACAAAAATCTGACCCCGGAGGTCAGCTTCCGCCGCATTTATGAATATGCCGGCGGCGACTGGCAGGAGGATAACGGCGTCTGGAATCAGAACGTGTTCGCCTATTACCTCTCCATCGCCTGTAACCACTGCGAAGATCCTGCCTGCACCAAGGTCTGTCCGAGCGGAGCGATGCACAAGCGCGAAGACGGTTTTGTGGTGGTCAACGAAGAGGTGTGCATTGGCTGCCGTTACTGCCATATGGCCTGTCCTTACGGCGCGCCGCAATATAATGCCGACAAATGCCATATGACCAAGTGTGACGGCTGCCACGAGCGCGTCGCCGACGGGAAAAAGCCGATCTGCGTCGAGTCCTGCCCGCTGCGGGCGCTGGATTTCGGGCCGATTGCCGAACTGCGCGCTAAGCACGGCCAGCTGGCGGCGGTGGCGCCGTTGCCTTCGGCGCACTTTACCCGGCCGAGCATCGTGATCAAACCTAACGCCAATGCCCGGCCGTGTGGCGATACCACCGGTTACCTGGCAAACCCGAAGGAGGTGTAAGATGGGAAACGGATGGCATGAATGGCCGCTGATGATCTTTACGGTCTTCGGCCAGTGCGTCGCGGGCGGCTTCATCGTCCTGGCGCTGGCGCTCATGACGGGCAAGCTTTCCCGTGAGCAGGAGCAGCGCGTGGTGGGTAGCATGTTCGGCCTGTGGGTATTGATGGGGATCGGGTTTATCGCCTCGACAATGCACCTCGGTTCGCCGCTGCGGGCCTTTAACTCGCTCAATCGCGTAGGGGCCTCATCGCTGAGTAATGAGATAGCCAGCGGGGCGATCTTCTTCGCCGTCGGCGGGATTGGCTGGCTGCTGGCCGTGTGTAAAAAGCTGCCTGCCGGACTGCGTAGCCTGTGGCTGGTCGCGACCATGGCGCTTGGGGTGATCTTCGTCTGGATGATGGTGCGGGTCTATAACACCATCGACACGGTGCCGACCTGGTATACCCTCTGGACGCCGCTGAGCTTCTTCCTGACGTTGTTTATCGGCGGTCCGCTGCTGGGCTACCTGCTGCTGCGCGTCGCAGGCGTTGACGGTTGGGCGCTGCGCCTGCTGCCGGTGGTCACTTTACTGGCGCTGCTGGTGAGTATCGTGGTGGTCCTGATGCAGGGGAGTGAACTCGCCACTATCCGCAGCTCAATTCAGCAGGCCTCCGCCCTGGTGCCGGATTATGGGCTGCTTATGGCCTGGCGCGTGGTGCTGCTGGCGCTGGCCCTGGCCTGCTGGTGCGTGCCGCAGATCCGCGGCCGCAAGCCGACGGTCTCGCTGCTCGGCCTGGCGTTTGTTCTGGTGCTGGCGGGAGAGATGATTGGCCGCGGCGTATTCTATGGTCTGCATATGACCGTCGGGATGGCTATCGCCAGTTAATCAGCGTCATCATGCCGGCGCAGGCGTGCCGGCATGATGAAAACGTGCTGTCGATAGATGAAATTTTTCAACTGAAATCAACGTCGACATTTATTAATAAATTAAGAAAAACAACAGCGTATTATCTGTTGCCTCATCTTTATCCCTTCTGTGGATAAAAAACTTCTATCGTGCCCGGCAAAACCGCGTCAGGCCTGATTTCAGGTGGATTGACAATGTTTTTAGCGGTGGCATGATGCGCTCGCGATCTGAACATTCCTCACGGTTTTTACCCATGACCATCTACACCCGGCCAGTGCAAATGCTGCTCTGTGGCCTGCTTTTACTGACCCTGGCGATAGCGGTGCTGAATACGCTCGTCCCGCTCTGGCTCGCCCATGAAAATATGCCAACCTGGCAGGTCGGCATGGTGGGGTCATCCTATTTTACCGGCAACCTGGCCGGTACGTTGCTTGCCGGCTGGGTGATCAAGCGCCTGGGGTTTAACCGCAGCTATTATCTCGCGTCGTTAATATTCGCCGTCGGCTGCGTAGGGCTGGGGATCACCGTGGGTTTCTGGACGTGGCTGAGCTGGCGTTTTATCGCCGGCGTAGGCTGCGCGATGATTTGGGTGGTGGTGGAAAGCGCGCTGGTCTGCAGCGGCACTTCACGCAGCCGCGGTCGTCTGCTGGCGGCGTACATGATGGTCTATTACGTCGGTACCGTACTGGGCCAGCTGATGGTCAGTAAACTCCCCACCGATTTAATGAGCGTCCTGCCGTGGGTGACGGGTCTGGCGCTGGCGGCGATCCTGCCGCTGCTGTTTACCCGCATCATGGGGCAGGCCGAAGAGCCACATGAAACGGTACGTATCTGGCCGATGCTGAAGCTGCGCCAGGCGCGCCACGGGGTCAATGGCTGCATTATCTCAGGGATTGTCCTCGGCTCGCTGTATGGTCTGATGCCGCTGTGGCTGAACCATCAGGGCGTCAGCGACGCCGGCATTGGCTTCTGGATGGCGGTGATGGTTAGCGCCGGGATCCTCGGCCAGTGGCCGGTAGGGCGGCTGGCAGACCGCTACGGTCGCCTGCTGGTGCTGCGGGTGCAGGTGTTTGTGGTGATTCTGGGATGTATGGCGATGCTCAGCCAGGCGGCGATGGCGCCGGCGCTGTTTGTGTTGGGCGCTTCGGGCTTTACCCTCTATCCGGTGGCGATGGCCTGGGCCTGTGAAAAAGTGGAGCACCATCAGCTGGTGGCAATGAACCAGGCGCTGTTGATGAGCTATACCATCGGCAGCCTGCTGGGCCCGACGCTGACGGCGATGCTGATGCAGAACTTCTCGGATAACCTGCTGTTTATTATGATCGCCAGCGTGTCGTTTATCTATCTGCTGACCCTGCTGCGCAAAGCCGGGCATCATCCAACGCCGGTGGCGCACGCCTGACCCTGTAGCGCGCAGCGCATGCTGCGCGTCATCCGTTTTAATAGCCTGTGCTTACTGCAGTAGAGCCGGTTTGCATAAGAATGCAACGGGCTGGACGGTAACAGCTTCCCACGCCGTTGCAGGCCGGCATAAGCGCATCACCGGCCCGGGCGGGATTAGTACATCACTTTGTGCCCATATTGCTCAAGGATGCCTTTGACTCGCTCCATGGTCTCTTTCTTCGGCGGATGGACGCCGTCCAGCTTGTACTCTTCGCCCATCGCTACCCATTTGTGTTTGCCCAGCTCATGGTAGGGCAGTAGCTCGATTTTTTCGACATTGCCCATATCGCGGGTAAATTCGCCCAGGCGGTGCGCGGAATCATCATCGTCTGACCAGCCCGGAACCACCACGTAGCGGATCCAGACATTGATATTCTTCTTCGCCAGATACTGGGCGAATTCCAGTGTACGATGGTTAGAGACGCCGACCAGGTTCTGGTGAATCTCATCGTTCATCTGCTTGAGATCCAGCATCACCAGGTCTGTTACCTCCAGCAGTTCGTCGATAACGGGATCGTAGCGACGAACAAAGCCATTGGTATCGAGACAGGTATGAATACCTTCCTTCTTACAGGCGCGGAACCAGTCGCGAACAAACTCCGCCTGCAGGATCGCTTCGCCGCCCGATGCGGTGACGCCGCCGCCGGAAGCATTCATAAAGTGACGATAGGTCACCACCTCTTTCATTAACTCTTCAACGGTGATTTCTTTGCCGCCGTGGGTATCCCAGGTATCACGGTTATGGCAATACAGGCAGCGCATCAGGCAGCCCTGGAAAAAGGTAATAAAGCGGATGCCCGGGCCATCAACGGTGCCACAGGATTCAAAGGAGTGAATGCGACCAATAACTGACATTGCGGTGTTTTCTCCAGATGTGGCCCATCCGGGGCCGTGTTGGTGCACAGCTCAGCGGCTGTGTCGAGTCTGTTTTGACAGATACCCAAAGTATAGATAACTGGCAAAGCAGGCTAGGGCGGGGATTGCTTGTTAAAAAGGCCCCACTGATGTGGGGCCTTTATTGTACGCTTTTTCAGTCAGCCAGGGAATTACATGGTCTGAGTGAAGGTACGGGTAATAACGTCCTGCTGCTGTTCTTTAGTCAGGGAGTTAAAACGTACAGCGTAGCCAGATACGCGGATGGTCAACTGCGGATATTTTTCCGGGTTTTCCATCGCGTCGAGCAGCATTTCGCGGTTCATCACGTTCACGTTCAGGTGCTGACCACCTTCGATGGACGCTTCGTGGTGGAAGTAACCATCCATCAGACCCGCCAGGTTGGTCTTACGAACTTCGTCATCTTTACCCAGCGCGTTCGGTACGATAGAGAAGGTGTAAGAGATACCATCTTTCGCGTAAGCAAACGGCAGTTTCGCTACGGAGGTCAGAGAGGCAACAGCACCTTTCTGGTCACGGCCGTGCATCGGGTTAGCACCTGGTCCGAACGGCGCGCCAGCGCGACGACCGTCTGGGGTGTTACCGGTTTTCTTACCATATACCACGTTAGAGGTAATGGTCAGAACAGACTGAGTCGGGATCGCGTTGCGGTAGGTGTGCAGTTTCTGAATTTTCTTCATGAAACGTTCAACCAGGTCAACGGCCATGTCATCGACGCGAGCATCGTTGTTACCAAACTGCGGGTATTCGCCTTCGATTTCGAAGTCGACAGCCAGACCGTCTTCGTCACGAATCGGTTTAACTTTCGCATATTTGATTGCAGACAGGGAGTCAGCAGCAACGGACAGACCCGCGATACCACACGCCATGGTGCGGATAACGTCACGGTCGTGCAGCGCCATCAGAGAGGCTTCGTAGCTGTACTTGTCGTGCATGTAGTGGATGATGTTCAGCGCAGTGACGTACTGTTTAGCCAGCCAGTCCATGAAGTGATCCATGCGTTCCATCACTTCGTCGAAGTTCAGAACGTCGCCTTTGATCGGTTCAGATTTCGGACCCACCTGCATTTTCAGTTTTTCATCCACGCCGCCGTTGATAGCGTACAGCATGGTTTTTGCGAGGTTGGCGCGAGCACCGAAGAACTGCATTTGCTTACCAACAACCATCGGGCTTACGCAGCATGCGATAGCGTAGTCGTCGTTGTTGAAGTCCGGACGCATCAGGTCATCGTTCTCATACTGCAGAGAAGAGGTATCGATGGACACTTTAGCAGCGAATTTCTTGAAGCTCAGCGGCAGTTTTTCAGACCACAGGATAGTGATGTTCGGCTCCGGAGACGGCCCCATGGTGTACAGGGTGTTCAGGAAGCGGAAGCTGTTTTTGGTCACCAGAGTACGGCCGTCAACGCCCATACCGCCGATGGATTCTGTTGCCCAAATCGGGTCACCGGAGAACAGTTCATCGTATTCCGGGGTACGCAGGAAGCGAACCATACGCAGTTTCATGACCAGGTGGTCAACCATTTCCTGCGCGTCTTGCTCGGTGATTTTACCCGCCTGCAGGTCACGTTCGATGTAGATATCCAGGAAGCTGGAGGTACGACCGAAGGACATTGCCGCGCCGTTCTGAGATTTAACGGCAGCCAGGTAACCGAAGTAGGTCCACTGGATAGCTTCCTGAGCGGTGGTCGCCGGACCGGAGATGTCGTAGCCATATTTAGCCGCCATCTCTTTGATCTGGCCCAGCGCGCGGTGCTGTTCAGCGATTTCTTCACGCAGACGGATGGTCGCTTCCAGATCTTCGCCGCTTTCCAGTTTCGCTTGCAGAGAGTTGAACTGGGCGAATTTGTCTTTCATCAGGAAGTCGATACCGTACAGCGCAACGCGACGGTAGTCACCGATGATACGACCACGGCCGTAAGCATCCGGCAGACCGGTCAGCACGCCGGATTTACGGCAGCGCAGGATGTCCGGAGTATAGACGTCGAAAACGCCCTGGTTGTGAGTTTTACGGTACTCAGTGAAGATTTTTTTCAGCATCGGGTCCAGCTCGCGATTGTACGCTTTGCAGGAACCTTCAACCATTTTAATACCACCGAACGGGATGATCGCACGTTTCAGCGGCGCTTCGGTCTGCAGACCAACGATTTTTTCCAGACCTTTCTCGATATAGCCTGCGTCGTGAGAGGTGATGGTGGAAGCCAGGGCAGTGTCAAAATCAACAGGCGCGTGAGTGCGGTTTTCCTGTTTTACACCTTCCATTACGCTGTCCCACAGCTTGGTGGTCGCTTCAGTCGCGCCAGCCAGGAAGGATTCGTCGCCTTCATATGGGGTGTAGTTTTTCTGAATAAAGTCACGGACGTTGACTTCATTCTGCCAGTCACCTTTCGCAAAACCTTCCCAGGCTGTGGCTAACTTTTCATTAAGCTCGGACATGTAACACCTACCTTCTTAAGTGGATTTTTTATTTACTGCCTGAAACAACCCTTAGTGATGGTCGTTGCCACGCAGGTAAATGACCCAGTATGTCAACCCGACCAGCAGACCCCCGCCGATAATGTTCCCGATAGTTACCGGAATCAGGTTATCAGTGATGAAGTTCATAACGGTCAAGTGAGAGAAACTTTCCGGAGTCGAACCGATTGCGGTCCAGAATTCCGGGCTTGCAAAGTTGCGGATTACGATACCCATCGGGATCATAAACATGTTGGCGATGCTGTGCTCAAAGCCGCTGGCAACGAACATCGCTACCGGCAGGACCATGATCATCGCTTTATCCATCAGGCTACGACCGGAATAGCTCATCCATACGGCGAGACAAACCATCAGGTTAGCGAGGATACCCAGGCTCACGGCCTCCACAAAAGTATGGTGCATTTTGTGGTCAGCGGTTTGCAGGACATTGAGCCCCCAACCGCCGTTGGCAGTCATATATTCGCCTGATAACCACATCAGCAGCACAAACAGCAGTGCGCCCACCAGGTTACCAAAATAGACGTTGAGCCAGTTTTTTGCCAGTTGCCCCCAGGTAATTCGACCGCTGGCTTTCGCCACCACGATCAATACCGTAGAGGTAAAGAGGTCAGCGCCGCAGATAATGCACAGAATCAGACCCAGGGAAAAACAGACCCCACCGATAAGCTTGGCAATCCCATAAGGCATCGCGGCAGTGCCGGTGGTCGCGGTGATATAGAATACGAAAGCGATGGAGATGAAAACGCCAGCGGTGATCGCCAGATAAAAGGTCTTCATCGGATGCTTCGTTGCTTTATAGACACCTGCTTCTTCGGCGACTTTCGCCATCGCGGCAGGGAGCAAAAGATCAAAAGGGTTGTCAGCTTTCACACTAACTCTCTCTTTATATAAGTTGGCGGTGAGATACTAACAAAGCATTATAGAAGGGAAATTGATATAGATCATATCTCACCGGAACTATATGCCTTTTTAGTGTGTGGTTTTTGTGTTTTTAGTGTTTAACTGTTTGAATATTAAGAAGAAAATAAATTTTAAAATTTATAAGTTATGTTGAATTTTTTCGTTTTCACGCCATTTTTTGAGTTAATTAATATGGAGTATTTTATTTAAAATTAACGAATGGTAAATCTTATAAGCGCATTATTTACTATTAATTAACTTTGCAACTACAAACTATAGTGGCCGCCTCGTCAGGTGAAATCAACGGAGCCGTATTGGGCTCCGTTGCTGGTCACCACGATGGCGCGCTTAGGGCTTATTTTGCCCAGAACGCCGCCTTCGCTCGCTGCAGTTTTTCATAAGCCTTCAGTAGCGACTGATGGGCCGGGAAGGCCTGCAGATCGCTGTCGACAGCCTGAAGGCCATAGAACGGCGCTTCCCCGCTCAGCGCCGCGCTGGCGGCTTCGACCGCTTCGGCGCCGTACATACGGATAAAGGCGTTCAGGTATTGCAGCGGCTGACGCTCCTCTTCCTGGCTCAGCAGCAGCAGGGTCTGCAGGCAGCGATAGTAGTTAGCGCGTTCCGCGCTGAAGACCGAAGCGTTGAACTCCATGGTCCACTCGGTCCAGATCAGCGCCTGCTCCAGATCGCCGCCGGCCAGGGCCAGCATGGCTTTAAGCTCGCCAACGCGCAGGGTATACCAGCCGTTGTCTTTGCCGGTGGCGAGGCCCAGCAGTTCGCGAACGCGGGTGAAATCATCCAGGCCTTCATCGTCCATCTGCTCGATCAGCGCCAGGTAATCTTCTTTTTCCCACTCGCTGCCCGGCAGGGACAGAATGGTGTCGCGCAGATGAGCACCCATGCTGTTGTTCGCCAGCCACAGATCTTCCGCCGGGTAAATATCCGACATCCCCGGGACGATGATACGGCAGGCGTAAACGCCCAGGTGCTCGTAGTCGGCGATATACACTTCTTTATCTTCGGCCTTGAAGATGGCCATCAGGGTGGCGAACTCTTCTTCTGTGGTGCCGGAGAAGCTCCAGTCAACGAACGGATAGTCGGCATCCTGCTTGAACATATCCCAGGAAATCAGGCCGCTGGAGTCGATAAAGTGGGTTTCGAGGTTAGCATGCTCGGCGACTTCTTCGTCGTCGAAGGTCGGCGGCGTGAAGACGTCGAGATCTTTCAGGCTGCGGCCCTGCAGCAGTTCGGTGACCGTACGCTCCAGCGCCACGCCGAAGTCCGGATGGGCGCCGAAAGAGGCGAAGCAGGTGCCGTTTGCCGGGTTAAACAGCACGACGCAGATAACCGGATATTTGCCGCCCAGTGAGCCATCATAGGCAAAGATCGGGAAACCTTCGGCTTCCAGTTTGGCGATCGACTCCACGACGCCCGGATAGCGCGCCATGACCTCCGCCGGGATCTCCGGCAGGCTGATGCTTTCGGCGATGATGCGGTTTTTGATATGGCGCTCAAAGACTTCGGACAGGCCCTGCACGCGAGCTTCATTACGGGTGTTGCCGGCGGACATGCCGTTGGAGACATACAGGTTGCCGACGATATTCATAGGAATATAGACTGTTTCGCCGTCGGACTGGCGGGTAAAGGGCAGGCCGCACACGCCGCGCTCATCGTTACCGGATTGCAGATCCACCAGCATGCTGGCCGTCAGCTGATCGTCCGGATCGTAGAACGCGAGCAGGCGGGCATCCAGCAGACCTTCCGGGACGTCGTCGTTTTCGGTCAGCGGGAACCACTTTTCGTTCGGGTAGTGAACGAACGGGCCGTTAGCGATAGTGTCGCCTAACCAGAAGTCAGCGAAAAAATAGTTGGTGGACAGGCGCTCGAAATATTCGCCCAGCGCGGAGGCGAGGGCTGCCTTTTTGGTGGCGCCTTTACCATTGGTAAAGCACAGCGCGCATTCCTTATCGCGAATGTGAACGGACCACACGTGCGGCACCGGGTTCAGCCACGAGGCCTCTTCGATATCAAATCCGAGGTCGAGCAATTTTTGCTGGAAGCGAGCGATGGAATCTTCCAGGGCGGCATCTTTGCCGGGAATAAACGTTTGGGTCATGGCGATCACTTTTGTCGTACGGAAAGCGCGCAATGATACGGCTTTTATCTGACAGGTGCTATCTCCATCATCTGGCTATGCTTAGAGACATCTTTTAATGCTCAGGGAGATGATAATGAAAGCCTTTGACTGGCAGCGGATGGCGCTCGATAAAGTGCCGGTGGAATTTCTCGGCGAGGTGGCGTTGCGCAGCCTCTACACCTTCGTTCTGGTCTTTATTTTCCTCAAAATTACCGGACGGCGCGGCGTGCGGCAGATGTCGCTGTTTGAGGTGCTGATTATTCTGACCCTCGGCTCGGCGGCGGGGGACGTGGCGTTTTATGACGATGTCCCGCTGTTGCCGGTGCTGGTGGTCTTCGTCACGCTGGCGCTGCTTTATCGCGGCATCATGTGGCTGATGGGGCATAGTGAAAAGCTGGAGGATCTGCTGGAGGGCAAGCCTATCGTGGTGGTGGAGGAGGGGCAACTGGCATGGGAGAAACTGCATGCGGAAAATATGACCGAATTCGAATTTTTTATGGAGCTACGGGTCAACAGCGTCGAGCAGCTCGGCCAGGTGCGGCTGGCGATCCTTGAAACCAATGGCCAGATCAGCGTGTTTTATTATCCCGATGACGAAGTGAGGGCCGGGTTGTCGATTCTCCCGACGCACTGCACCACGCGCTATACCACTATTCCTCAGGAGGGGATCTACGCCTGCGTACGCTGCAGCATCGTGATGGCGATGCAGGCGGGAGAAAAGCGAATATGTTCCCGCTGCGCAAATGCAGAATGGTCGAAGGCCAGCCGGGCGAAACGGCTCACCTGACAGCAAATATGTCGGTTTTATTACGTCAAGCCGATAGATTCTGTTGTGTGACGGCTGCCGCGTTTTGCCGTCGGCGAGTTTTAGCCATTGCGGACCGTGTCACTGAATGATAAAACCGATAGCCACAGGAATAACTTATGCCCGCGGCGGTTCGCGGGCAAAACAACATAGCAACGTGGTGAGGGGAAATGGCTCAGGTCTATAACTTCAGTTCGGGCCCGGCAATGCTGCCGGCGGAAGTACTCAAACTGGCTCAGCAGGAACTGTGCGACTGGCACGGTCTGGGTACGTCGGTCATGGAAATCAGTCACCGTGGTAAGGAGTTCATCCAGGTGGCAGAAGAGGCAGAACAGGACTTCCGTTCTCTGCTGAATATCCCTTCCAACTATAAAGTGTTGTTCTGTCATGGCGGCGGCCGCGGCCAGTTCGCCGGGATCCCGCTGAACATCCTCGGCGATAAAAACGTCGCTGACTATGTGGACGCTGGCTACTGGGCCGCCAGCGCGGTCAAAGAGGCGAAGAAATACTGCACGCCTAACGTCATCGACGCGAAAATCACCGTCGACGGCAAGCGCGCGGTCAAGCCAATGAGCGAGTGGCAGCTGACGCCGGGCGCGGCGTATCTCCACTACTGCCCGAACGAAACCATTGACGGTATCGCGATTGATGATACGCCGAACTTCGGCGACGACGTCATCGTGACCGCCGATTTCTCCTCCACCATTCTGTCCCGCGAAATTGACGTCAACCGCTTCGGCGTGATCTATGCCGGCGCGCAGAAGAATATCGGCCCGGCAGGGTTGACGCTGGTCATCGTACGTGAAGATCTGCTGGGTAAAGCCAGCGTGGCCTGCCCGTCAATCCTCGACTACACCGTGTTAAGCGAGAATGACTCGATGTTTAACACGCCGCCGACGTTCGCCTGGTATCTGGCTGGTCTGGTGTTTAAGTGGCTAAAACAGCAGGGCGGCGTTGCCGCGATGGACAAGATCAACCAGCAGAAAGCCGAACTGCTGTATGGCGTGATCGATAACAGCGGCTTCTATCGTAACGATGTGGCGCAAGCCAACCGCTCCCGTATGAACGTGCCGTTCCAGCTGGCGGACAGCGCGCTGGATAAACTGTTCCTTGAAGAGTCGTTTGCCGCCGGGCTGCACGCGCTTAAGGGCCACCGGGTGGTGGGCGGCATGCGTGCCTCCATCTACAACGCGATGCCGTTGGACGGCGTGAAGGCGTTAACCGACTTTATGCTGGACTTCGAACGCCGCCACGGTTAATCGCCCGTTCCTTTCTTCCTCCCCGCGGCCTGTCTGCGGGGTTTTTATTCTGTTTGTTTGAGAGTGAAGTTTGATGGATTCCCTGACGTTACAACCCATCGCACGCGTAGAGGGCACCGTGAACCTGCCAGGTTCGAAAAGCGTCTCCAACCGCGCGCTGCTGCTGGCCGCCCTGGCCCGCGGCACGACGGTGCTGACCAACCTGCTGGACAGCGACGATGTGCGCCATATGCTGAATGCCCTGAGTGCGCTGGGGGTTCAATACACCCTGTCTGCTGACCGTACCCGCTGTGAAGTGACCGGCAACGGCGGCCCGCTGCATGCCGCAGCGGCGCTGGAGCTGTTCCTCGGCAACGCCGGTACCGCGATGCGCCCGCTGGCGGCAGCCCTGTGCCTTGGCAGCAACGATATCGTGCTGACCGGCGAGCCGCGAATGAAAGAGCGCCCGATCGGCCATCTGGTGGATGCCCTGCGTCAGGGCGGCGCTCAGATCGACTATCTGGAGCAGGAAAATTATCCGCCGCTGCGCCTGCGCGGGGGGTTCCAGGGGGGCAATGTTGAAGTTGACGGCAGCGTCTCCAGCCAGTTCCTGACCGCGCTGCTGATGACCGCGCCGCTGGCACCGCAGGATACTGTGATCGCCATTAAGGGCGATCTGGTGTCAAAACCCTATATCGACATTACGCTGCACCTGATGAAAACCTTCGGGGTTGAGGTGGACAACCAGTCTTATCAGCGCTTTGTGGTGCGCGGCAAGCAACAGTATCAGTCGCCGGGGGATTACCTGGTGGAAGGGGATGCTTCATCGGCCTCGTATTTCCTTGCCGCTGGCGCCATTAAGGGCGGCACGGTGAAAGTCACCGGTATCGGCCGCGGCAGCGTACAGGGCGATATTCGTTTCGCCGACGTACTGGAAAAAATGGGCGCCACCGTCACTTGGGGCGACGATTTCATCGCCTGTACCCGTGGCGAGCTCAAGGCTATCGATATGGATATGAACCATATCCCGGACGCCGCGATGACCATCGCCACCGCCGCGCTGTTCGCGCAAGGGACCACCACGCTGCGCAATATCTACAACTGGCGGGTCAAGGAGACGGACCGTCTGTTCGCCATGGCGACCGAGTTGCGTAAAGTGGGCGCCGAGGTGGAAGAGGGTGAAGATTATATTCGCATCACCCCGCCGGCGACGCTGAAGTATGCTGAAATCGGCACCTATAACGACCACCGGATGGCGATGTGCTTCTCGCTGGTGGCGCTGTCTGATACGCCGGTGACCATCCTTGATCCGAAGTGTACGGCGAAAACCTTCCCCGACTATTTTGAGCAACTGGCGCGGATCAGTACGCCGGCCTGAATGATGCGAATTTAAGGTAACAACGCCGACCTGAGGGTCGGCGTTTTTTTTATCTCTGCTTGTCGGACAGGAAACTAAATGCTAGCCTTGCTTGCTTGTAAATATAGGATTTATAAGCATTTATTATGCTAATCAATGGATGATTGATATGAGAAATACAAAAGTAATGCTGGCTTTGGCCGTTTCCGCCACGTTGTTGGCAGGTTGTAAAAATATGCAGGGGATGGACACCAACGCCCTCGTCAATTCAGGAATGACGGCTTACAAAGCGGCGACGCTTTCTGACTCTGAAGTCAAAACGCTTTCCGACGATGCCTGTAAGCAAATGGATAGTGAAAATAAACTGGCTAGTGCATCAAGTAAGTACACCAAACGTCTGAACAAAATTGCCAAAGCGTTAGGAAATAATATCAACGGCACGCCGGTAACCTATAAGGTTTACATGACATCCGACGTCAACGCCTGGGCAATGGCCAACGGCTGCGTCCGCGTCTATAGCGGCCTGATGGACATGATGACCGATAATGAAGTTGAAGCGGTTCTGGGCCATGAGCTGGGTCACGTAGCGCTCGGACACTCGCGCAAAGCGATGCAAACCGCGTATGCGACTATTGCCGCACGCGATGCAATTTCAGCGACCAGCGAAGCGGCTGCAAACTTGTCTAAATCTCAGTTGGGCGATATCGCTGAGGGAATGATCAACTCTGCGTTCTCCCGCTCGCAGGAGTCGGATGCTGATGATTTCTCTTACGATCTGCTGAAAAAACGCAACATCAGCACTCAGGGGCTGGTGGGCAGCTTCGACAAACTGGCCAGCCTTGACGCCGGCCACAGTAAATCTCTGTTCGATTCACACCCGCCTTCAGCTGAACGCGCGCAGCATATCCGCGACCGTATCGCTGCAGATAAAAAGTAAAACTGCCTCATCTTCCGGGCTGATGCTCTATCAGCCCGCTATAATTGCTCAATTCTTCCGCATGAGATTTCCAGTTATCTGTAATTTAAAAGCAAGACTCACTTTCCGCCGAAGAGATGCGTATAATGCGCGGCGTTTAGATATTTATGCGCCTTGCTGAAGGAGAAAAAGATGACGGCAACAGTTCCGGTAATCACCATTGATGGGCCTGGCGGTGCGGGTAAAGGTACGTTATGCAAGGCAATGGCGGAAGCGCTGGGCTGGCATCTGTTAGATTCAGGCGCGATCTACCGCGTTCTGGCGCTGGCGTCGCTGCATCATCATGTTGACGTGGAGTCCGAAGAGGCGCTGGTGCCCCTGGCTGCCCATCTTGACGTGCGCTTTATTTCTACTGACGGCAACCTCGAAGTGGTGCTGGAAGGGGAAGATGTCAGCGGCGAAATTCGCACCCAGGAGGTCGCGAACGCCGCCTCGAAAGTGGCGGCTTTCCCTCGCGTTCGCGAAGCGCTGCTGCGTCGCCAGCGCGCCTTTCGTGAACTGCCGGGGCTGATTGCCGACGGGCGCGATATGGGCACGGTGGTTTTCCCGGACGCGCCGGTGAAAATTTTCCTCGATGCCTCGGCCGATGAGCGGGCGCATCGCCGCATGCGGCAGTTGCAGGAAAAGGGCTTTGATGTTAACTTTGAACGTCTTTTGTCCGAGATAAAAGAGCGTGACGATCGCGATAGAAATCGCGCCGTGGCGCCGCTTGTCCCGGCTGCCGATGCATTAGTTCTCGATTCAACCGAACTAAACATTGAGCAAGTGATTGAAAAAGCGCTACAATATGCGCGCGAAAAATTGGCCGTTGCGTAAGCCTTAACCGGTCACGCGCCGAAGCCTCCGAATTATAGCAGTACCCCGCGGCAATGGATGGTCAGCGGGTATGTGAAACAACCCCATCCGGCACGGAGCCAGGTGGACGTTAATATTAACCTGAAGATTAAACATGACTGAATCTTTTGCTCAACTGTTTGAAGAATCCTTAAAAGAAATCGAAACCCGCCCGGGTTCCATCGTTCGTGGTGTTGTTGTTGCTATCGACAAAGACGTAGTACTGGTTGACGCCGGTCTGAAATCTGAGTCCGCCATCCCGGCTGAGCAGTTCAAAAACGCCCAGGGCGAGCTGGAAATCCAGGTTGGTGACGAAGTTGACGTTGCTCTGGATGCAGTAGAAGACGGCTTCGGTGAAACTCTGCTGTCCCGTGAGAAAGCTAAACGTCACGAAGCTTGGATCACGCTGGAAAAAGCTTACGAAGACGCTGAAACTGTTACCGGTGTTATCAACGGCAAAGTTAAAGGTGGCTTCACTGTTGAGCTGAACGGTATTCGTGCGTTCCTGCCGGGTTCCCTGGTAGACGTTCGTCCGGTGCGCGACACGCTGCACCTGGAAGGCAAAGAGCTTGAGTTCAAAGTCATCAAGCTGGACCAGAAGCGTAACAACGTTGTTGTTTCTCGTCGTGCCGTTATCGAATCCGAAAACAGCGCAGAGCGCGATCAGCTGCTGGAAAACCTGCAGGAAGGCATGGAAGTCAAAGGTATCGTTAAGAACCTCACTGACTACGGTGCATTCGTTGATCTGGGCGGCGTTGACGGCCTGCTGCACATCACCGATATGGCCTGGAAACGCGTTAAGCATCCGAGCGAAATCGTAAACGTTGGCGACGAAATCACTGTTAAAGTGCTGAAGTTCGACCGCGAGCGTACCCGTGTATCCCTGGGCCTGAAACAGCTGGGCGAAGATCCGTGGGTAGCTATCGCTAAACGTTATCCGGAAGGTACCAAACTGACCGGTCGCGTGACCAACCTGACCGACTACGGCTGCTTCGTTGAAATCGAAGAAGGCGTTGAAGGCCTGGTTCACGTTTCCGAAATGGATTGGACCAACAAAAACATCCACCCGTCCAAAGTTGTTAACGTTGGCGACGTAGTGGAAGTAATGGTTCTGGATATCGACGAAGAGCGTCGTCGTATCTCCCTGGGTCTGAAGCAGTGCAAATCTAACCCATGGCAGCAGTTCGCGGAAACCCACAACAAGGGCGACCGTGTTGAAGGTAAAATCAAGTCTATCACTGACTTCGGTATCTTCATCGGCCTGGACGGCGGCATCGACGGCCTGGTTCACCTGTCTGACATCTCCTGGAACGTTGCAGGCGAAGAAGCAGTTCGTGAATACAAAAAAGGCGACGAAATCGCAGCAGTTGTTCTGCAGGTTGACGCAGAGCGTGAGCGTATCTCCCTGGGCGTTAAACAGCTGGCGGAAGATCCGTTCAACAACTACGTTGCTCTGAACAAGAAAGGCGCTATCGTTGTTGGTAAAGTGACTGCAGTTGACGCTAAAGGCGCAACCGTAGAACTGGCTGACGGCGTAGAAGGTTACCTGCGTGCTTCTGAAGCATCCCGTGACCGCGTTGAAGACGCAACTCTGGTTCTGAGCGTTGGCGACGAAGTTGAAGCGAAATTCACTGGCGTGGATCGTAAGAACCGCGTAGTGAGCCTGTCTGTACGTGCGAAAGACGAAGCGGAAGAAAAAGACGCTATCGCTACCGTGAACAAGCAGGAAGACGCGAACTTCTCCAACAACGCCATGGCTGAAGCGTTCAAAGCAGCGAAAGGCGAGTAATCTTTGTCATTCAGGTAATAACAACCTGAATAGTGACGAGTTTACTTGACAGATTGCAGGATTCGTCCTGTAATCAAGCACAAAGGGCGGCTACGGCCGCCCTTGTTTAAGCTGTTAGCTAATTTTTGCCTTGAAGGAAACCGGAGGAATAATGACCAAGTCAGAATTGATTGAAAGACTTGCCAGCCAGCAATCTCACATTCCGGCGAAAGCGGTGGAAGATGCTGTTAAAGAAATGCTGGAACATATGGCCTCAACGCTTGCTCAAGGTGAGCGCATTGAAATCCGCGGTTTCGGCAGCTTCTCTCTGCACTATCGAGCACCTCGCACCGGACGTAACCCGAAAACTGGTGATAAAGTCGAACTGGAAGGTAAGTACGTTCCGCACTTTAAGCCCGGGAAAGAATTACGTGACCGCGCCAATATTTATGAAGGGTGAGTTGCACGACGTGCAACCTGCCTGACGATAAAAGCACCTTTGGGTGCTTTTTTTGTACCCGCCATTTGCGTTCCGCCTCGCAAAACAAAAGTGCCTGACTGCAAGCGTGACGATTGTCTGGAACGCTGCGCGCGCGCCTGAATACTGCCCCAGGACGCCAGCCTCGCTTTGCGTAACACTGCCCGCTCACAGGGAGGTGTTTATGCGTCTACCATGGCTTGCCGGATGCGCCATCATCGCAATACTGCCGCTACTCTGGCTACCCGCGTTGCCGGGGCCGGGCATTCTGGCGGTCGCCGGCGTACTGGCGATGTTGCTGACCCGTCTGCGCGGGACGGTCGTCGCCGTTGTGGCGGTGACGCTTCTGCTGATGGTCTGGGGAGTTTTAAGCGCGTATCAGGCGCTGTGGCCAACGCAGCACCTCACCGGCGCCGTCCGTCAGGCGGAAGTGATCCTCCACGAGACGGATGGTCAGACCCTGCACCGCGGGCAGATTGTGCGCCTGGCGGGTCGCTTCCTGTTCCCTCCGGTTGGCGTGACTTTATACGGGGAACTTGCACCTGCGCCCGTCTGCGAGGGGCAGCGCTGGATGATGACGCTGCGCCTGCGGCCGGTGCATGGGCAGCTCAATGACGGGGGCTTCGACAGCCAGCGCTATGCGCTGGCTCAGCATCGGCCTCTGAGCGGGGGGATCGTCGCCGCTTCCGCGCTGGATACCCGCTGCAGTCTGCGCGCCCGCTACCTGGCGTCGCTGACCCGGCGATTGCAGACTTATCCCTGGCATCCGGTGATGCTGGGGCTGGGAATGGGGGAGCGGCTGGCGCTGCCGGCGGAGATAAAGGTCCTGATGCAGAACACAGGCACCTCCCATCTGATGGCTATCTCCGGTTTGCATATTGCCCTCGCGGCTTCCCTGATCGTGCTCCTGCTGCGCGGATTACAGTCACTTTTACCGGGGCGCTGGATCGGCTGGCGGCTACCGCTGCTGGCAGGGCTGGCGGGCGCCGTCGGCTATGCCTGGCTGACCGGTATGCAGCCGCCGGCCCTGCGCACTTGCGTAGGGCTTGCGGTCTGCTGTGCTTTACGTTTGTCGGGTCAACGCTGGACGGCGTGGCAGGTGTGGCTCTGCTGTCTGGGGGCGATACTGGTTGCCGATCCGTTAGCGGTGTTGTCGCAAAGCCTGTGGCTATCCGCCTTCGCCGTGGCGGGGCTGATCTTCTGGTACCAGTGGTTACCGCTGCCTGACAGCCGCTGGCGCTGGCCGTGGAAAGCCCTGTTCGCCCTCGCGCATTTGCAGGCTGGCGTGACGCTGCTGCTGATGCCGCTGCAACTGCTGCTCTTCCACGGTATAAGCCTGACGTCGATGGCCGCCAATTTGCTGGCGGTACCGTTAGTGACCCTGCTGGCGGTGCCGCTCATTCTCGCCGGAATGCTGCTGCATCTCACTGGACCGGAGATGGTGGCGTCGCTGATCTGGCTGGCAGCCGATCGCGTGCTGGCGGTATTGTTCTGGGGGTTACGACGTTTACCGGACGGCTGGCTGACGTTGGATGCCCGCTGGCTCTGGATCAGTAGCCTGCCGTGGCTGCTGGTGATGGGCTGGCGTTTTCAGAGCTGGCGACATTCGCCGGCGCTGTGTCTGAGCGTGCTGTTTTTGCTGACGCGGCCATTCAGCCGGCAACCGCCCGCGGACCAATGGCAGGTGACGATGCTGGATGTCGGGCAGGGGCTGGCGATGGTGATCGAGCGTTACGGCAAGGCGTTATTGTACGATACCGGGCCGGCATGGCCGCAGGGCGACAGCGGTCGACAGGTGATTATCCCGTGGCTGCGCTGGCACCATCTGCAGCTGCAGGGGATTATGCTGAGCCACGAGCATCTTGACCATCGCGGCGGCCTCGAATCGGTGCTGCAGGCATGGCCGCAGGCGTGGGTGCGCAGCCCGCCAGGCTGGTCGGGTCATCTGCCGTGCCATCGCGGCGAGCGCTGGCAGTGGCAGGGACTCACTTTCCAGGCGCTGTGGCCGCTGCCGGGCAGCACGGCAAAGGGAAATAATCACTCCTGCGTGGTGCGGATCGATGACGGTCGCTCCAGCATCCTGCTGACCGGCGATATAGAACGTCAGGCGGAGCAGGCGATGATCAGCCGCTACTGGCAGCATCTGGCGTCTACACTTATTCAGGTTCCCCATCACGGCAGCAACACCTCCTCCAGCGAGCTGCTGATCCGGCGGGTGGATGGCGCGGCCGCGCTGGTTTCCGCTTCGCGCTACAATGCGTGGCGGATGCCCTCGCAGAAGGTCGTTCAGCGTTATCGCCAGCGGGGGTATCGCTGGTTCGCCACGCCGCAGCAGGGGCAGATAACGGTGGTTTTTTCTGCAGAAGGGTGGCAAATCCATAGCTTACGGGATCAAGTTTTACCACGTTGGTATCATCAGTGGTTTGGCGCGCCCGCCGATAACGGGTAGAATATGCGGCTATTTCAACACAAGCTGGTTTATTGAATGCAGAACGATAAAGATCTCTCCACGTGGCAGACCTTCCGCCGACTTTGGCCGATTATTGCACCGTTTAAAGCCGGGCTAATCGTAGCGGCGGTGGCGTTAGTGCTTAACGCGGGCAGTGACACCTTCATGTTATCGCTTCTTAAACCGTTATTGGATGATGGTTTTGGTAAAACGGATCGCTCAGTGCTGCTATGGATGCCGCTGGTGGTTATCGGGCTGATGGTGCTGCGTGGGATCACCAGCTACATCTCGAGCTATTGTATCTCCTGGGTTTCCGGCAAAGTGGTGATGACCATGCGTCGTCGCCTGTTCGGCCACATGATGGGTATGCCGGTGGCATTCTTTGACAAGCAGTCTACCGGGACGCTGCTGTCACGTATCACCTATGATTCCGAGCAGGTCGCTTCCTCTTCTTCCAGCGCGCTGATCACCGTGGTCCGCGAAGGGGCATCGATTATCGGCCTGTTCGTGATGATGTTCTATTACAGCTGGCAGCTGTCGCTGATCCTGATCGTACTGGCGCCTATCGTGTCGGTAGCAATCCGCGTGGTCTCCAAGCGTTTTCGCAATATCAGTAAGAATATGCAGAACACGATGGGGCAGGTCACCACCAGCGCCGAGCAGATGCTGAAAGGGCACAAAGAGGTGCTGATGTTTGGCGGCCAGGAAGTGGAAACCAAACGTTTTGATAAGGTCAGCAATAAAATGCGCCTGCAGGGGATGAAGATGGTTTCCGCCTCGTCTATCTCCGACCCGATCATTCAGCTTATCGCCTCCCTGGCGCTGGCCTTTGTCCTGTATGCCGCCAGCTTCCCGAGCGTGATGGACACCCTGACCGCCGGGACCATTACCGTGGTCTTCTCCTCCATGATTGCGCTGATGCGTCCGCTGAAGTCGCTGACCAACGTCAATGCCCAGTTCCAGCGCGGGATGGCGGCATGCCAGACGCTGTTTGCGATCCTCGATTCCGAGCAGGAAAAAGACGAAGGTACGCGCGTCATTGAGCGGGCGAAAGGCAATCTCAAGTTCGAGAACGTCACCTTTACCTATCCGGGTCGCGAAGTGGCCGCGCTGCGCAATATCAATCTCGATATCCCGGAAGGGAAAACCGTGGCGCTGGTGGGACGCTCCGGGTCGGGTAAATCGACCATCGCCAGCCTGATCACACGCTTCTACGATGTCGACGACGGGCAGATCCTGCTGGATGGCCACGACCTGCGCGAGTACAAGCTGAGCTCGCTGCGCGACCAGGTCGCGCTGGTTTCACAGAACGTGCACCTGTTCAATGATACCGTCGCTAATAACATCGCCTATGCCCGTACCGAAGAGTACAGCCGCGAGCAAATTGAAGAGGCTGCGCGGATGGCCTACGCCATGGACTTCATCAACAAGATGGACAATGGCCTGGATACCATCATCGGCGAAAATGGCGTGATGCTGTCCGGCGGCCAGCGCCAGCGTATTGCTATCGCCCGTGCGCTACTGCGTAACAGCCCGATCCTGATCCTCGATGAAGCCACCTCGGCGCTGGATACCGAGTCCGAGCGTGCGATTCAGGCGGCGCTGGATGAGCTGCAGAAAAACCGCACCTCGCTGGTTATCGCCCACCGTCTGTCAACCATTGAGCAGGCTGATGAGATCGTGGTGGTTGAAGACGGGCGGATCGTGGAGCGCGGAACGCACCACGACCTGCTGGAGCATAAAGGCGTATACGCCCAGCTGCATAAGATGCAATTCGGCGAATGATCGCGCGCATCTGGTCCGGTGAATCGCCGCTGTGGCGCCTGCTGCTGCCGCTCTCCTGGCTGTATGGCCTGGTGAGCGCGGTGATTCGCCTCAGTTATCAGCTGGGGTGGAAAAAAGCCTGGCGCGCGCCGGTGCCGGTGGTGGTGGTCGGTAACCTGACCGCCGGCGGCAATGGTAAAACGCCGGTGGTGATCTGGCTGGTGGAGCAGCTGCAACAGCGCGGCATTCGCGTTGGGGTGGTCTCCCGCGGCTACGGCGGTAAAGCCGAACGCTACCCGCTGGTGTTAACTGACCGGACCAGTACGGCGCAGGCAGGTGATGAACCGGTGCTCATCCATCAGCGCACCGGCGCGCCGGTGGCTGTCTCTCCGCTGCGCAGCGACGCGGTGAAATCGCTGCTCAGCGCGCACGATCTGCAGATTATCGTGACCGACGATGGTTTGCAGCACTATAAGCTGGCGCGGGACCGGGAAATTGTCATCATCGACGGCGTGCGCCGCTTTGGCAACGGCTGGTGGCTGCCTGCCGGGCCGATGCGTGAGCGGGCGTCGCGCTTGCAAAGCGTTGATGCGGTTATCGTCAACGGCGGCGTGGCGCGTCCGGGAGAGATCCCGATGCAGCTGCGTCCCGGGATGGCGGTCAACCTGCTCACCGGTGAACGTCGCGATGTCTCTACCTTCACTAACGTGGTGGCAATGGCCGGCATCGGCCATCCGCCGCGCTTTTTCGCCACCCTCGAAAGCAGTGGCGTCCAACCGGTCAAAACCGTGGCTCTGGCGGACCATCAGGCGCTGAGCCAGGCCGATGTCGCCGCCCTGGTAACCGCCGGGCAGACGCTGCTGATGACCGAAAAAGACGCCGTGAAATGTCGCGATTTCGCCGCTGCGAACTGGTGGTATTTACCGGTCGACGCCATAATGGCCGATGAACGCGCACAGCGGTTGCTTGCGGACTTAGCGACGTTGGCGCAACGTTAACCGACGCGCCGGCTTTGCTCGCCGCTGTGCTGGAAATCCTGACGGAGAACCTGCATGTCGGTATTGCAACTATCGCTTAATGAGGCGCGCCACCTCCATCTCGCGGCGCAGGGGTTATTAAAAAAGCCCCGGCGTCGCGCTCGCCCAAATGACATCCTTTCCACCGTCCAGCAGATGTCGCTGCTGCAAATCGATACCATCAACGTGGTGGCCCGCAGCCCCTACCTGGTGCTGTTCAGCCGTCTCGGCAGCTATCCGCAGCACTGGCTGGATGAGTCGCTGCGCAACGGCGAGCTGATGGAATACTGGGCGCATGAAGCCTGTTTTCTGCCGCGCAGCGATTTCGCCCTTGTACGCCACCGGATGTTGAACCCCGACAAGATGGGCTGGAAATATCATCGCGCGTGGATGGAGGAGCATGCCGGCAGTATTGCAGAGCTGGTGGCGCATATCGGCCAAAACGGGCCGGTTCGCTCGGCGGATTTTGCCCACCCTCGCAAAGGCGCCAGCGGCTGGTGGGAGTGGAAACCGCATAAGCGCCACCTGGAAGGGCTGTTTACCGCCGGGGAAGTGATGGTGGTGGAGCGGCGCAACTTTCACCGCGTGTATGATTTAACCCGGCGGGTGATGCCGCACTGGGACGACGAGCGCGATGCGCTGTCCCGCGACGCCGCAGAGGCCATCATGCTGCGCAACAGCGCCCGCAGCCTCGGCATCTTTCGTCCCCAGTGGCTGGCGGATTACTATCGTTTACGTCAGCCGGCGCTACCGGGTCTGCTGGCGGCCTGGCAGGAAGAGGGTCTGGTGACCCAGGCCAACGTGGAAGCGCTTGGCGAGATGTGGTTGCATCGCGATGCGCTGGCGCAGTTGGAGTCCGCGCCCGGCGGTAAACTTACCGCCAGCCATAGCGCCGTGCTCTCGCCCTTCGACCCGGTGGTCTGGGATCGGAAACGCGCTGAGCAGCTGTTCAACTTCAGCTATCGCCTGGAGTGCTATACCCCTGCGCCGAAGCGTCAGTATGGCTACTTCGTACTGCCTCTGCTGCACCAGGGAAAACTGGTCGGGCGGATGGACAGTAAAATACATCGCAAAAGCCGGGAACTGGAGATCTTCGCCCTGTGGCTGGAGGATGGGGTGAAGATCACCCGTGGTCTGGAGCAGGGGCTGCGCCGGGCGATCAACGATTTCGCACGCTGGCAATCGGCAGAGCGGATCCTGTGCCGACGCCTGCCGGAAGGGCTGTTTGTCGGCCAGACGCAGGGGTGGGAAATCGATGCCGATTGATCCCGGCGCCGACCTTCCTGTGTTATGCTGCTGAGAAATCTATCCGGTCCATCAGGAGGAAACATGGATCACCGTTTACTTGAAATCATCGCCTGCCCGGTCTGTAACGGTAAGCTGTATTACAGTCAGGATAAGCAAGAACTTATTTGCAAACTTGATAGTCTGGCGTTTCCGCTCCGCGACGGCATCCCTGTGCTGCTGGAGACAGAAGCGCGTCCGCTGGCGGTAGAAGAGAGTCACTCATGAGTTTCGTGGTCATTATTCCTGCGCGTTTCGCCTCCACGCGCCTGCCGGGAAAACCACTGCAGGACATTAACGGCAAGCCGATGATTGTCCATGTGCTGGAGCGCGCCCGCGAATCCGGCGCGGAACGCATTATTGTCGCCACCGATCACGAAGATGTCGCCCGGGCGGTTGAAGCCGCCGGCGGCGAGGTCTGCATGACCCGCGCCGACCATCAGTCCGGCACCGAACGGCTGGCGGAGGTGGTAGAGAAGTGCGCGTTCAGCGATGACACCATCATCGTCAATATCCAGGGCGATGAGCCGATGATTCCCCCGGCTATCGTCCGCCAGGTGGCGGAGAATCTGGCTGCCAGCACCAGCGGAATGGCGACGCTGGCGGTACCGATCCACGATGCGGAAGAGGCGTTTAATCCAAATGCGGTCAAAGTAGTGATGGATGCGCAGGGCTATGCGCTCTATTTCTCCCGCGCCACCATTCCCTGGGATCGCGATCGCTTTGCCCACTCCCGCGACGCCATTGGTGACTCTCTGCTGCGCCACATCGGCATCTATGGCTATCGCGCCGGCTTTATTCGCCGCTACGTCAGCTGGGCGCCAAGCCCGCTGGAGCAGATTGAAATGCTCGAGCAGCTGCGGGTGCTGTGGTATGGCGAGAAGATCCACGTCGCCGTGGCGGCCGAAGTGCCCGGCACCGGCGTCGATACCCCTGAAGATCTGGCGCGCGTCCGCGCTGAACTGCGCTAGTCCTCTGTCCCCTCCTTGCAGGAGGGGATATCCCCTCCAGTTTTATGCTTTTTTTGCCCATTTTTGATCTTATCCGATGACAACCCAGATGCGGGCGCTCATTATGAAATCAGTAGTGTTCATAGGGGTAATCGACAATGGAACAGTTGCGAACCGAACTCAGTCACCTGCTTGGCGAAAAGCTGAGCCGGGTGGAGTGTGTCAGTGAAAAAGCCGCTACGGCGCTGTGGTCCCTGTATGACGCGCAGGGAAATCCGATGCCGCTGCTGGCGCGAAGTTTCACCACGCCCGGGGTGGCGCGGCAGCTGGCCTGGAAGATCTCCACTCTGGCGCGCAGCGGTACGGTGCGCATGCCGGTGGTCTACGGCGTGATGACGCACGAAGAGCATCCTGGGCCGGATGTGCTGCTGCTTGAGCGCCTGCGCGGCGTCCCGGTGGAGGCGCCCACCCGCACCCCGGCGCGCTGGGAGCAGCTGCAGGAGCAGATCGTCGAGGCGCTGCTGGCCTGGCATCGTCAGGACAGCGGCGGCTGCGTGGGGATGGTCGATAATACCCAGGACAATCTGTGGCCGAACTGGTACCGGCAGCGGGTGGCGATGTTGTGGAGCACCCTGAAACTGTATCAGGACACCGGCCTGACCATGCAGGATAAGCGGGTTTTGTTCCGCTCTCGCGAGTGTCTGCCGGAGCTGTTCCGCGACTTCAATGATAATGCCGTCCTGGTGCACGGCAATTTCACCCTGCGCAGCATGCTGAAAGATCCGCGCAGCGACCAGCTGCTGGCGATGGTCGGCCCGGGGATGATGCTGTGGGCGCCGCGGGAGTACGAACTGTTCCGTCTCGCGGAGGGGGGCCAGGCCGAGCAGCTGCTATGGCGCTACCTGCAGCAGGCGCCGGTTTCCGAGGCCTTTGTCTGGCGGCGCTGGCTTTATCTGCTGTGGGATGAGGTGGATAGTCTGGTCAATACCGGGCGCTTTGACCGCGCCCGTTTCGACCTCGCCGCAAAATCACTCCTGCCCTGGCTCGCCTGAGCTGCCTTTCAGCCATTGCCAAACGCGACCGAGCGTTTCATAGCCGACCCGGTCGCTGTGCATCAGCCACACCGGAGAAGGAATGACCCGCTCCCACGGATTGAGCGGTGACGTGATCGCCATCTGATTAGCCGGTGCGGGCAGCGGGTCCAGACCGGCATGGCGAAAGAAGATCATCGCCCGCGGAAGGTGTGACGCCGAGGTGACCAGCAGGAAGGGCGCGTCGCCGATGGCGCCCTTCACCGCCAGCGCTTCCTCTTCCGTATCTTTCGGCTTATCGAGCACGATGATATCGCTGCGCGGTACGCCGAGGCTCTCCGCCACTCTCGCCCCGGCCTCCGCCGTGCTGACGGGGTTGGTTTTTGCCGCCGCGCCGGTAAAGATCATTTTCGATCCCGGATTCTCCTGCCACAGGCGAATGCCCTCCGTCAGGCGCGGCAGGCTGTTGCTGATAAGGTTAGAGCTTGGCGCCCACTCCGGGTTCCAGGTATAGCCGCCGCCCAGCACCACCACGTAGCTCACCGGCTGCTCGCCGCGCCAGGTGGGATAGCGATCTTCTATCGGTTTAAGCAGGCTGTCTGCCACGGGCTGCAGGCTCAGCAGCGCCAGCAGCAGCCAGCCGAGGCTCACGCACAGCTTCCCGGTACGTTGAAAGCGGCTGAACCATAACAGGGCGATCCCGATACCGATCAGCAACAGCAGGGCAGGAAGCGGCAGCAGCAGACCGCCGACGATCTTTTTTAGCGTGAAAAGCATGCCAGATGGTTCCTTTTTTAACCATATAACCAAAGTTATGTTCGGATCTTATAACAGATCGCTTCATTCTCGGCGCGGGTATGACAAAATAGCGGTTTTGTGTTGGCTTGTGGAGTCGCCCGTGCAGGATCGCAATTTCGATGACATTGCTGAAAAGTTTTCGCGCAATATTTACGGCACCACAAAAGGCCAGCTGCGCCAGGAGATCCTCTGGCAGGATCTGGAGCCGCTGCTGGCGCAGCTGGGGCCGGGACCGCTGAGGGTACTGGATGCCGGCGGCGGCGAAGGGCAAACGGCCATTAAAGTGGCGCAACTGGGCCATCACGTGACGCTGTGCGATCTCTCCGCTGAAATGGTGGCCCGCGCCCGCCAGGCTGCTGTCGATAAAGGTGTGATCGACAACATGCATTTTGTACAATGCGCGGCTCAGGATATTGCGCAGCACTTGGAAAGCCCGGTCGATCTGGTACTGTTTCATGCGGTGCTGGAGTGGGTGGCGGAGCCCCAGGCGGTGCTGCGTACCCTGTGGTCGACGCTGCGTCCTGGCGGCGGCTTGTCGTTGATGTTCTACAATGCTAACGGCCTGCTGATGCACAATATGGTTGCCGGTAATTTCGATTACGTACAACTGGGCATGCCAAAAAAGAAAAAACGCACGCTGTCGCCGGATTATCCGCGTGAGCCGCAGCAGGTTTATCACTGGCTGGAAGAGATTGGCTGGCAGATTGTCAGCAAAACCGGCGTGCGGGTGTTTCATGATTATCTGCGTGAAAAACGCCAACAGCATGACAGCTATGCGGCGCTGCTGGAGCTGGAGACGCGCTACTGTCGTCAGGAGCCGTACCTCAGCCTGGGCCGTTATATTCATGTCACCGCGCTTAAGAGCCAGGCTCATAGCCGCAGATGCAAGGATAAAGTATGAGTGAATTTTCCCAGACAGTCCCCGAACTGGTTGCCTGGGCCAGGAAAAATGATTTTTCTATCTCGCTGCCGGTCGACAGGCTCTCTTTCCTGCTGGCGATCGCCACCCTGAATGGCGAACGGCTGGAAGGAGAAATGAGCGAGGGAGAACTGGTGGATGCGTTCCGCCACGTGAGTGATGCGTTTGAGCAGACCAGCGAAACCATCAGCCAGCGCGCCAATAATGCCATCAACGATTTGGTGCGCCAGCGTCTGCTGAACCGCTTTACCAGCGAAATTACCGAAGGCAATGCAATCTATCGTCTGACGCCGTTGGGGATCGGGATCACCGATTATTATATCCGGCAGCGCGAATTTTCGACGCTGCGTCTCTCGATGCAGTTGTCGATCGTCGCCGGCGAGCTGAAGCGCGCGGCGGACGCGGCAGAAGAGGGCGGCGATGAGTTTCACTGGCATCGCAACGTTTTTGCCCCGCTGAAGTATTCGGTAGCGGAAATTTTCGACAGCATCGACCTGACGCAGCGCATCATGGATGAGCAGCAGCAGCTGGTAAAAGACGATATCGCGCAGCTGTTGAACAAAGACTGGCGCGCGGCGATTTCCAGCTGTGAACTGTTGCTGTCGGAAACTTCCGGTACCCTGCGTGAACTGCAGGATACGCTGGATGCGGCGGGGGATAAGCTGCAGGCGAATCTGCTGCGCATTCAGGATTCGACCATGGCGCGCGACGATCTCCATTTTGTCGACCGGCTGGTGTTCGATCTGCAAAGCAAGCTCGACCGCATCGTCAGCTGGGGCCAGCAGGCGATTGACCTGTGGATCGGCTATGACCGCCACGTGCACAAGTTTATCCGTACCGCTATCGATATGGATAAGAACCGCGTCTTCGCTCAGCGTCTGCGCCAGTCGGTACAGACCTATTTTGATGAGCCGTGGGCGCTGACTTACGCCAACGCCGACCGTCTGCTGGATATGCGCGACGAGGAGATGGCCCTGCGCGATGAAGAGGTCACCGGCGAGCTGCCTGCGGACCTTGAATTTGAAGAGTTTAACGAAATTCGCGAGCAGCTGGCGGCGCTGATCGAAGCGCAGCTGGCGGTCTATAAAGAGAAAGGAATACCGCTGGATCTCGGCCTGGTGGCGCGGGAGTTCCTGGCGCAATATCCGCGCGGGCGTCACTTTGACGTGGCGCGGATCGTCGTGGATCAGGCGGTACAGCTGGGCGTCGCCCAGGCAGATTTCACCGGACTGCCAGCCAAATGGCAGCCGATTAATGATTACGGAGCCAAGGTACAGGCGCATGTCATTGACAAATATTGAACAAGTGATGCCGGTTAAGCTGGCGCAGGCGTTGGCCAATCCGTTATTTCCGGCGCTGGACAGCGCCCTGCGCGCGGGCCGACATATCGGCCTCGACGAGCTGGATAATCACGCATTTTTGATGGATTTCCAGGATTATCTGGAAGAGTTTTATGCTCGCTATAACGTCGAGCTGATCCGCGCGCCGGAGGGCTTCTTCTACCTTCGCCCGCGTTCCACAACCCTGATTTCACGCTCGGTGCTGTCCGAACTGGATATGATGGTGGGCAAAATTCTTTGCTATCTCTATCTCAGCCCGGAGCGCCTGGCAAATGAAGGGATTTTCACCCAGCAGGAGCTGTATGACGAGCTGCTGACCCTGGCGGATGAATCCAGGCTGCTGAAGCTGGTCAACAACCGTTCCACCGGTTCGGATCTGGACCGCCAGAAGCTGCAGGAAAAAATGCGCGCGTCGCTTAACCGCCTGCGCCGTCTGGGGATGGTGTGGTTTATGGGCCATGACAGCAGCAAGTTCCGTATTACCGAATCGGTATTCCGCTTTGGCGCCGATGTGCGCGCCGGCGACGACCCACGCGAGGCGCAGCGCCGCCTGATCCGCGACGGGGAAGCGATGGCCCTGGAAAATCACCTGCAGCTCAATGATGAGAATGAAGAGAACCAGCCGGATAGCGGGGAGGAAGAGTAATGATTGAACGCGGTAAGTTTCGCTCGCTGACGCTGGTTAACTGGAACGGTTTCTTTGCCCGGACCTTTGATCTTGATGAACTGGTCACCACCCTCTCCGGGGGGAACGGCGCCGGTAAGTCGACGACCATGGCGGCCTTCGTCACGGCGCTGATCCCCGATTTAACCCTGCTGCACTTCCGTAACACCACCGAAGCGGGGGCCACCAGCGGCTCACGCGATAAAGGCCTGCACGGGAAGCTGCGCGCCGGGGTCTGTTACTCCGTGCTCGACGTCATCAACTCGCGCCATCAGCGCGTGGTGGTCGGCGTGCGTCTGCAGCAGGTTGCCGGGCGCGATCGCAAAGTCGATATCAAGCCTTTCGCCATTCAGGGGCTGCCCACCGCTATCCTGCCGACCCAGCTGTTAACCGAAACGCTGAACGATCGCCAGGCGCGCGTGGTCAGTCTCAATGAGCTGAAAGACAAGCTCGAGGCGATGGAAGGGGTCCAGTTTAAGCAGTTCAACTCGATCACCGAGTATCACTCGCTGATGTTCGACCTGGGCGTGGTGGCGCGTCGTCTGCGTTCGGCCTCCGATCGAAGTAAATACTATCGCCTGATCGAGGCCTCGCTGTACGGCGGGATCTCCAGCACCATTACCCGCTCGCTGCGCGACTACCTGTTGCCGGAAAACAGCGGCGTGCGTAAGGCATTCCAGGATATGGAAGCGGCGCTGCGGGAAAACCGCATGACCCTCGAGGCGATCCGCGTCACCCAGTCCGATCGCGATCTGTTCAAACACCTGATCAGCGAAGCCACCAACTACGTGGCGGCGGACTATATGCGTCACGCCAACGAGCGGCGCATTCATCTTGATAAGGCGCTGGAGTATCGTCGCGATCTCTTTACCTCGCGTTCGCAGCTGGCGGCAGAGCAGTATAAGCACGTCGACATGGCGCGCGAGCTGCAGGAGCATAACGGCGCAGAAGGCGATCTGGAAGCGGATTACCAGGCCGCCAGCGATCACCTGAACCTGGTGCAGACCGCACTGCGTCAGCAGGAAAAAATCGAGCGCTACGAAGCGGATCTCGACGAGCTGCAGATCCGTCTGGAAGAGCAGAACGAAGTGGTGGCGGAAGCCATCGATCGCCAGGAAGAGAACGAAGCCCGTGCCGAGGCCGCCGAGCTGGAAGTGGATGAGCTGAAAAACCAGCTCGCCGACTATCAGCAGGCGCTCGACGTGCAGCAGACCCGCGCCATTCAGTATAACCAGGCGCTGCAGGCGCTGGAGCGCGCGAAGGCGCTGTGCCATCTGCCGGATCTGACGCCGGAGAGCGCCGACGAGTGGCTGGAAACCTTCCAGGCGAAAGAGCAGGAAGCGACGGAGAAAATGCTGTCGCTGGAACAGAAAATGAGCGTGGCGCAAACCGCGCACAGCCAGTTTGAACAGGCCTACCAGCTGGTGGCGACGATTAACGGCCCGCTGGCGCGCAATGAAGCCTGGGACGTGGCGCGCGAATTGCTGCGCGACGGCGTGAACCAGCGTCACCAGGCCGAGCAGGCGCAGGGGCTGCGTAGCCGCCTCAACGAGCTGGAGCAGCGCCTGCGCGAGCAGCAGGACGCCGAGCGCCAGCTGGCTGAGTTCTGCAAACGGCAGGGCAAACGCTACGATATCGACGATCTGGAAACGCTGCATCAGGAGCTGGAAGCGCGCATCGCTTCGCTGGCCGACAGCGTTTCTAACGCGCAGGAACAGCGCATGACCCTGCGCCAGGAACTGGAGCAGCTGCAGTCGCGCACTCAGACGCTGATGCGCCGGGCGCCGGTCTGGCTGGCGGCGCAGAACAGCCTTAACCAGCTGTGCGAGCAGAGCGGTGAGCAGTTTGAGTCCGGCCAGGAGGTTACCGAATACCTGCAGCAGCTGCTGGAGCGCGAGCGCGAAGCTATCGTTGAACGTGACGAGGTCGGCGCCCGCAAGCGCGCCATCGACGAAGAAATTGAGCGTCTCAGCCAGCCGGGCGGTTCGGAAGATCCGCGCCTCAACGCGCTGGCGGAACGGTTCGGCGGCGTTCTGCTGTCCGAGATCTACGATGATGTCAGCCTTGACGATGCGCCGTACTTCTCCGCGCTGTACGGTCCGTCGCGCCATGCCATCGTGGTGCCGGATCTGTCGCAGGTTGCCGAGCAGCTTGAAGGACTGGAAGATTGTCCGGAAGATCTCTATCTGATCGAAGGCGATCCGCAGTCCTTTGACGATAGCGTATTCAGCGTGGATGAGCTGGAAAAAGCGGTGGTGGTGAAGATCGCCGACCGCCAGTGGCGTTATTCACGCTTCCCGTCGCTGCCGCTGTTTGGCCGCGCCGCGCGTGAAAACCGCATTGAAACCCTGCATGCCGAGCGTGAATCGCTGTCCGAGCGTTTTGCGACCCTGTCGTTTGACGTGCAGAAAACTCAGCGTCTGCATCAGGCCTTTAGCCGCTTCATTGGCAGCCATCTGGCAGTGGCCTTTGAGGACGATCCGGAAGAAGAGATCCGCAAACTCAACAGCCGCCGCGGCGAGCTGGAGCGCGCGCTGAGCGCCCATGAAAGCGATAACCAACAGAACCGCGTGCAGTATGAGCAGGCGAAAGAGGGCGTGTCGGCGCTCAACCGCCTGCTGCCGCGCCTTAATCTGCTGGCGGATGATACGCTGGCCGACCGCGTGGACGAGATCCAGGAACGTCTGGACGAAGCGCAGGAGGCCGCGCGCTTTATTCAGCAGCACGGCAACCAGCTGGCGAAGCTGGAGCCGATTGTTTCGGTGCTGCAGAGCGATCCGGAGCAGTTTGAGCAGCTGAAAGAAGATTACGCCTATGCGCAGCAGACCCAGCGCGATGCGCGCCAGCAGGCTTTTGCCCTGGCGGAAGTCGTCCAGCGCCGGGCCCACTTCAGCTACTCCGATTCGGCGGAAATGCTCAGCGGCAACAGCGATCTCAACGAGAAACTGCGCCAGCGCCTGGAGCAGGCGGAAACCGAACGCAGCCGCGCGCGCGACGCGATGCGTGCCCATGCGGCGCAGCTTAGCCAGTACAATCAGGTGCTGGCCTCGCTGAAGAGCTCGTATGACACCAAGAAAGAGCTGCTCAACGATCTGTATAAAGAGCTGCAGGACATTGGCGTGCGCGCCGATGCCGGCGCGGAAGAGCGTGCCCGTGCGCGTCGCGATGAGCTGCACATGCAGCTGAGCAATAACCGCTCCCGTCGCAATCAGCTGGAGAAAGCGCTGACCTTCTGCGAAGCGGAAATGGACAACCTGACCCGCAAACTGCGCAAGCTGGAGCGCGATTACTGCGAAATGCGCGAGCAGGTAGTGACCGCCAAGGCGGGCTGGTGCGCGGTAATGCGCCTGGTGAAAGACAACGGCGTCGAGCGTCGTCTGCACCGCCGCGAGCTGGCCTATCTCTCCGCCGACGAGCTGCGCTCCATGTCGGATAAGGCGCTCGGTGCGCTGCGTCTGGCGGTCGCCGATAACGAACATCTGCGCGACGTGCTGCGTATCTCGGAAGATCCGAAGCGCCCGGAGCGCAAAATTCAGTTCTTCGTTGCCGTCTACCAGCATCTGCGCGAGCGTATCCGCCAGGATATTATCCGCACCGATGACCCGGTGGAAGCGATCGAGCAGATGGAGATTGAGCTCAGCCGCCTGACCGAAGAGCTGACAAACCGCGAACAGAAGCTGGCCATCAGCTCCCGCAGCGTGGCCAACATTATTCGCAAAACCATTCAGCGCGAGCAGAACCGTATCCGAATGCTCAACCAGGGATTGCAGAGCGTCTCCTTCGGCCAGGTCAACAGCGTGCGTCTGAACGTCAACGTGCGCGAGACCCACTCGACGCTGCTTGATGTGCTCTCCGAGCAGCATGAACAGCATCAGGATCTGTTCAACAGCAACCGCCTGACCTTCTCGGAAGCGCTGGCCAAGCTCTATCAGCGCCTGAATCCGCAGATCGACATGGGGCAGCGCACGCCGCAAACCATCGGCGAAGAGCTGCTCGACTACCGCAACTATCTGGAGATGGAAGTGGAAGTTAACCGCGGCTCCGACGGCTGGCTGCGCGCGGAGTCCGGCGCGCTGTCCACTGGGGAAGCGATCGGTACCGGGATGTCGATTCTGGTGATGGTCGTCCAGAGCTGGGAAGATGAATCCCGCCGCCTGCGCGGCAAGGATATCTCGCCTTGCCGTCTGCTGTTCCTCGATGAAGCGGCGCGTCTCGACGCCCGCTCCATCGCCACGCTGTTCGAGCTGTGCGAACGTCTGGAGATGCAGCTGATTATCGCGGCGCCGGAGAACATCAGTCCGGAGAAAGGCACCACCTATAAACTGGTGCGTAAGGTGTTCAATAATCACGAACACGTCCACGTGGTGGGGCTGCGCGGGTTTGCCGCGCCGCTGCCGGAAGCGCTGCCGGGAACAGCCGACGCCTCCTGAGGCTGCGGCTACATTCTGGCGGCTAAGCGGTGAAGAGGGCAACGTTACGTTGCCCTTTTTTTCTATCCAGCCCGGTATGCGAGGGTGGTATAATCTTTAAACTTCTTTACATTAGGTAAGGCAAAAGCCTTTTCGTCTTTATATACTGAAAAAAGAGCCCCAATTTTGTGGGCAGCAATGTGTGACAACAGGGGGCAAGGGATGTTGCTAAAGAAACGGTATGGTCGTCCATTGTCAGCGCTCAGCCTGAGCCTGGCACTGGCATTTGCTCCGCTGTTCAATGTCCAGGCCGAAGAGCCTGAAGTCGTACCCGGCGACAGTTCTGCGGCGCCCGCCGAGGTTTCCGCCGCGCTGGCGCAAAGCGATGGGCAATCGCCGGCGGTCGCGAAGCTGGCCGGTGAGCAGCCGCTGTCGATGGAGGCGGCGGCAAACAGCCGCGCCCAGATCGAGGCGCTGTTGCCGGCAGGGTACAAACCCGTCTTTATGAATCCGCTGGTGTCGCTGTACGCCGCCAGGGATATGAAACCGATGTGGGAAAACCGCGAGGCAGTGCAGGCGTTCCAGCAGCAGCTGGCGGAGATCGCCATCGCCGGTTTTCAGCCGCAGTTTACCACCTGGGTCAGTCTGCTGACCGATCCCGCCGTCAGCGGCATGGCGCGCGATGTGGTGCTGTCGGACGCCATGATGGGCTATCTGCACTTTATCAGCGGCATCCCCACCCAGGGGACCCGCTGGTTGTACAGTTCAACGCCGTACAAGATGGCGACCCCGCCGCTGTCGGTGATTAACCAGTGGCAGCTGGCGCTGGACAATGGCTCCCTGCCGGCGTTTATCGCCGGCCTGGCGCCGCATCATCCGCAGTATGAAGCCATGCATCAGTCGCTGCTGGCGCTGGTGGCTGATTCTCGCCCATGGCCGCAGATGACCGGCAGCGGCTCGCTGCGCCCCGGCGAATGGAGCAATGATATCGGCGCCCTGCGCGAGATCCTCCAGCGTACCGGAATGCTGGACGATACCGCCAATATCGTTCTGCCCGGCGATGTGGTGAGCCCGTCGGCGAAGAAAAAGAGCAAACCTGCGGCGCGCGGCGTGTACGATCGCCAGCTGGTGGAGGGGGTTAAGCGCTTCCAGGCGATGCAGGGGCTGGGGGCGGATGGCGTCATCGGCCAGTCGACTCGCGACTGGCTCAACGTCTCTTCCGCGCAGCGCGCAGGGGTGCTGGCCCTGAACATTCAGCGTTTACGCTTACTGCCGGGCAAACTGTCCACCGGCATTATGGTCAATATTCCGGCGTTCTCGCTGGTCTATTATCAGGACGGCAGCCAGGTGCTGGCCTCGCGGGTAATTGTGGGGCGTCCGGATCGCAAAACGCCAATGATGAGCAGCGCGCTGAATAACGTGGTGGTCAATCCGCCATGGAACGTGCCGCCAACCCTGGCGCGCAAAGATATCCTGCCGAAGGTGCGTAACAATCCAGGCTATCTTGAGCAGCATGGCTACACCGTCATGCGCGGCTGGAACAGTAAAGAGACCATCGATCCTTATCGGGTCGACTGGTCGACCATCACCGAGAACAACTTACCGTTCCGTTTTCAGCAGGCGCCCGGAGCGCGTAACTCGCTCGGACGCTACAAGTTCAATATGCCGAGCTCCGATGCCATCTACCTGCACGATACGCCGAACCATAACCTGTTCCAGAAGGATGTTCGTGCGCTCAGTTCCGGCTGTGTGAGGGTGAATAAGGCTTCGGAACTGGCCAATATGCTGCTGCAGGATGCGGGCTGGAATGACACGCGTATTTCCGATGCCCTGAAGCAAGGGGACACGCGCTATGTCAATATTCGGCAAAATATACCGGTGAATTTATATTACTTAACGGCGTTTGTGGACGGTGATGGACGTACACAATATCGAACAGATATTTACAATTACGATATCACCGCGCGATCCAGCGCACAAATTCTGACGAAAGCTGAGCAATTAATCAGGTAAATGAAGTAGTTCAATGGATTTTGTTGTCCTAGCACTGGGTAAAAAAGGGCGCTGCTCCTCTGCAGCGCCCGATTTTCCTGGGGTGAGGCTGCCTTGACGTTGGCAATAATGCCCGGTAAGGTGCCTTTCGTGCGCCAGAAGTGCATATACATATCATTCCGCTCAATGCGTGACGCAGTCAGCGCGAACGCTCTCTTTTGCCGGGCAGCATCACGGCTGTGGCGAGCGATGGCGTGCTGGGGTTCAGCATCGCGCAAAGCGGAAAAAGTATATAACGATTCATTGACTGTAGACCTGATTATCATGGACAAATTTGACGCTAATCGCCGCAGATTGCTGGCGTTGGGTGGTGCTGCGCTGGGTGCTGCCGCCATTCTCCCTGCGCCGGCATTTGCCACCCTCTCGACCCCCCGTCCGCGTATTTTGACGCTGAATAACCTGCATACCGGTGAATCACTCAAGGCGGAGTTTTTCGATGGCAGAGGCTATATTCAGGATGAATTAGCAAGACTTAACCATTTTTTCCGTGATTACCGCGCGAATAAAATTAAGTCCATCGATCCAAATCTGTTCGATCATCTTTATCGGTTGCAGGGACTACTTGGCACCAACAAACCTGTCCAGCTTATCTCTGGCTATCGTTCCCTCGATACCAATGATGAGCTACGCGCACGAAGCCGTGGTGTAGCAAAGCACAGCTATCACACCAAGGGGCAGGCAATGGATTTCCATATTGAAGGTATTTCGTTAAGCAATATTCGCAAAGCGGCGTTATCTATGCGCGCAGGTGGTGTAGGATATTACCCACGTAGTAACTTTGTGCATATTGATACCGGTCCCGTAAGGCACTGGTAACGAAAGGAGCGTCATGAACTATCGTATTATTCCGGTTACCGCGTTCGCGCAGAACTGTTCTCTTATCTGGTGCGAACAAACCCGGCTGGCGGCGCTGGTCGATCCTGGCGGCGATGCTGAACGTATCAAAGCGGTGGTGGCGGAGGCTGGCGTCACGCTGATGCAGATCCTGCTGACGCATGGCCATCTCGATCACGTCGGCGCCGCTGCGGAACTGGCGCAGCATTATGGCGTACCGGTTATTGGTCCGGAAAAAGAAGATGAGTTCTGGCTGGAAGGATTACCGGCGCAAAGCCGGATGTTCGGCCTGGAGGATTGCCAGCCGCTGCGTCCGGATCGCTGGCTCAATGAAGGCGATGTGGTTAATGTGGGGAATGTGGCGCTGCGGGTACTGCACTGCCCGGGCCATACGCCGGGTCACGTGGTCTTCTTTGATGACGCTTCCCGACTGCTCATTTCCGGAGATGTGATTTTCAAAGGCGGGGTGGGGCGCAGTGATTTTCCACGCGGCGACCATGGACAGCTGATCGCGGCCATTAAGGATAAGCTGTTGCCGCTGGGCGATGACGTGACCTTTATTCCCGGCCATGGTCCGCTGTCGACGCTGGGTGAGGAACGCCGCAACAACCCGTTCCTGCAGGATGAGATGCCGGTCTGGTAACCGACCTGACGCGAACGTAAAAAAGGCCGCATTCGCGGCCTTTTTCTTTATAGCGAATAATATCGCTTACAGCACGGCGACGATGGCTTCACACAGCGGCGCCATGTTGTCAGGCGTCATGCCGGCCACGTTGATACGGCCGGACGCGACCGCATAGATGGCGAACTCTTCACGCAGACGCAGCACTTGCTCTTTAGTCAGGCCGCTGAACGAGAACATACCGTTCTGCTTGCTGATAAAGCTGAAGTCGCGGCTCGCGCCTTTCTCCTGCAGGGTGTTGACGAACAGCAGGCGCATACGCTGGATGCGCTGGCGCATATCGGTCAGCTCCTGCTCCCAGATTGCCCGCAGCGCATCGTTGCTCAGGATGGTCGCGACCACGGACGCGCCGTGCGCTGGCGGGTTGGAGTAGTTAGCGCGGATCACCGACTTCATCTGGCTGAACGCGCGGTCCACGGTCTCCTGATCGGCGGCGACCAGGGTGCAGGCGCCGACGCGCTCGTTGTACAGGCCAAAGTTTTTCGAGTAGGAGCTGGCGACCAGCAGCTCTTTATGCAGAGCAGCAAAGGCGCGCAACCCTTCAGCATCTTCTTCCAGACCGCGGGCGAAGCCCTGGTAGGCGAAATCGAACAGCGGCAGCCAGCCTTTCTCGACCGACAGCTGCGCCAGCGTCTGCCACTGATCGAGCGTCGGATCGATACCGGTCGGGTTGTGGCAGCAGCCGTGGAACAGTACCACGTCGCCTGCCTGGGCTTCGTTCAGGCTGGCCAGCAGACCATCAAAGTCCAGCGCGTGGTTAGCCGCATCGTAGTAGGCATATTCACGTACTTCCAGCCCGGCGGAGGTAAACACACTCTTATGGTTTGGCCAGCTTGGATTGCTTACCCACACGCGTTTCACGTCGGTGTTTTTGGCGAGGAAGTCGGCGGCGACGCGCAGCGCACCGGTACCGCCCGGGGTCTGCGCGGTGCGGGCGCGTTTATCGGCGATAATCGCATTGCCTTTACCGAACAGCAGCTCCTGGGTGCAGCGACCAAATTCAGGAATACCATCAATGCCCAGATAGTTTTTAGTCGTTTCATTTTCCAGCAGGTACTGCTCTGCTTTTTTGACGCTGGTCAGAACGGGTGTTTTACCGGTTTCATCCTTGTAAACACCAATTCCGAGGTTAATCTTTTCAGGGCGGTCATCGGCACGAAACAGATCGGCCAGACCTAAAATCGGGTCGGCTGGGGCGGCGGTAATGTTCTCAAACATGACGAGGTTCCATTGTGATTACTGAAGGGAAATCCGCTATCAGGTTAACGGGAGAACAACGAATTGCCAACCGTTTGCGATAAAAAGCGCGAAGGTTTTCGAAAGATACGATCTTTGCCTCAGTAATAGAGAAAAGCAGGACCGAAGTCCTGCTCTGAAGGCATATCACGAAGGGGTGTACTGCAGATTAGAACTGGTAAACGATACCCACGGCCGCCTGGTCGTCGGTCGCTACGCCAGCTGCTTTGGTGTAATCGTTGTCGCTCAGCTGGTTGAATTTATACGCAGCGTAGACGTTCATGTTCTTGTTGAAGTAGTACCAGGTTCCCACTTCAATGTATTTAACCAGATCCGCATCGCCGCCTTCGAAATCAGTACCTGGACGTGCCTGCAGATTTTTACCTTTGGTCTGCACGTAGCCGATGGACGGACGCAGGCCGAAGTCGAACTGATACTGTACAACCGCTTCAAAGTTTTGAGTTTTACCTGCAAAATACTTTTTAGCGGTGGCAGGTGCATCAGACGGGTTGCTCTCAGGAGTCATATTGTAGGTCTGGGAGTACATGACGGCTGCATAGACGTTGTTGGCGTCATACTTAGCAGAGGTCGCCCAGGCTTCGGCTTTGTCGCCATTACCGTCAGCTTTCTGCGCGCTGCTGCGGTTGGAATTAGCGTAACCTGCGGAGAGCGCGATACCGTTGTCGAACGCGTAGGTCGCCGCGGTGCTGAAGCCGTCGCCATTCTGCTTACTGATAGAACGGTCGTGGTCGTTTTTACCCTGGTACTGCAGCGCGAAGCTCAGGCCGTCAACCAGACCGAAGAAGTCAGAGTTACGGTAGGTTGCCACGCCGTTGGTACGGCCGGTCATGTAGTTGTCGGTGTAGTTCCAACCGTCGCCACCCCATTCAACCAGCATATCGGTTGCTGCTTCGACGTCGTAGATCGCGCCGTAGTTACGGCCGTAGTCGAATGAACCATACTCGCCCGCTTTCAGACCTGCGAACGCCAGACGGGTTTTCGTCGGCTGGGAACCTTCAACATTGGAGGCGTCCATGTTGTATTCCCACTGACCGTAGCCGGTCAGCTGATCGTTGATCTGGGTTTCGCCTTTCAGGCCGATACGGGCGTAGGTGGTATCGTCGCTGCTGGTCTTGCCATTGGTGGTCCAGACGTGCTCGCCGACCATTTTTCCGTAGAAGTCCAGTTTGTTGCCGTTTTTGTTATAGATTTCTGCAGCGTTAGCTGCACCGGCTACCAGCAGGGCAGGGATCACCACTGCCAGAATATTGCGCTTCATCATTATTTATTACCCTCATTAATATTTTTTATATGAACACGTGCCACTGCCGTCAATAAGTTCTGTCAATAAAAACTTACAGAACCATTGATGAGAGTTTGGTGTCTGAAGGCATCTTTCCATCCGCGACAACGTTTCGCTAGCCGGAAAATGCTACTAATATCTCATATGAGTAACAAAAAGAAAAAACATGTAACTAAATATGTATTTATGGGAACTTTGTGAACTTAATCAAAATTCCGTTCCACATGGTGAGGTAAATCGCCTTCCCATATCTATCTATATGAATTATTTATGATTAATTTGGATAAGCGTAAATTTGCTCATTTTGTGTGTTGAATTCGCCTTCTTTTTATTCAGCCTTTGTCTTGGCAAGACGTGCGGCGCGTGGTTAAAAAATGAGCAAATTTATCAGGGGTTTTGCTCTGTTATGAACATAAAGTGCGATCTGCATCACCCGGATGCACCGAAACAGTGCGTAACATAAATGTGAATCCGAGGCCTTGATGTTTAAGTTTGTTGAATTTTGATAACAGTAATTGACATAAAAAAAGGCCAGCTTGCGCTGGCCTTTCAGGTTTATGTCAGAAAAATTTAGAATGTCGCGTTGCGCGGGGTCCGCGGGAACGGGATGACATCGCGGACGTTCTGCACGCCGGTCACGTAGGCAATCAGACGCTCGAAGCCCAGGCCAAAGCCGGAGTGTGGAACGGTGCCGTAGCGGCGCAGGTCGCGATACCACCAGTAGTCTTCTTTATTCAGACCCATCTCGGCCATACGCGCGTCGAGCACGTCGAGGCGCTCTTCACGTTGGGAACCGCCGATGATCTCGCCAATACCCGGCGCCAGGACGTCCATTGCCGCGACGGTTTTACCGTCTTCGTTAAGGCGCATGTAGAAGGCTTTAATATCTTTCGGATAGTTTTTCACTACCACCGGCGCTTTGAAGTGTTCTTCAGCCAGGTAACGTTCGTGCTCGGAGGAGAGATCCACGCCCCAGTACACCGGGTTCTCGAACTGCTTGCCGCAGTTTTCCAGAATAGTGACGGCGTCGGTATAATCCACCTGCGCAAAATCAGCGGTGATAAAGCGCTGCAGACGGTCGATAGCGTCTTTATCAACGCGCTCGGCGAAGAACTGCATGTCGTCCGCGCGCTCTTCCAGTACCGCTTTAAAGACGTACTTGAGCATCGCTTCCGCCAGGCCGGCAACATCGTTCAGGTTAGCGAAGGCCACTTCCGGCTCCAGCATCCAGAACTCCGCCAGGTGGCGGCTGGTGTTGGAGTTTTCCGCACGGAAGGTCGGGCCGAAGGTGTAAATCTTCGACAGCGCGCAGGCATAGGTCTCGCCGTTCAGCTGGCCGGAAACGGTCAGGAACGACTCTTTACCGAAGAAGTCTTTGTCGAAATCGACTTTGCCCTGATCGTTACGCGGCAGGTTTTCCAGATCCAGCGTCGACACGCGGAACATTTCGCCGGCGCCTTCGGTATCGGAGGCGGTGATCAGCGGGGTGGAGACCCAGAAGAAGCCCTGCTCATCAAAGAAGCGATGCAGCGCCTGCGCCAGGGTGTGACGCACGCGGGCAACCGCGCCGATCAGGTTGGTGCGCGGACGCAGGTGGGCCACTTCACGCAGATACTCGATGCTGTGACGCTTGGCCGCCATCGGGTAGGTGTCCGGGTCTTCCACCCAGCCGGTCACTTCCACGTTGGTCGCCTGGATCTCAAAGCTTTGACCCTGGCCCTGGGAAGCCACGACTTTACCGGTGACAATCACCGAGCAACCGGTGGTCAGACGCAGCACTTCCTGATTGTAATTGGGCAGAGAATTATTAATAACGGCCTGTACAGGATCAAAGCAGGAACCGTCATAGACGGCGAGGAATGAAAAGCCAGCTTTTGAATCTCGGCGGGTACGCACCCATCCGCGGACCGTGACTTCGCTGTCAACGGCAACGCGGCCCTGGAGTACGTCGGCTACAGGCACAACGCTCATAATAATCTCTCTATATAGTCCAATAAAAAAGTCTCTTCCCCCTACAGCGGGGGGATATCTATGTTACCTGTCATCTTCCATCAGACAAGTAGATTTCGCACAGGGAAGGGTGGATTTCGGAAATAAATACACCTCCGGGGCGTTCTTTGACTCCCCATTTCGACTTTTACACGACTTACTCGATAATGACCGTCATTTCCTGCTTCGCATTTTGCATCGACACGATGGTCCGGAAAGACTTGATATTTCCCGAGGCAAAAAAGAGTTCACGGGTTAGCGCTTCGTATTCCGCCATATCACGGACGTTGATCACGAGCAGAAAATCGAAGTCGCCAGTGACATAGTAGACCTGCTGCACTTGCGGACAGGTTACGAAACGCTGTTTATCCTCCTCAAGCAGATCGAGACGTTCATTCTCAATGGTCACCTGCACCATAATGGTGATGGGTCTTCCCACTTTACTGGCGTCCACTAAGCTAACACTGCCTTTAATCACCCCTGCATCCTCAAGTGCAGCGATACGCCGATTGACTGCCGAAGGAGACAGGCTGATCCGATCGGCGATCTCCCGTTGCGACAAGCGATTATTACGCTGCAAGAGCGTAAGAATTTTTTTATCCCATGCGTCAAGTTTCATCATATATCTCGTCCTGCAAGCCTGTGATCAACCTCACTCATGCAACGTTGTTGCGTGAGAATCATAAAACAGAGTGAAAATTGCGGCGCGATGGGCAACTTTGCGCCAATTAACCGCCGGGCGCAGTGTACCATCACAGGCAGTGGGAAAGCGGCATATCGCGACAAAAAGCCTCTCACACTCCGACTTAACCAATTTAAAGCGACCGTCCTGTCTCAGGCCGCACGGATCCGTGCACCCGTCGTTTAGGCGGAATGGTCGCAAATAACGTTATCGTCGCAGGACGATATGAAAATAGAGGTGCCTGAATAGTGGACACAATTAAATTTCAACTCAACGCCCGGCGGCAGCCCTATGGCCAGGGAGCAGACTTGAGTCTGCTCAATGAAAGCGTGGGGAACGAAGTGCTGGCATTCCATCAAAAATTTCCTGATTACCGGGTCACGCCGCTGCGTAAGCTGGAATTTTTAAGCCAGCGGCTGGGCCTGGGGTCGATCCATATAAAAGATGAAGCCCAGCGATTCGGTTTGAATGCGTTTAAAGGATTAGGCGGATCTTATGCGATGGGGAAATATCTCGCCGCTCTGCTTGAGCGAGATATTACTACGTTGAGCTTTGCCGAGCTTAATTCACCAGCGATTAAGGCGCGTATCAAGGACATCGTATTTGTGACTGCTACCGACGGTAACCATGGACGTGGCGTGGCGTGGGCGGCTGAGCAGCTTGGGCTGCGTGCGGTGGTGTATATGCCAAAGGGCTCGTCACCGGTACGCGCGCAGAATATTCGCCGGCATGGCGCCGAATGCACGATTACTGAACTGAACTACGACGACACAGTTCGGCTGGCGGCCAAAACCGCGCGCGAGCAGGGATGGGTTTTACTCCAGGATACCGCCTGGCAGGGCTACGAGCAGATCCCCACATGGATCATGCAAGGCTATATGACCCTCGCTGTTGAAATCTGGCAGCAATTGGTAGAAAGCGGGGCGCCGATGCCGACGCATCTGTTTTTACAAGCCGGTGTCGGGTCGTTTGCCGGCAGCATCATGGGATATTTCATCGAAAAGATGCAGCAGCAGGCTCCCACCATCATCATCGTTGAGCCGCACAAGGCGAACTGCCTGTATCGCTCGGCAACCATTAATGACGGACTGCCGCACAGCGTCGGCGGGGATATGTCAACCCTGATGGCCGGGCTTGCCTGTGGTGAACCTAATATCACCAGCTGGCCAATGCTCCGCGACCATGCCACCTGTTTTATTTCCGCCGACGATTGTCTGGCCGCCAATGGCATGCGCCTGCTGGCCGCTCCGCGACCAGGTACTGACGAACCTTTTGTCTCCGGGGAATCCGGCGCTATCGGCACTGGCGTGCTTTACGCGCTGATGACTCAGCCGGAGTATCGCGAGCTTGCCGAATCTCTGCGCCTGAATGCCGATGCACAGGTTCTGTTAATCAGCACGGAAGGAGATACATCACCCGATGTCTATGAAGACATCGTCTGGTTTGGCCGTAATGGTTGAGCGCTATCGACAATAACAAGGGGGCCATCTTACCTACCCTACGAGCCCTCGGTGTGACAAGCGTTCTGACTCATAACGAAAACATACGCGCTTTCGCGTCATGCACAGAGAGAACCTGACCGATGAATACTGAAAATATAATTATCAATAAAGGATGTTCCGATCCCGCAAAGTGGCATAGCGAAGATACCGTTTGGGTCCTTGGCCTTTTCGGTACCGCAATTGGCGCCGGGGCGCTGTTTCTGCCGATTAATGCCGGAATTGGCGGCTTCTGGCCGCTGCTGATTGTTTTTGTCCTCGCTTTTCCTATTACTTATCTGGCTCACCGCGGTCTGGCGAGATTCATTTACTCTTCCAATACGCCGGAAAGCAGTATTACCGATGTTATTGGCGAGCATTTTGGCGCGCTGGCGGGAAAAGTGTTTACCGTCATCTATTTCTTCGCTGTCTATACCATTTTGATTATGTATGCGGTGGCAATCACCAACACCGCGCAGAGCTTTATCACCCACCAGTTGGCAATGGCCGAGCCTCCCCGGTCGCTGGTGGCCATCGTTCTGATCCTCGGGCTGATGTTTATCGTCCGTTTTGGACAGCGTTTGATAATGCGGGTGATGAGCACCCTGGTTTATCCCTTCATTATCTCGCTTATTTTTATGGCACTTTTTCTGATTCCGCACTGGAACGGCGCAATTTTGCAAACCGCAAGCTTCAGCGCCACAGGCGATGGGCAGGGGATCATGTTATCCCTCTGGATGACCTTCCCGGTACTGGTGATGTCGTTTAACCACTATCCCATCATTTCGCCGATGGTGGTGCGCCAGAAGCAGCGTTACGGTCTGGCGCTCGCTGAGGGGAAATGCGCGCAGATCCAGCGCTACGGTATCCTGCTCATGACGGTGGTGGTGCTGTTTTTTGTTCTCAGCTGCGTGTTAAGCCTGTCGCCGCAGCAACTGGCGGAAGCCAAAGCCCAGAATCTGTCGATTTTGTCCTATCTGGCCAATCAGTACGATACACCGATTATTGCCTGGCTATCGCCGATTATCGCCTTTGTCGCTATTACTAAATCATTTCTTGGCCACTACATCGGCGCCTATGAATCGCTGCGCGACCTGATTCTGGAGGCCGCCGCCGCACGCGGGAAAAAACCTGGCATTCGCCTCGTCGACGCGGTCATCCTGGTGTTTATGGTGTTTACCTGCTGGTTCGCCGCGTACAAGAACCCCAGTATCCTCGGTATTATCGAATGCATCAGCGGTCCCACCGGGGCGGCAATTCTTCTGCTGTTGCCTATGTACGCCATTCATAAATTACCGGTGCTTGCCCCCTGGCGCGGTAAAGCGAGCAACGTTTTCGTCACCCTGATCGGGCTTATCACCGTCTCTGCCATTTTTTACGGCATGTTCCAATAACCACCATCACTAGCGAGATGTTTTATGAGTCATTTTCTGCAGATTAACGGCCAACGGCTTATCGATTCCCTGTATGCGCTTGGCGAATATGGTGCGCTGGAAGGCGGCGGCGTATGCCGCCTGGCAGCGACGGCCGAAGATAAAGCCGGCAGGGACTTTGTTGTAGCCCGCATGAAGTCCCTGGGCCTGAGTGTGTCTATTGATGCTATCGGTAATGTCACCGGTGTTTATCACGGCGAGGAGACGTTGCCGATGGTGATGATGGGGTCACATATCGATACCGTCGCTACCGGTGGGTTATACGATGGCAACTACGGCGTTATGGCCGGCCTTGAGGTGATTGCCACCCTCCAGGATGCCGGGATCCGCCCCCGACGACCGTTGGCGGTAACCTTCTTTACTAACGAGGAGGGGGTGCGATTTCAGCCCGATATGATGGGCAGCGTGGTGTTTGCCGGCGAGTATCCGTTGGCGCAGGCGCTCGCGGCAAAAGATCTCGACGGTATCACGCTCGATGAAGCGCTGCGTAACATTGGTTATAAGGGCGAACGTCAGCCGGGAGATATGGCGGTAGATAGCTACGTTGAGCTGCATATCGAACAGGGACCGATTCTTGATAAAGAGCAAATTGATATTGGCGTTGTTACCGGCGTACAGGGTATTTCGTGGCAGGAATTTACCCTGAGAGGCGTATCGAATCATGCGGGTACTACCCCAATGTCCATGAGACGCGATGCCGGGCTGGCGGCTGCGAAAATCGCTGTTTTTGCCCGTGAGCTGGCGTTAAGCCTTGGTGGTGATCAGGTAGCTACCGTTGGGCATTTCAGCGTGAAGCCTAATCTGATCAACGTCATTCCCAACCATGTCGTTATGTCAGTGGATCTTCGCAATACCGATAATGCGATCTTATGTCTGGCGGAGCAGCAACTGGCAGAATTTGTCGCAAAAACGTCGCAGGAAGAGGGCGTGGAGATAACCAGCCGCTCACTGGTGCGCTTTGAACCGGTCATTTTTGCCGATGAGATCGTCAATGCGGTGGAAGCCGAGGCGGAGCGTCAGGCGCTCAGTTACCGACGTTTGCCAAGCGGCGCTGGACACGATGCACAATTTATGGCGTCGGTATGTCCAGCCGGGATGATTTTTGTCCCCTGCGTTGATGGCATCAGTCACAACGTCAAAGAACACAGTGCGGCCAAAGACCTGATTGCTGGCGCCAATGTGCTGCTGCAGGTGGTTTTACAGCGCGCCCAGCGTATGGACTAATGTTTACAGGAGCAGAGAATGAATCAGCAACAGTTAAAGCAGCAGCTTATCGCCTGGCGTCACTATTTGCATGCCCATCCGGAAAGCGCCTTCGAAGAGCAGAATACTTCACGGTTTATTGCCGAAAAGCTCGAGGCCATGGGCATTGAGGTACACCGCGATATTGGCAAAACCGGGGTAGTGGGGAGATTGAAATGCGGCGACGGCAAGGGCGTTATCGCTATTCGTGCCGATATTGATGCCATTCAATTGACCGAACAGGGAGACCGGTCTTACCGCTCCATGACCGCCGATCGGATGCACGGCTGCGGGCATGATGGTCATACCTGCATTGCATTGGGCGCGGCGCAGTTGCTATTGCAGCGGCAGAATTTTAACGGCACGGTCATCTTTGTTTTTCAGCCTGCTGAGGAGCCTGGCTATGGCGCCAGAGCGATGATGGACGATGGCGTTATTGAACGCTTTGGCATTGAGGAAATCTACGGTCTGCATAATATGCCGGGTATGAAAGCCGGGACTATCGCCACGCGAGTCGGTGGCATTATGGCCAGTGAAGATAACTTTATTATTCGTATTCAAGGGCAGGGAGCGCATGCGGCGCGGCCGCATATGGCGAAAGATCCGCTGGTAATTGCGGCGGAAATCATCCTGGCTTTGCAGACAATTGTTTCGCGAAATATTGATCCGAACGTGCCAGCGGTCATTTCCTGTACTGAACTGCACACCGATGGCATCCGCAATGCGATTCCGACGCATGTTGAAATCAAAGGGGATACGCGCAGCTTTGTACCGGAGGTGCAGATGCTGCTCGAAGAACGAATGCGTACCATTAGCGAAGCAATTTGCGCGATGCACGGTGCGAGGTGCCAGTTCAGCTATACCCATGAATTTGCGCCAACGGTGAACTGGCAGAAATGCGTTGATGTGGCGGTCACCGCTGCGATTAACGTGGTAGGGGCTGAGAAGGTGGACGGCAACGTCGCACAGATGATGATTTCGGAGGATTTTGGCGCTTTTCTGCAAAAAATCCCCGGCTGTTTCATCTTTTTAGGCAACGGCGATGGTTCAGATGCTCAGGGCAATACACCGTTGCATAATGCCTGCTACGACTTTAATGATGAGATATTGCTAACTGGCGCGGAGTATTTTGCCGAGGTCGTCAGAACCTGTCTGCCGCAGGAGTGATATTGATTGGCCCGATAGCAGAATGCCGTCGGGCCATGTTTTTTAGCTCGCCTTTTTAATCGGCGGCAGGTCGAACGCCTCGCGCAGGGCGCGGACGAAGGCCTTATCGTGGCAGATGGTTTTCCCCGGGCTGTCGGAGAGTTTCGCCACCGGCTTGCCGTTACATTCCACCAGCTTAATCACGATATTGAGCGGTTTAACCTGCGGCAGATCGCAGGTTAAACGGGTACCAATACCAAAGCTCAGCTTCACCCGCGAGGCGAAGTGGCGATACAGGTCGACGGCTTTCGCCAGGTCGAGATTATCGGAGAAGACCAGCACTTTGCTCAGCGGATCGATGCCCAGCTTCTGGTAATGGGCGATGGCTTTTTCACCCCATTCCACCGGGTCGCCGGAGTCGTGGCGCAAACCCTGATAGCGGGTGGCGAACTCCGGACCGAAATCGCGCAGGAACGCATCCATGGTGATGCAGTCGGTCAGCGCGATGCCCAGCTGGTCAGGATACTCTTCCAGCCAGGCGGCGAGGGCCGCCCGCTGGCTGCTGGCCAGGTTCGGGCTGATCTGCTGGTGGGCCTGGAACCACTCATGGGCCTGGGTGCCCATCGGGGTTAAGTTCAGACGGCGCGCCAGATCGTAGTTGCTGGTGCCGACAAACCATGGCTCCTGCTGCAGGCGTTGCACAATGGCTTCCTGTACATCGCGTGAAAAACGACGGCGGGTGCCGAAATCCATCAGGCGGAAGGCGCTCATATCGAGGTCAGCGGTCATGGTGGCGAAGTCGCCTAGCTTATGCTCCAGCGCGTTTAGCGCTTGTTCAACGCCCATCTCGGGTGAACGGTAGCGATGGACCAGCTCGCTTATCACCGCCAGCAGGGGGACTTCCCACATGATGGCTTCCCGCCACGGGCCGGTGAGGCGAATGTTCAGCTTGCCGTTGTCATTGGCGACCGTGACCTGGCGCGGGTCATAGCGAAAATCGCGCAGCCAGTCGAGGTAATCCTGGCGAAAAAAGGGAAGGGTGGACAGCCAGCGATATTCATCATCCCGCAGCCTCAGATCGCGCATGGACTCCACCTGCTCGCGGATCGCGTCGGCATAAATGCCGAGCAGGTCGTCTCCACGGCAGCGAAACTCCGCCGCCACATGTACATCGCCGTAGCGGTGGAAGACAGCCTGCTGCATGTGCAGCTTGTAGGCATCCGTATCAAGCAGCGAATGCAGTACAGGAGAAGTGAATTGTGTCATGGTGCGCAGTAGCATCCTCTCACTGGAGCGTTCCATCGAAACCAACGCGGAAAAAGGAGGCGGAGTATACCTTTATTACCCGGCTCTGTCCCGCGATGGCGAGCGATGGCGACGCTGACGGTCATTTGCGAGGCCTAGTTTAATATATTGAACATGGATCACACCACAAGCTTTGCGTCGGGTCGAGGGCAATTCGTGCCGCGAGTGTTAACAAAATGTAGCGATTTTCGTGTTTCACGTTGAAAAGATGAAGATTCTGCATAGCGCGATTGACACAACAGGAATAGACTGGGACGACACTTTACCGAAGATGCTAAAGGTTTTTTATGACACAACAGCCCCAAGCCAAATACCGCCACGACTATCGTGCGCCGGAGTATCTGATTAGCGATATCGATTTGACCTTTGACCTGGATGCCGCAAAAACCGTTGTTACGGCCGAGAGCAAGGTCTCCCGCCATGCGGCTGCGTCTGATGTGCCATTGCGCCTGGACGGCGAAGATCTGACCCTGATTGCTCTGCAGGTGAACGGCCAGCCGTGGAGCGACTATAAAGAAGAAAACAATCAGCTGGTGATCGGCGGCTTGCCGGAGCATTTCACCCTGACCATCGTCAATGAGATCAGCCCGGCGGCGAACACCGCGCTGGAAGGCCTGTATCAGTCAGGCGAAGCGCTGTGCACCCAGTGTGAAGCGGAAGGTTTCCGCCATATCACCTGGTACCTGGACCGTCCGGATGTGCTGGCGCGCTTTACCACCAAAATTATCGCCGATAAAGCCAAATATCCGTTCCTGCTCTCCAACGGCAACCGGATGGCGGAAGGGGAACTGGAGAACGGTCGTCACTGGGTACAGTGGCAGGATCCCTTCCCGAAGCCGTGCTACCTGTTTGCGCTGGTGGCCGGTGATTTCGACGTCCTGCGCGACACTTTTACCACCCGCTCCGGGCGTGAAGTGGCGCTGGAATTGTACGTCGACCGCGGTAACCTCGACCGCGCGCCGTGGGCGATGACCTCGCTGAAAAACTCCATGAAATGGGATGAGGAGCGCTTTGGCCTCGAGTACGACCTCGACATCTATATGATTGTCGCCGTCGACTTCTTCAATATGGGAGCGATGGAAAACAAAGGGCTGAACGTCTTTAACTCCAAATATGTCCTGGCCCGCACCGACACTGCCACCGATAAAGACTACCTCGATATCGAGCGGGTGATTGGCCATGAGTATTTCCATAACTGGACCGGCAACCGCGTCACCTGTCGCGACTGGTTCCAGCTCAGCCTGAAAGAGGGGCTGACCGTGTTCCGCGATCAGGAGTTCAGTTCCGACCTCGGCTCGCGGGCGGTGAACCGCATTAACAACGTGCGCACCATGCGCGGGCTGCAGTTTGCCGAAGACGCCAGCCCGATGGCGCACCCGATCCGCCCGGATATGGTTATCGAGATGAATAACTTCTACACCCTGACGGTCTATGAAAAGGGTGCCGAAGTGATCCGCATGCTGCACACGCTGCTGGGTGAAGAAAACTTCCAGAAAGGGATGCAGCTATATTTCGAACGTCATGACGGCAGCGCCGCCACCTGCGACGATTTCGTCCAGGCGATGGAAGATGCTTCTAACGTCGACCTGTCGCACTTCCGCCGCTGGTACAGCCAGTCCGGTACGCCGATTGTCACCGTCCACGACGACTATAACCCGGAAACCGAGCAGTATACGCTGACCATCAGCCAGCGCACGCCGCCTACTGCCGAGCAGGCTGAGAAACAGCCGCTGCATATTCCGTTTGCCATCGAGCTGTACGATAACGAAGGTAAGGTGATCCCCCTGCAGAAGGGCGGTCATCCGCTGCACCCGGTGCTTAATGTGACTCAGTCTGAGCAGACCTTCGTCTTTGATAATGTCTATTTCCAGCCGGTCCCGGCCCTGCTGTGCGAGTTTTCAGCACCGGTGAAACTGGAATACAAGTGGAGCGATCAGCAGCTGACCTTCCTGATGCGCCATGCGCGGAATGATTTCTCGCGCTGGGATGCGGCGCAGAGTCTGCTGGCGACCTACATCAAGCTGAACGTCAACCGTCATCAGCAGGGACAGCCGCTGTCGCTGCCGGTGCACGTGGCGGACGCCTTCCGCGCGATTCTGCTCGATGAGAAGATTGACCCGGCGCTCGCCGCCGAGATCTTAACCCTGCCGTCGGCCAACGAAATCGCCGAGATGTTCGCCATTATCGATCCTATCGCCATCGCCACCGTGCGCGAGGCGCTCACCCGCACCCTGGCGAACGAGCTGGCGGACGAATTCCTTGCGGTATATAACGCCAATAAGCTCGACAGCTACCGGGTGGAGCACGCCGATATCGGTAAGCGAACCCTGCGCAATACCTGCCTGCGCTATCTGGCGTTCGCAGAGCCGACGCTGGGCGATAAGCTGGTGGCGGCGCAGTATCACCAGGCGGATAACATGACCGACGCGCTGGCCGCGCTGTCGGCGGCGGTTGCCGCTGAGCTGCCGTGCCGCGATGCGCTGATGCAGGAGTATGACGATAAATGGCATCAGGACGGCCTGGTGATGGACAAGTGGTTTATCCTGCAGTCCACCAGTCCGGCAGCCAATGTGGTCGAAACGGTACGCGGTCTGCTGAACCATCGTTCGTTCAGCATGAGCAACCCGAACCGCGTGCGGTCCCTCATCGGCGCTTTCGCCAGCAGCAACCCGGCGGCGTTCCATGCTGAAGACGGCAGCGGCTACCAGTTCCTGGTGGAGATGCTGACCGAGCTTAACCAGCGCAACCCGCAGGTCGCATCGCGACTGATTGAGCCGTTGATTCGTCTGAAGCGTTATGATGAGAAACGCCAGGCGCTGATGCGCGCCGCGCTGGAGCAGTTGAAAGGGCTGAAGGATCTCTCAGGCGATCTGTACGAGAAAATCAGTAAGGCGCTGGCGTAACGGTGGCAAAATCCCCGGTTGCGCTCTTGCTTACCGGGGCTACAGCGCTGTGCGATTTGGTAGCCCGGCCGAGCGAAGCGCGGGCCGGGGACGTTAGTTAGCCATGACTAAACAAACGCGGTGCGCTCTCGCTCTTGCCGCGTTTCATCACCCGATCCAGCACCTCCGCCTCCAGCTCGGCCAGCTTCGCCGAACCGGTGCGCCGCGGTCGCGGAATATCCACGTTCAAATCGAGACCGATCTTCTTCTCTTCAATCAACAGCACCCGGTCGGCCATCGCCACGGCTTCGCTGACGTCGTGGGTCACCAGCAGGACCGTAAAGCCATGCTCCTGCCACAGGGAGACGATCAGCTCCTGCATCTCCAGACGGGTGAGGGCGTCCAGCGCCCCCAGCGGCTCGTCCAGTAGCAGCAGGCGCGGGCGATGGATCAGCGCGCGGGCCAGCGCAACGCGCTGCTTCTGCCCGCCCGATAGCGCCGCCGGCCACTCCTGCGCGCGGCTCTCGAGTCCGACGCTGGCCAACGCCTGCAGGGCGGCGTCGCGCCAGGCGCCTTTTAACCCCAGCCCCACGTTATCAATCACCGTTTTCCACGGCAGCAGGCGCGCATCCTGAAACATCATCCGGGTGTCGTCCTGGATCGCCGCCAGCGGCGTCGCGCCTGCCAGCAGCTCGCCGGCATTCGGCTTTTCCAGGCCCGCCAGCAGGCGCAGCAGGGTGCTTTTGCCGCCGCCGCTGCGGCCCACCACCGCCACAAACTGGCCGCTGGGGATATGCAGATCCAGCTCGTTAAGAATGGTGTTGTCGCCATAGCGTTTAGTCACCCCGTTCAGCAGCAGCGGGATACCTGGGTTCAGACGGGCAGTGTTCATGCGTTAGCCTCCTGAAGATGATACGCCGGGTTCCAGCGCAGCCAGAGCCGCTCCAGCAGCTGGGCGCTGACGTCGGCCAGTTTGCCAAGAATGGCGTAAAGAATGATGGCGACCACCACCACGTCGGTTTGCAGGAATTCACGGGCATTCATCGCCAGGTAGCCGATACCGGCGTTCGCCGAAATGGTTTCGGCGACAATAAGCGTCAGCCACATCAGACCGAGGGCAAAACGCACGCCGACCATAATCGAGGGCAGGGCGCCGGGTAAAATCACGTGACGGAAAAGAGCAAAGCCGGATAAACCATAGCTGCGCGCCATCTCCACCAGCCCACGGTCGATATTGCGGATCCCGTGCCAGGTATTGATATAGATCGGGAACAGGGTGCCCAGCGATACGAGGAAGATCTTGGCGGTCTCATCGATACCGAACCACAAGATCACCAGTGGGATCAGCGCCAGGTGCGGCACATTGCGCAGCATCTGGATCGACGTGTCCAGCAGGCGCTCGCCCCAGCGTGACAGACCGCTGATCAGGCCGAGCACCAGTCCAATGGAACCGCCGATGGCGAAGCCGACCAGCGCCCGCCACGAGCTAATGGCCAGATGCTGCCACAGCTCACCGCTGGCCGAGAGCGTCCAGAACGCTTTCAATACGCCCTCCGGCGAGGGCAGCACCCGCGTCGACAGCCAGCCGACGGACGACGCCAGCTGCCAGACAATGACCGTTCCCACCGGCAGCAGCCAGGGGGCGAGGCGTAACAATAGGGGATGGGTTGATTTTGCCATCAGTGCCTCCTCAGCTCTGCGCCACTTTACGCGGGATAAACTCGTTAGCGACGGCTTCCCCCTGCAGACGCAGGTTGTGCGGCTGCGGAACAGACGGCACCGCGACGTCGAGCAGCGGGAACAGCAGCTCGCCGACCCGATACGCCTCTTCCAGATGCGGATAGCCGGAGAAGATAAAGCTATCGATACCCAGCGCGGCGTATTCATTGATCCGTTCGGCAACGGTAGCGGCATCGCCCACCAGCGCGGTCCCGGCGCCGCCGCGCGCTAAACCGACGCCAGCCCACAGGTTGGGGCTGATTTCCAGCTTATCGCGTCGACCATTGTGCAGCGCCGCCATCCGCTGCTGGCCGACGGAGTCGGTTCTGGCGAAGGCCGCCTGGGCGCGGGCGATAGTCTCATCATCCAGATGGGAGATAAGGCTGTCCGCCGCCTGCCAGGCTTCCTCATTGGTTTCCCGCACGATCACGTGCAGGCGGATGCCAAACCGCACCCGGCGACCGTGCCGGGCGGCTTTCTCCCGCACCTGAGCTATCTTCTCTGCCACCTGGGCCGGCGGTTCGCCCCAGGTAAGATAGAGATCGACCTGCTCAGCGGCCAGATCCTGCGCCACCTCAGACGATCCGCCGAAATAGAGCGGCGGACGCGGCTGCTGGAGCGGCGGGAACAGCAGTTTGGCGTCGCGAACGCGCTGATGCTTGCCGTTAAAGGTGACAGTCTCCCCCTCCATCAGCTTGCGCCAGATATGGGTAAATTCAGCCGAGGCCTCATAGCGCTCGGTGTGGTCGAGGAAGACACCGTCGCCTGCCAGCTCGGCGGGATCGCTGCCGGTGACCAGATTGAACAGCGCCCGGCCGTTCGACAGTCGGTCCAGGGTCGCCGCCTGGCGCGCCGCCACCGTCGGCGACACCACGCTTGGCCTCAGGGCGACAAGAAATTTCAACCGCTGCGTTACCGGGATCATCGAGGCCGCAACCAGCCAGGCATCTTCGCATGAGCGCCCGGTCGGGATCAGTACGCCAGTGAATCCCAGCCGATCCGCCGTCTGCGCGATTTGCTGCAGATAGCCGTAATCGACCGGACGGGCTCCCTCTTCGGTACCCAGATAACGACCATCACCATGGGTCGGTAAAAACCAGAACATATTCAGACTCATGATTTCGCTCCTTGTGCGGCGGCGGGCTGCCAGATGCGGGCCCGGATATCAACTTTTTTCGGCACCAGCTTGTTCTCAAAGAACAGGTCGGCCGTCTGCTGCTGGCGAGCGGCGGTTTCAGCGCTCACCGGGGTCACTGAGGTGGGGGGACGATGGTCCAGATAGCTGGCGATCACCGCTTCCGGTAATCCCATCGTTTTTGCCAGCAGCGTAATGCTTTGCGCACGCTGGCTGTGGGTCAGGGCATCGGCCTGGGTAAAGGTATCGAGTACGCCCTCAATAAAGGCGCCATTGCGTTCAGCGTAAGGGCGGGAAGCGAGATAGAAGGATCCCGTCTGTTTCAGGTCGGTTCCGTCGGTCAGCACCCGGGCGCCGCCCTGCAGCAGCGCGGCGGAGTAATACGGATCCCAGATCGCCCAGGCGTCGACATTGCCCTGCTGGAAGGCGGCGCGCGCATCGGCGGGGGCGAGATAGACCGGCTGAATGTCGCTAAACTTCAAACCTGCGAGCTGCAGGGCGCGCAGCAGCAGATTGTGGGAGCTGGAGCCTTTCTGAAAAGCGACCTTTTTCCCTTTTAGCTCAGCAACGTTATGAATCGGGCTGCCCTGCGCCACCAGAATCACTTCCGCTTTGGGCTTTGGCGGTTCCGAACCGATATACACCAGATCGGCGCCGGCCGCCTGCGCAAAGATAGGCGGAATGTCGCCAGTGCTGCCAATATCGATGCTGCCGACGTTCAGCGCCTCCAGCATCTGCGGACCGGCCGGGAATTCAATCCACGAAATATGGGTTTGCGGGTAGCGCTGCTCCAGCAGCTGATGGCTTTTCGCCAGCACCATGCTGACGCTGCCTTTCTGATAGCCGATGCGCAGGGCGTCAGGCGCCGCCGGGGCGGCATGGCCCAGGGCGGAGAACAGCAGCAGCCCGCCGAGGGTCAGAGCGCGGAGAGGATTAAGCATGTTCCACCCCACGCAGAGACGTTAACGACGGGGCGCGGCTGCTGGGGCGATGCAGCGCCTGCCAGAAGGTCTCCAGGGCTTCATCGAGGCGCCGCTGCAGGTTCGGGGTAAACTGCGGCTTGTGCTGGTAATCGGTCACCTGGCTGTCGTCAGCGAAGACGCCATGGAGGATCTCCTGAGCCTTGAGGGCATTCAGCACCGGCTTCAGGGCGTAGTCCACCGCCAGCATGTGGGCGATGGTGCCGCCGGTGGCCAGCGGCAGCACGATTTTGCCCTCCAGCGCCCGCTCAGGAAGCAGGTCGAGCAGCGTTTTCAGGGCGCCGGAAAACGAGGCTTTATACACCGGCGTGGCGATGATCAGTCCGTCAGCCCCGGCCAGCTGCTCATTGAGCGTCTGCAGCGCCGGGTTGTCAAAGCGAGCGTACAGGAGGTCTTCCGGGGCAAAGTTCTGCAGATGCCAGTGGCAGACTTCGATATCGGCGGCGGTGAGCGTCTCTCTGGCGTATTCCAGCAGGGCGCTGGAACGGGAAGGGTAACGCGGGCTGCCCGCAAGCGTAATGACGCGCATCTCTCTCTCCTTATAACTAAATGTTTGCATTTATCTATAATTGATAACATTTGTAGTGAGTGTGACAGAGGGCCATTCTTTCCCTAAATGATTTATCCACCGTTAGATAGCCGAAAAGCGCATAACGGCGCGCGGGGGAGGTAATCGTTTGCGCTGATGGGGGATTTTTTGTCGCAGGTCAATTCCCTTTCCGCAACAGATCGCACATAATACGCCCCCGGTTTGCACACCGGGAATCCAGGAGAGTTCATGTACTACCCCTTCGTTCGTAAAGCCCTTTTTCAGCTCGATCCTGAGCGCGCTCATGAAGTTACCTTTCAACAATTACGCCGTGTCACCGGGACGCCGCTGGAAATACTGGTTCGCCAGAAGGTGCCGGCCAGGCCTGTCACCTGCATGGGGCTGACCTTTAAAAACCCGCTGGGTCTGGCGGCCGGGCTGGATAAAAACGGGGAATGCATTGACGCACTGGGCGCGATGGGTTTTGGATCCATTGAGATCGGCACCGTGACGCCGCGTCCCCAGGCGGGCAACGATAAGCCAAGGATCTTCCGCCTGGTGGATGCCGAGGGGTTGATCAACCGCATGGGCTTTAATAACCATGGCGTCGATAACCTGGTTGAGAACGTGAAAAAGGCGCATTTTGACGGCGTGCTGGGCATCAATATCGGCAAAAATAAAGACACGCCGGTTGAGCACGGGAAAGATGATTATCTGATTTGTATGGAAAAAGTCTATCCCTATGCCGGCTATATCGCCATTAATATCTCCTCGCCGAATACCCCGGGGCTGCGCACGCTGCAATACGGCGAAGCGCTCGATGATTTACTCTCCGGTATTAAAAATAAGCAGCTTGAGCTGCAGCAGAAGCATCAAAAATATGTTCCGGTCGCCGTGAAGATCGCGCCGGATCTTTTGCCTGAGGAATTGATCCAGGTTGCCGATAGCCTCGTGCGTCATAATATTGATGGCGTGATTGCCACCAATACCACCCTCGATCGTTCTCTGGTTCAGGGAATGAAACATTGCGATGAGACCGGCGGACTTAGCGGTCGTCCATTACAATTAAAAAGTACCGAAATTATCCGTATGCTCTCCGCTGAGCTCAATGGCCGCTTGCCTATCATTGGCGTGGGCGGTATTGATTCCGTGATTGCCGCGCGGGAAAAAATGGCCGCCGGAGCATCGCTGGTGCAGATCTATTCCGGATTTATTTTTAAAGGTCCGCCGCTGATTAAAGAAATTGTTACCCACATCTAATCTTTTCCTCCTCTGAATCCCACCCAGGGCTTTATTTCCGGCCCTGGTTGTTTTATATTCCCTCACTGTTGCTTATTTAAACATTTTAGACTTTTCTTAATTTTAGAAAATATTCTGCGGCAAGTCGCAACAACTTTGCAGAGGCGTATGAAAGGGGACAGGGGGAAAAATGCGGATTAAACCTGACGATAACTGGCGTTGGTATTACGATGAAGAGCACGACCGCATGATGCTCGATCTGGCCAATGGCATGTTATTTCGCTCGCGCTTCGCCCGGCGCATGCTGACCCCGGACGCTTTTGCCCCATCGGGATTCTGCGTCGATGACGCCGCGCTCTATTTCTCCTTTGAAGAAAAATGCCGCGATTTCGAGTTGTCGAAAGAGCAGCGGGCGGAATTAGTCCTCAACGCATTAACCGCGATCCGTTTTCTCAAACCGCAGATGCCGAAAAGCTGGCACTTCGTCGCCCATCCCCATCACTGGCAGCCGAGCGGCGGCGACGCGGCCTGCGTCTGGCTGAGCGATACCGGGGAGCAGGTCAATTTGCTGGTGGTGGAGCCGGGCGATAACGCCGCGCTTTGTCTGCTGGCCCAGCCGGGTCTCACGCTTGCCGGCCGCGTTATGCAGCTGGGCGATGTGATTAAAATCATGAACGACAGGCTGCAGCCGGCGCAAAGCGCGGTCAGCTACAGCCTGGGGCAGGCGGTTTAAGGCGCCAGGCGCAGGGCCGTTTTCGGCACGCAGCTGCAGGCGAGAATGGTGCCATCTTCGGCGACCGCATTTTTCTTTAACGGACTCACTTCCCCTTCTTCAAGACGGATGCGGCAGCTGCCGCAGATCCCCGCCCGACACGAGTAGGGTACGCGAATGCCCTGTTGCTCCAGTTGTTCCAGCAGCACCTGCTGGTTATTGCCGGTAAATTGTTGACCCTGCCATTCAATGGCAACCGTGGCCTGCTGCTGCGCCTCGGGAGCCGGGGTATCGTCGCTTTCGCCGGCGCCGTAGGCTTTTGCCGGGCCGCGGGCGAGGATTTCCACTTCATCCCCCACCCGGATCACGCCGCTGTTACGGGCTATCAGATTCTGACCAAAGTCGACATCGCCATTATCCTGCGCGGTGCGGAAGCGCTTTAAGGTTTCCAGCGGCTCTCCGCTGGGATGTTTCTGCCCGCGCTCCGGACTGACGGTGGTAAAAATGCAGCGGCTGCACGGCTTGGCGACGTCAAATACCACCTCGCCGACGCGGATCACTTTCCAGCTGTCTTCATCCCAGGCCGCCGCGCCGGTGACCACGAGATTAGGGCGAAACTGTTCTATGCTTACGCTTGCCGGGCAGCGCTGCTGCAGGTCGCGCAGCGAGGCCTCGTTAGCCAGCAGGTAAGGGTAGCCGTCGGCGAAGGAGAGCGGTACCGCATCGTGGCGCTTCACCCGGCGGGTTAACTGTGGCCCCAGCCAGCGCAGCTGGACATCGCGATTGAAAAAGCCGCTGAGCCACTGATTAACGGCGGCGGGCGCGATAAGGGCGGTAAAATGGTTGCCCCAGACTTCTGTCGGCTCGGCCTGAGGGGCGAAATCGTTAAAACGCACCACGGCGCTGCTGCCGTCCGGTGCGGTCAGGTGAAGGCCATCATGCAGCGGCGCCGGAATAAATTTCACCATTTGCGGAAACTGACGGGCGGTAATAAAGGTGCCGTCGGTTTCAGTGACCATAAACAGGCGATCGAAGGCCAGGCCGCTGATATCGGCAAAGGCGTGGGTCAGGCCCATGCCGCGCATGGATTTAACGGGATGAATAAAAAGACGCGAGAGCGTTACCATACGCTGCCTCCGGGTTCCAAAAATAAGCCTATAACTTTATGACATAGGGCACATATTGGCTATAATGCGCACCAATTTTCTTTAAGTAAAAGTGACGATATGAATTCTCTGTTTGCCAGTACGGCTCGTGGGCTGGAAGAGCTGTTAAAAACTGAACTGGAAGGGCTTGGCGCGACGGACTGCCAGGTAGTCCAGGGCGGGGTCCATTTTCAGGGGGATACGCGCCTGCTGTATCAAAGCCTGATGTGGAGCCGGCTGGCTTCGCGCATCATGCTGCCGCTGGGCGAGTGTCGCGTATACAGCGATCTGGATCTGTACCTCGGCGTACAGGCCATTCCGTGGACGGAGATGTTCAACCCTGGCGCCACCTTCGCGGTGCATTTTAGCGGTCTCAATGAGGAGATCCGCAACAGCCAGTACGGTGCGCTGAAGGTCAAAGACGCCATTGTCGACAGCTTCACCCGTAAGAACCTGCCGCGCCCGAACGTCGATCGTGAGTCGCCCGATCTGCGGATCAACGTCTGGCTGAACAAAGAGACGGCGCACATCTCGCTGGATCTGAGCGGCGAAGGCCTGCACCTGCGCGGCTACCGCGATGGCACCGGTATGGCGCCGATCAAAGAAAACCTCGCGGCGGCGATCGTGATGCGCTCCGGCTGGGTGCCGGGCACTCCGCTGCTCGATCCGATGTGCGGCTCCGGTACCCTGCTGATTGAGGCGGCGATGCTGGCGACCGACCGCGCGCCGGGCCTGCACCGCGGCCACTGGGGCTTTGGCGGCTGGGCGCAGCACGACGACGCCATCTGGAAAGAAGTGAAAGCGGAAGCGCAAACGCGCGCCCGTCAGGGGCTGGCGGCATATGGGTCACGCTTCTATGGCTCGGATGTCGACGAACGCGTCATTGACCGCGCCCGTCGCAACGCCCGTCGGGCCGGCATCGGCGAGCTGATCGATTTTGAAGTCAAAGACGTCGCCCAGTTGAATAATCCGCTACCGAAAGGCCCGTACGGCACCGTGATCAGCAACCCGCCGTACGGCGAGCGTCTGGAAAGCGAGCCGGCACTGATCGCCCTGCACAGCCTGCTGGGCCGGATCATGAAAAGTCAGTTTGGCGGCTGGAACCTGTCGGTGTTCAGCGCCTCGCCGGAGCTGTTAAGCTGCCTGCAGCTGCGCGCCGACAAACAGTTTAAAGCCAAGAACGGCCCGCTGGACTGCGTACAGAAGAATTATCACCTGGCGGAGAGCGAAGGCGGCAAGCCGGCGATGCTGGCGGAAGATTTTGCTAACCGTCTGCGTAAGAACCTGAAGAAGTTTGAAAAATGGGCCCGTCAGGAAGGCATTGAATGCTATCGCCTGTACGATGCTGACCTGCCGGAATATAACGTGGCCATCGACCGCTACGCCGACTGGGTGGTGGTCCAGGAATATGCCCCGCCGAAAACCGTCGATGCGCACAAAGCGCGCCAGCGCCTGTTCGATATTATCGCTGCGACCATCGCCGTACTGGACATGGCGCCTAACAAGCTGGTGCTGAAGACCCGCGAGCGGCAGAAGGGGAAAAACCAGTACCAGAAGATGGCGGAGAAGGGCGACTTTATCGAGGTGCAGGAGTACAACGCGCGCCTGTGGGTCAACCTCACCGACTACCTGGATACCGGTCTGTTCCTCGACCACCGTATCGCCCGTCGCATGCTCGGCCAGATGAGCAAAGGCAAGGACTTCCTGAACCTGTTCTCTTATACCGGCAGCGCCAGCGTCCACGCCGGTCTCGGCGGCGCGCGCTCCACCACCACGGTGGATATGTCGCGCACCTACCTGGAGTGGGCGGAACGCAACCTGCGTCTCAATGGCCTGACCGGCCGCGCGCATCGCCTGATGCAGGCGGACGTGCTGGGCTGGCTGCGGGAGAGCACCGAGCAGTTCGATCTGATCTTTATCGATCCGCCGACCTTCTCCAACTCCAAACGAATGGAAGATGCTTTCGACGTCCAGCGCGATCACATTCGCCTGATGACCGATCTGAAACGTCTGCTGCGTAAAGGCGGCACCATTATGTTCTCGAATAACAAACGCGGTTTCCGTATGGATCATGACGGGCTGGCGGCGCTTGGCCTGAAGGCGCAAGAAATTTCGCAAAAAACGCTGTCGCAGGATTTTGCCCGCAACCGTCAGATCCACAACTGCTGGCTGATTACCGCAGCCTGAAAGGAATAAAGAATGTCACTGATTAGTATGCACGGCGCCTGGCTTTCCTTCAGCGATGCGCCGCTGCTGGATAATGCCGAGCTGCATATCGAAGATAACGAACGCGTCTGCCTCGTCGGACGCAACGGCGCCGGTAAATCGACCCTGATGAAGATCCTCAACCGCGAGCAGGGGCTGGATGACGGGCGCATTATTTATGAACAGGATCTGATTGTGGCGCGTCTGCAGCAGGATCCGCCGCGCAATGTCGCCGGTACGGTGTACGATTTTGTCGCGGAAGGCATCGCCGAGCAGGCGGCTTATCTGAAGGCCTATCATGACGTGTCGCATCAGGTCATGACCGATCCGAGCGACAAAAATTTAAATGAACTGGCGCGCCTGCAGGAGCAGCTCGATAACCTGGGGCTGTGGCAGCTGGACAGCCGCATTAACGAAGTGATTGAGCAGCTTGGTCTCGACGCCAACGCGCAGCTGGCATCCCTGTCCGGCGGCTGGCTGCGTAAAGCGGCGCTGGGCCGCGCGCTGGTCAGCGGGCCGCGCGTGCTGCTGCTCGATGAACCCACCAACCACCTGGATATCGAAACCATCGACTGGCTGGAAGGTTTCCTCAAAACCTTTAAAGGCACCATTATCTTTATTTCGCACGACCGTTCCTTTATCCGCAATATGGCGACGCGCATCGTCGACCTCGATCGCGGCAAGCTGGTGACCTACCCGGGCGATTACGATCAGTATCTGCTGGATAAAGAGGAAGCCCTGCGGGTTGAAGAGCTGCAGAATGCGGAATTCGACCGCAAGCTGGCCCAGGAAGAGGTATGGATCCGCCAGGGGATCAAAGCGCGCCGCACGCGTAACGAAGGCCGCGTTCGCGCCCTGAAGGCGATGCGTCGCGAGCGCGGGGAGCGCCGGGAAGTGATGGGCAGCGCCAGAATGCAGGTTGAAGAGGCTTCGCGCTCCGGCAAAATCGTGTTCGAAATGGAGAACGTCAACTACCAGGTTGATGGCAAAGTGCTGGTGAAAGATTTCTCCGCGCAGATCCAGCGCGGCGACAAGATTGCCCTGATTGGCCCCAACGGCTGCGGGAAAACCACGCTGCTGAAGCTGATGCTTGGCCAGCTGCAGGCCGACAGCGGGCGGATCCACGTCGGCACTAAACTGGAAGTCGCCTACTTCGACCAGCACCGCGCAGAGCTGGATCCGGATCGGACGGTGATGGATAACCTCGCGGAAGGTAAGCAAGAGGTGATGGTTAACGGTAAGCCGCGCCATGTGCTGGGCTACCTGCAGGACTTCCTGTTCCATCCCAAACGGGCGATGACCCCGGTGCGCGCGCTCTCCGGCGGGGAACGTAACCGCCTGCTGCTGGCGCGTCTGTTCCTGAAACCCAGCAACTTATTGATTCTCGATGAACCGACAAACGACCTGGATGTCGAAACGCTGGAGCTGCTGGAAGAGCTGATCGATGGCTATCAGGGCACCGTGATGCTGGTAAGCCACGATCGTCAGTTCGTGGATAACACCGTAACCGAATGCTGGATCTTCGAAGGCGGCGGTCGCATCGGCCAGTACATCGGCGGCTATCACGATGCCCGCGGCCAGCAGGCCCAGTCGTTGGCGCAGAAGCAGCCGGCAGCGAAAAAAACGATGGAAGTCGCTCAGCCAAAAGCAGAAACTGTCAAACGCGGTGGGAACAAACTAAGCTATAACCTGCAGCGCGAGCTGGAACAGCTGCCGCAGAAGCTGGAAGCTCTCGAGGCCGAACTGCAGACGCTGCAGGAACAGGTTGCCGATCCCGACTTCTTTGGACAACCGCACGATCGCACGCAGCAGGTGCTGGCAAAGCTGGCCGAAGCGGAACAGGCGCTGGAAGCAGCCTTTGAACGCTGGGAATATCTCGAAGGATTAAAGAACGGCGCCTGAGCCGAGGAGTTGTCATGTGCGATCATCATCATGCTGCGCGACATATTTTATGTCCCCAATGTGATTTGCTGGTGGCTTTGCCGCAGCTGGAGCATCGCCAGAAAGCCGCTTGTCCGCGCTGCGGTACAACGTTAACTACTACGTGGGACGCGCCTCGCCAGCGTCCCACGGCTTACGCGTTGGTCGCGCTGTTTATGCTGCTGTTGGCCAACCTGTTTCCATTTATCTATATGAAAGTGGGCGGGATCAGCAGCGAAATAGAGCTGTTGGAAATTCCCAATGTGTTATTTACCGAGGATTACGCCAGCCTCGGCACCTTCTTTTTACTCTTTGTGCAACTGGTACCGGCCTTTTGCCTGGTCACCATTCTGCTGTTGGTCAATCGGGTCAGGATGCCCGCTGGCCTGAAAGCGTTTCTGGCGCGAATTCTGTTTCACCTGAAGACGTGGGGAATGGCGGAGATCTTTCTTGCCGGCGTGCTGGTGAGCTTCGTTAAGCTGATGGCCTATGGCGATATCGGTATCGGTCTGAGCTTTGTTCCGTGGTGCATGTTTTGTCTGCTGCAGTTACGCACTTTCCAGTGCGTCGACCGCCGCTGGCTGTGGGATGATATTGCCCCCATGCCAGCCATTAGCCAACCGCTGAAGGTCGGAGTGGCCGGCATCCGCCAGGGGCTGCGCTCCTGCGCCTGCTGCACGGCGGTGTTACCCGTCGACCAGACGGTCTGCCCGCGCTGTCATAGTAAAGGAACGGCGCGGCGTAAAAACAGCCTGCAGTGGACGCTGGCCCTGCTGGTGACCTCATTTATCCTCTATCTCCCCGCCAATATTATGCCGATCATGATCACCGATCTGCTGGGCGATAAAATGCCGTCAACCATCATGGCCGGGGTAATTTTACTGTGGAGCGAGGGGTCTTATCCGGTGGCGCTGGTGATTTTTATTGCCAGTATTATGGTGCCGACGCTAAAGATGATCGCTATCGCCTGGCTGTGCTGGAATGCCAATGGCAACGGTGCGCGTGATTCGGAACGCATGCATCTGATCTATGAAGTGGTGGAATTTGTTGGCCGCTGGTCAATGATTGATGTTTTTGTCATCGCCGTACTCTCTGCGCTGGTGCGCATGGGAGGGTTGATGAATATCTATCCCGCCATCGGCGCGGTTATGTTTGCGCTGGTGGTGGTGATGACCATGTTTTCAGCCATGACGTTTGATCCCCGTTTACTGTGGGATCGTGAGCCAGATTCAAGCCATGAGGAAAGACAACAACATGGAAAATAAGAGCGGAGAAGCGAAAGTGCAGAAGGTGAAGAACTGGTCACCGGTGTGGATCTTCCCTATCGTCACTGCGCTGATCGGGGCGTGGATCCTGTTTTATCATTACAGCCATCAGGGACCTGAGGTCACGCTGATCACCACGAATGCGGAGGGGATTGAAGGGGGAAAAACCCGTATCAAGAGCCGTAGCGTGGACGTTGGGGTGGTGGAGAGCGCCACGCTGACCGACGATTTAACCCACGTGGAAATCAAAGCCCGCCTCAATTCCGGGATGCAGAAATTACTGCACAACGATTCCGTCTTCTGGGTGGTGAAACCGCAGGTAGGCCGCGAGGGGATCAGTGGCCTGGGAACATTATTGTCCGGGGCCTATATTGAACTGCAGCCGGGGTCGAAAGGTACGGTGCCGGAGCAGTATCCGCTGCTTGATTCTCCGCCGCTGGCCTCGCCGGACGCCAAGGGGATCCGTATTCTGCTGGAGAGCAGCAAGGCGGGCCAGCTGTCGCCAGGCGATCCGGTGCTGTTCCGCGGCTATCGCGTGGGGTCGGTGGAAACCAGCACCTTCGACACCCAGAAACGTCGTATCACTTATCAGTTGTTCATCAATGCGCCCAATGACCGCCTGGTGACCACCAATGTCCGCTTCTGGAAGGACAGTGGGATCGCTGTCGATTTGACCTCGGCGGGGATGCGCGTCGAGATGGGCTCGCTGTCGACGCTGTTTGGCGGCGGCGTGAGCTTCGATATTCCGGAAGGACTGGATCTCGGCGAGCCGGTGGCGAATAAAACGGAATACCATCTGTTTGACGATCAGAAGAGCATCCAGGATTCGGTCTTTACCGAACATATTGACTATGTGATGTTCTTCAAAGACTCAGTTCGCGGCCTGCAGCCCGGCGCGCCGGTGGAGTTCCGCGGCATCCGTCTGGGAACCGTCGGCAAAGTGCCATTCTTCATTCCCGGTCTGAAGCAGCGTTTGAACGACGACTATCGCATTCCGGTGGAAGTGCGGGTTGAACCGCAACGTCTGGTTAACCAGCTGGGCGGCGATCCGAATATTCGCGCCCACATTGACGATCTGATCAACCGCGGACTGCGCGGCTCGCTGAAAACCGGCAATCTGGTGACCGGCGCGCTGTATATCGATCTCGACTTCTATCCGAAGGCGCCGCCGCGCGGGAAAATGCAGGAGTTTAACGGCTATCCGATTATCCCGACCATCAGCGGTGGTCTGGCGCAGATCCAGCAGCGTCTGATGGATGCGCTGGATAAGATTAATAACCTGCCGCTCAATCCGTTGCTGGAGCAGGCGACGAGCACCCTGGCGCAGAGCGAGAAGACCATGCAGCACGTGCAGACCACGCTGGATAGTCTGAATAAGATCACCTCCAGCCAGTCGATGCAGCAGTTGCCTGCCGATATGCAGACGACGCTGCGCGAGCTGAACCGCAGCATGCAGGGCTTCCAGCCGGGCTCCGCGGCCTACAATAAGATGGTGGCCGATATGCAGCGTCTGGATCAGGTGCTGCGCGAGCTGCAGCCGGTCCTGAAAACGCTCAATGATAAGAGCAATGCGCTGGTATTTGAGGCGAAGGATAAAAAAGACCCACAGCCGAAGGGAGCGAAATAATGAAAAAATGGTTACTCGCGGCAACCGTATGCGTGCTGACGGCATGCAGTAGCGGCGGCGAAAGCAAAACGTATTACCAGCTGCCGGTGGCGCAGGGCGGCGCACAGCGCGCCGCCAGCCAGGGGGCACGTCTGCTGTGGGTTGAGCAGGTCAGCATCCCGGATTATCTGGCGGGTAACGGGGTGGTCTACCAGACCACCGACGTACAGTATGTGATCGCCAATAATAATCTGTGGGCCAGCCCGCTGGACCAGCAGCTGCGCACTACGCTGGTGGCGAACCTGAGCCAACAGCTGCCGGGCTGGGTAGTGTCATCCCAGCCGCTGGGTAGCGAACAGGATACGCTCAACGTCGCGGTTAACGGCTTTCACGGACGCTACGACGGGCGGGTTATCGTCAGCGGTGAGTGGCTGCTAAAGCATCAGGGGCAGCTGATCAAACGCCCGTTTAACATCGTGCTTAAGCAGGATCAGGATGGATATGATGCGATGGTCAAGACTCTGGCGCAGGCGTGGAGCCAGGAGGCGGCAGCCATTGCCAGCGAGCTTAACCGTCTGCCATAAGTAAAATTCATCACGCTGATCTGCCGCGCGGTTCATCTGAGCCGCGCGGCTTTTTTTTGTCAGGTCAGTTCGTTACCGGCCGGTGTGCCAGTTGAGCAAAAAATGAACTCTTATATAGGTCACAAATATGACAATGGCGTGAATTTTGCGCATTGACGTCGCCTTCATTTCGCGGTATTCGTAACCCGTGGCTGCACAATTTGCGACCACTGTTTTCTTTTCCACCAGATCAAAGAATGAGGGAAACGAGGCATGAAGAGACAAAAACGAGATCGCCTGGAACGGGCACATCAACGCGGATATCAGGCGGGTATCGCAGGAAGATCGAAAGAAATGTGTCCATACCAGAGCTTGAATCAACGCTCATGGTGGCTGGGAGGCTGGCGAGAAGCCATGGAGGACAGGGTACTAACGGCCTGACACTGTCTCTTTAAAAAAGAAGCCTCCGCATAGCGGGGGCTTCGCCTTTTAATCGCTGCTGAACGTTATCAGAAAGCGGAAGTATCCTGGAACAGACCCACTTTCAGATCGCTTGCGGTGTAGATCAGACGATCGTCAACCAGCACTTCTCCATCCGCAAGGCCCATAATCAGACGACGGTTAACGATGCGCTTGAAGTGGATGCGGTAGGTCACTTTTTTCGCGGTCGGCAGAACCTGGCCCGTGAATTTCACTTCGCCAACGCCCAGCGCACGGCCTTTGCCTTCGCCGCCGAGCCAGCCGAGATAGAAACCTACCAGCTGCCACATGGCATCCAGGCCCAGGCAGCCCGGCATCACCGGATCGCCGATAAAGTGGCAACCGAAGAACCACAGGTCCGGGTTGATGTCGAGTTCGGCCTCAACATAACCTTTGTCGTAGTTACCACCGGTTTCGGTCATTTTGATGACGCGGTCCATCATCAGCATGTTTGGCGCCGGCAACTGCGGGCCTTTCGCGCCGAACAGTTCACCACGACCAGAGGCAAGAAGATCTTCTTTTGTATAGGATTCGCGTTTATCTACCATGTTTTCAGTAAGCCTTATTTTAAGTTCGGGACGCAGGATAGCTAACACGTGTAAGCTGAACAAGTCCGATCAGTTAGAACTTGTCCCACCTAACCAGCGTAGCGGCCACGGAAAACGATGGCGAGTCTCCTGCTGGGTCGCCTGCGCTATCCGCTCCTGAATGGTTTGTCGCAGCGTCTGTCCTTCACCGTCCCACATCAGCTGGGTCAACATCGGCAGCGCTTCGGTAATATCGTCTATTGCCCAGATAGCAAACTGATTGTCGGCAACGGCCTGACGCAGCTCGTGGGTCAGACTAAGATGGCGAACGTTGGCGGCAGGGATAATCACGCCCTGTTTTCCGGTGAGACCGCGCTGCTGACAGATTGTGAAGAAACCTTCAATTTTTTCATTCAGTCCGCCGACCGGCTGCACACGACCAAACTGGTCGACGGAGCCGGTGATCGCGATGCTCTGATTAATCGGCACGTTGGCCAGCGCGCTGATTAAGGCGCAAAGTTCCGCCATGGAGGCGCTGTCGCCATCCACTTCACTGTAGGACTGTTCAAAGGTCAGCGAAGCGGAGAAGGGGAGTTGTTGCTCCAGCTCCAGCTCGGACATCAGAAAAGCCTGCATGATCATCATGCCTTTCGCATGGATGTTGCCGCCCAGCTCGGCTTTGCGTTCGACGTCGATAAACTCGCCGTCGCCAATGTGCACGACGCAGCTGATGCGCGAAGGTTCGCCGAAGGCGCGTGGATGACCGGGGAATTCAATGACTGAGAGGGCGTTGATCTGCCCGACGCATTCGCCTTCGGTTTCAATCAGGATCTGTTCCTGCAGGATTTCATCCTGCATACGCTCCGCCAGGTAGCCTTCACGCCACTCCCGGCGCGCCAGCATCGTCTGCATCGCTTCGCCGGTAATCTCTTCGCCTTCGCAGAAGGCGGCAGACTCACGCAGCTGGCGGGCTATCCATAGCGGGCTGAGCGGCAGGGTCTCCTGGTCGCCGGTGTAGCGCGTCCCTTCATCGATCAGCAGTGGCCAGGCATCGCTCGCCGGGCCCGGTAGCTCCAGCTGCTGCGCATTCTGCCATACCCACTGGCACCAGGCCATCAGCGTATCGGCGTCCGCAAACTGCAGGGTGTCTTCATACTCGCTATAGATAGCCTGGGCAGAGAGCTCTGGCTCCATTTCCTGGAAATCGGCCAGCGATTCGCGTTCGCCCACCAGCATGACTTTCAGGCTCAGCGGCATGGAAGGGATGCTGACCGGCAGCGGCCGTGATTCATCAATGGAGAGCCAGTCAAAGCGCTGACGGGTCACCATATTTTTCAGGCGCATCCACAGCAGCGGTTGCGCCAGTAATGCGCGTAGTGAGAGCACCAGCACGCCGCCGTTGGCCTGATGGACCAGGCCAGGCTGGAGTGTGATTTCACCATTAAACTGGCGTACGCAGCCAAACAGCTGTTCCGCCTCCAGCCAATCGGCCGCCACGACCGGAGCGGTACTGGCAAAATTATCTTCAGCGCGTTGCGCCGGCGTGAGCGTCACGTGAGCGCCGTTAACCTCATAGCGAACTCCGTGAAGCGGTGCGGCAGGCTCGTGCAGCGTGCGAGTTTCAGCCGCCAGCCATTGCAGATATTCCGGCTCCTCAGGGGCTTTCACCAACATGAAGGAGGAGACTGCCGGGGTGTACAGCAGCTGCTCAAGCGCATAGAACAACCGCGGCTGCAGATCGCCCGAGAGGGAGGGGGCCGGATGAGAGAGTTCAGCTTGAGCAAACAGCGCCTGGTAAGGTTCCAGATCAGGCGCAAGGTCGGTTCGGGTCAGTTTCGTAATGGTCAAAGTCGCTGTTTTTTAGTTAGATGTAAAGCGCGCAATTATACCTGATGCCGCGTCTGAGCACACGGAGGATTATGGCTACCCCGATGATTACCCGGCCATCCACATCACGAATAATGATTTATATTCAGCACATCAGGAAAAAACTGATATCCTGAAATGAGTTACACGGTCACATTGAGATCGCAATGAAATATCAACAACTGGAAAATCTTGAAAGCGGCTGGAAATGGAAATATCTGGTAAAGAAGCACCGGGAAGGTGAGCTGATTACCCGCTACATTGAGGCCAGCGCTGCGCAAGCTGCGGTAGATGACTTGCTGACGCTCGAGAATGAACCTGTGCTGGTGCATGCCTGGATTGAGCAGCATATGAATCCGGCGCTGATGAACCGCATGAAACAGACCATCCGTGCGCGACGGAAACGCCATTTTAACGCCGAGCATCAGCATACGCGTAAGAAGTCGATCGACCTTGAGTTTGTCGTCTGGCAGCGCCTTGCCGGTCTGGCGCAGAGGCGTGGGAAAACCTTGTCCGAAACCATCGTCCAGCTGATTGAGGATGCTGAGCATAAAGAGAAGTATGCCAGCAAAATGTCGAGCCTGAAGCACGATCTGCAGGTTCTGTTAGGTAAGGAGTAACGGGCTGCCCGTTCAGTGGTGACTAAGGCGCAGGTCGCGCCACACAGGCTACCATCCGCCTCTTACGGCCTTCAGCTTTTAGCCGCTAAAGCGAGCGAGAAGACATAAAAAAACCCGCCGAAGCGGGTTTTTTCATCAGTTATAACTTAAGCCGCAGGCTGAGTTACAACTTCTTTGTAGCCTTTAACTTCGATCTCTACACGACGATCCGGAGCCAGGCAGTCGATCAGGGCAGCGCGAGCTTTCACGTTGTCACAGGTGTTGCCAGTAACCGGGTTGGATTCACCCATGCCGCGAGCGGAGATTTTGCCAGCCGGGATGCCTTTAGCAACCAGGTAGTCAACAACGGACTGAGCACGTTTCTCAGACAGCTGCTGGTTGTAAGCTTCGGAACCGATGCGGTCGGTGTAGCCCAGAACAACAGCGGAACCGTCTTTCGGATCCATGTTGCTCAGCTGGGTGTACAGCTGATCCAGAGCCTGCTGACCTTCCGGTTTCAGGGTTGCTTTGTTGAAGTTGAACAGTACGTCAGACTTCAGGGTGAAGTGCTTGGTCGCCACTTCCGGAGCCGGAGCCGGAGCCGGAGCTACAACCGGTGCAGCATCTTCCTGACCGAAACGGTAGGAAACGCCCAGGCTCAGCATGCCGTTATCAGGACGGGTACCCACAGTGCCCGCGTCGCCGATGTTGTTAACCCACTGGTATTCCAGACGGGTAGCGATGTCACGAGTAACAGCCCACTCTACGCCGCCAGCAAATACTGGGGAAACGCCAGTGTCGTGTTCGCTACGGGAAACGCCGTTAGAAGCGTAGTTGCCTTTGGAGTCAGCGCGCCAAACCATGCCGCCCAGACGGGTGTAGATGTCCAGATCGTCAGTGATCGGGTAACCCAGTTTAGCGGTCAGCTGAACGCCCTGAGCTTTGAAAGCACCGTTGTCAACGCTGCCTTTATATGCCATACGGCCCAGCCAGTCGTAACCCATTTCGAAACCGAGGTACGGGTTAACCTGGTAACCACCGAACGCACCAGCACCGAGCTGATCGTTACGGGTCGGACCATTGTTGCCCTGGAAACCGTTACCGTAGAAACCGGTGTCGTGATACTGGGACCAACCCAGTTTACCACCTGCATACCAGGTGTTATCTTTCGGAGCGGCCTGCGCTACGGTAGCGAAGCCAGCCAGTGCCACTGCAATCGCGATAGCTGTCTTTTTCATTTTTTGCGCCTCATTATCATCCAAAATTCGCCATGAAGTTACAAAAGACCTCACGGTTAAATCCTTCACCGGGGGCGTGACTTGTTGTTAACTATGCTGATACATGCAGCGTAAGCCGATCACCCCTGGCGATGTAAAGTCTACAACTTAGTTCGAAACTTACAAGTGTGAACTCTGTCAGGCATATGAAAAAAAAGGGTTGTGTACACAATATTTAACAAATATGGTTGATTTTCGTACACGAAAAAAAGGCACAAATGCCCGTGTGGCAGGCATTCCGCGAAAAAGACCTTAAAAAACGCTGTGCCATTACTAGCGGTAAAAAAAATTCCAGGAATAATCCTAATTTCACTCAATGATACAAATTTGAGTGAATTTTTAGCCCGCTGAGTTGTCTGCCGAGCGTGCCCTGATTTCGGACCGGGCGCATGATGAATCCCATCGCGCAGCCTTCCTGGGCTGCATGCACCAGACGCTCATGTTCGTCAGCGGTTAACTCCTCCGCCAGCCAGCAGATAACCACGCTATAGTTACCGGTACGCAGGGCGCGGATCATCGAGTCTAAAGTGTGACTGGGGGAGAGCTGGCTGATTTGCATGACCTTAGACAGCGGCAGACCGGCGGACTGAACCCACTCGCGGCTAAGCTTTTGTTGCGGCGTAAGCCACAGCTGCCAGCGAGACTGTTGACCCAACTGCTGTAATAAAGGTAGCAACAACAACTGTGTCATCATGGGTTGATCTTCACGATAGACAATTTCACTGATCAGCCCATTGGCGGCCTGTTCGCCAGAACGATGAGCGTAGTGGGCTGCCGGAGCAGAGGCCTGTGCTGAACGGTTTGCATGAGCTGAAGTAAACATAGTCTATCCCGCCTGTAGTTACTGTATGCATATACAGTATATCCGCCAGGGGAAAAGATCAACCGCAATTTGTCATTTTGCTGGTGGAAATTTAATCGCTTTCAGCCATCCTGACGGTACAGGTTTGCGGCTACTCGCAACACCATCCTTAACACCGGCTAATCCTTTTTCTCCTGTCTACCAGTTGCAGCAACAGCTGCAATTTTCTGAAAGCGTCTCGCAAAACCGCATTCTGGTGGAAAAGCAGGCAAAAATCATCTTGCTGCTGTCAGGGAAGTCCCTTATGTTTTCCCTTAGCGGATCCGTTAACAACTTAAGTTTAATTACATGATTCACAAAGGAATGATCATGAGAAAACTCGTATGTCCGCGGCTCCCGCAATTTCAGGCCTGCGTCTCTCCGCTGGGTCAACTTCACTCTCGCCCCCTGTTTGGCGGCTACAGCCTGGCTATCGAAGATACCGTGTTTGCGATGGTGGCAGAGGGGAATATTTATCTAAAGGCCTGCGAGCAGAGCGCTGCCTATCGGGTAGAACACCATAATCCTTTATTGATGCTGCGCCGACACGGGCGCATCGTGCCGCTAAAGTATTATCAAATCGACGATGCCTTGTGGCGCGATGAGAAACAGCTATTCCGCTTGTCGCTGATGTCGTGGCAGAGCGCCCAGCGTGAAAAATATCGCCGCCGGTCGTCGGGACGCCTGAAGGATTTACCCAATATCAGCTTTCATATGGAATTGCAGCTGATTCACTCGGGCATTCCAGATGTGTTAGCACTACGGGCGGTGGGTGCCCGCCAGGCCTGGCTAAAGCTGCGCGAGAACAATGCTTCCCTTTCGCACAACGTCTTGCTGGCGCTGGAGGGGGCTATCGTTGGCGTTCATGCCGCCGCGCTCCCGACGCCACGGCGTCAGGAGCTTCTGGAATGGGCGTCTGCGCGCTAATGGACAACGGTTATTCCGTTTGAGCGTGTACCCGCTGCTGCAGGCGGCAGATTTCAGGCAACAGCGCCAGCAGCAGGCCAATCTGCTGTAACACCAGGGGCTCTTTACTGTCCGCGCGAGGCTCCAGATGGTGGATCCGGCTTTGCAGGCTGGTCAACGCCTTCTGCACCCGCTGTTCATCCGCTGGGGTATGATGCAGGGCATCATCCACATAGCAGACCGCATCATCGAGCAGGGCGAGGATGTCCGGCGTGGACAGTTTTTCCCGATGCGCGCCGAGAGCGGAAATGTAGCTGGTGAAGGTATGATTGAGACACAGCAGGCGAAAGGCGGTCTCGCGCTGGGCGGCATCCGCCCGTGGTTCCGTCGACAAGTTCGAGACGACGGAAGCCAGCTCAGCATCGCGGTTGTAGGCGTCACGGCGTGCGACACGGTAGGCCAGCCGGTTGTCGCGGCCCTGGTGGTACTGCTCCAGGATGGCATCCAGATAACGGCAGTTCGCGTTTAGCGCCCGGTCCAGCGCCCGCGGCAGGTTGCGGAATTTCCAGTCCGGCCAGATGAAGCTGACCGCCGCCCAGGCGATGGCGCAGCCGATCAGCGTATCAATGATGCGCGGCAGCGCGACTTCAAAACCTTCGCCAAGCAGGTTAAAGCACAGCAGCACCAGCAGCGTAATAAACATGGTGGCATGGGCGTACTGCACGTTACGAAAGGCGAAGAACAGCACGCCGGTGAGGACGATCAGCAGCAGCTGCCCTTCAACCGACGGTACCAGCAGGAGGACCGGCAGGCCGATCGCCACCCCGACCAGCGTGCCGATGATCCGCAACGCCAGGCGATGGCGGGTGGCGTTATAGTTCGGCTGGCAGACGAACAAACTGGTCAGCAGGATCCAGTAGCCGTGCTGAAGACCGGTAAACTGGATGAAGGCATAGCCGGCGCAAAGCACCAGCGACATACGCACCGCGTGGCGAAAGAGGGCTGACTCTGGTGACATATTGCGCTGCAGGCGCAGCCAGATATCGTTCAGTCCGCCGAGCCTGTCGTCGGCCAGCAGCGTCTCTGTATTACTCCCGGCGGGCGCGGTGGTTTGCACCGATTCAATCGTGGCCAGCTGAGCATCAATGGCGCGCAGATTATTGAGTAAATAGCCAAGGGCGTTGAGCTGCTCATCGGATGCGCCGCTGGCGCGTACGCGCTCAAGTGCCGCATCGAGATGCATAAACGCCCGTTCGAAATGGGCATCATGCTGATAGGGTTCGCGCAGCAGAATCGCCCGCGAGAGTTTCTGGCAGGCCTGCGCCTGCATCGAAAGCATGCGCTGGAAACGGAACATCACATCGCTGTAGCGGAACTGGTCGCGCAGGGTCTGGTACTGAATATGCGATGAGCTGGCGCGTTCATGAATATCCTGGGCCACAAAGTAATACTGCAGCGTGCGACGAGTACCACGCTGTCCCCGGTCGCCTCGTAGTCGGGTCAACAGTGAGACCTTGGTTTGGTTAAGGGTCGCCACCAGTTGGCCGTTGGCGAGGGCCAGATCGTACAGCGGCGCCTGGCTCTCATCCTCAAGGTCTGGATCAAACAGCCGGGATTTGAGCTCCAGATAGCGGGCCAGTTGCTCATAGCTACGCGCCAGGTTGTCCTGCAGTGGACGAATTGGAAAGATCAGGTGGCCGGACAACGTCAGCAGGTTGTACCACACGGCTCCCGCCAGCAGGAACAACGGCTGCAGATACCAGTGATCGTACAGCGTGACGCCGAGCATGGTGTAGATGGCGATAAGCAGGGCGCCGAAGGCAATGGTCGCATAGCGCTGTCCGAGGCCGCCAAGCAAAATAAAGCCGATGGTAGACACGGTCAGACCAAGGGCAAACAGCGGCGGCCACGGAAACAGCAGCTCCACGGAGGCGGAGGCGATAAAAAAGCAAACCAGAGTAATGGCGAGGTTGCGCAGACGGCCCGCCAGACGGTCATCAAGGTCGGTCAGCGCCGCGGCCACGACGCCGAGGGTGAGGGGGATGGTCAGTTTGACTTCGCCGATCCACCAGGGAAACAACGTCGTGCCGCAGAGCGCAATAAAAATGCGTACGTTATAAAGCCAGGCGCTGTTCCAGGTGTAGCGGCGTAGCAGGGGGCTAATCATGTCCGTGTTCCATTCGGTTACTGAAAGCGACGACGCGCATTGGCTTCGCGCGCTGCGCGCGCGGTTTCCACAGAGACGACCCGGCGACCCACCGGCCAGAGGGCGATGGCGGCGATTTTAAAATTAGCGATCCCCACCGGGATGCCAATGATAGTCAGGCATTGGGCGATGCCGCTGAAAATATGCATCAGGCACAACCACCAGCCGAAAAAAATGAACCACAGAATGTTCAGGATGGTGCCGCCGGCGTTCAGCAGGCTGTTTTGGCGACCTGGCTCGAGCTCATCAACATGAATCGCCTCGTTACCATAAGGAAATAACGAAAGGCGAGTGATTTCCCAGCAGGAACGAGTCAGCGGCAGCGTAACGATCAGCATAATGCTGACCAGGGTGGCGAGCAGCCAGCCTAAAGTGGTGGCGAAACCGCCAAGGATAAAGTTCAAAATATTCAGAATGGTACGCATAAAGCCTCGGTTTTGCCCTGTGGATAATAAGACCTGACAATTGTAACGTTTTTTTGCGCTGGAGCACCTGGTCCGGGGCGGTTAAACTGAAAAACAATCCACCCTGATTGAAAATCGACATTATATGGAACTTAAAGCGACAACATTGGGCAAACGCATGGCTCAGCATCCTTATGACAGGGTGCAGTTACTGAATGCCGGGGTAAAGGTTTCCGGCGATCGTCATGAGTATCTTATCCCTTTCAATCAGTTATTGTCAGTGCATTGTAAGCGCGGTCTGGTCTGGGGCGAACTGGAGTTTGTGCTGCCGGACGATAAAGTCGTGCGTTTGCACGGTACCGAATGGAGCGAAACGCAGCGCTTTTATCACCATTTACACACGCTCTGGCAGCAGTGGAGCACGGAAATGAGCGGTATCGCCGCCGGGGTGCTGAAGCAGCAGCTGACAGCCATCGAACGCACCCGGGCAGAAGGTAAGTGGCTGACGCGTCAGCAGGTGGCGGATGTTCAGGATAATATTCGCCATGCGTTAACCGGGCTGCCGATGCCCACCAGCCGGCTTGACGCCTTTGATAACTGCCGGGAGCTGTGGCGGGAATGTCAGCGCTGGTTAGGGGATGTTGAAGCGGCGCGTCAGGCCCATAACCAGGCCTTTACCGAGGCGATGCTGGAACAGTATCGCGGCTTTTTTGACGGCGTGGAATCCTCCCCGCTCAATCCGTCGCAGGCGCGAGCGGTGGTGAACGGCGAGCACTCCCTGCTGGTGCTGGCGGGAGCGGGCAGTGGTAAAACCTCGGTGCTGGTGGCTCGAGCGGGCTGGCTGCTGGCGCGGGGAGAAGCGGCGGCAGAGCAAATTCTGCTGCTGGCATTCGGCCGCCAGGCGGCGCAGGAGATGGATGAGCGGATCCGCGAGCGTCTGGCATCAGACGATATTACCGCCCGCACCTTCCACTCGCTGGCGCTGCATATTATCCAGCAGGGCAGCAAAAAAGTGCCCACCATCAGTAAGCTGGAAAGCGATACTGCGGCCCGCCACGCATTGCTGCTGAAAAGCTGGCAAAAGCAGTGCCAGGAGAAAAAAGCGCAGGCGAAAGGCTGGCGCCTGTGGCTGGAAGAGGAGATGGGCTGGCAACTGCCGGAGGGGGACTTCTGGCAGGATAAAAAGGTGCAGCGGCGGATGGCCAGCCGGCTTGACCGCTGGGTCAGCCTGATGCGCATGCACGGCGGCTCCCAGGCAGAGATGATCACCGGCGCGCCGGATGCGGTACGCGATCTGTTCAGTAAACGGGTGAAGCTGATGTCGCCCCTGCTGAAAGAGTGGAAGGCGGCGCTGAAGGCGGAGAATGCGGTCGATTTTTCCGGCCTGATCCATCAGGCGGTCAATATTCTCGATAAAGGCCGCTTCGTTAGCCCGTGGAAACACATTCTGGTGGATGAATTTCAGGATATTTCGCCGCAGCGAGCCTCGCTGCTGGCCGCGTTACGCCGGCAAAATAGCCAAACCACGCTCTTTGCCGTTGGCGATGACTGGCAGGCGATTTACCGGTTCAGCGGGGCGCAGCTCTCCCTGACCACCGCGTTCAACCACTACTTTGGCGAAGGAGACTGCTGTGCGCTGGATACCACCTATCGCTTTAACGGACGTATCGGCGAAATAGCCAATGGTTTTATCCAGCAGAATCCGCATCAGTTAAGCAAACCGCTGAACAGCCTGACCGCGGGAGATAAAAAGGCCGTCACGCTGTTAGCCGACGATAAGCTGGACGATCTTCTGGATAAATTGAGCGGTTACGTTAAGCCCGAGCAGCGGATCCTGCTGCTTGCCCGCTACCATCATCTGAAGCCCGAGGCGCTTGATAAAGCGGCGACGCGCTGGCCGCACCTCCAGCTTGATTTTATGACTATTCACGCCAGCAAAGGTCAGCAGGCCGACTATGTCATTGTGCTGGGACTGCAGGAGGGAGTGGATGCGTTTCCGGCTCCAGCGCGCGAGTCGATCATAGAGGAGGCGCTCCTCCCGCAACCGGAAGATTTTCCGGATGCGGAGGAACGTCGACTGCTGTACGTGGCCATAACCCGTGCCCGTCACCGGGTGTGGCTGTTATTTAACAAGGCGCAACCGTCGCCGTTTGTCGAGATCCTGCAGGCGCTGGATGTGCCTGTGGCCAGAAAGCCGTGATCGCGGTTCGATTATTTCAGGCGCTCGGCAAGATATCGCGGATAATCCGGGATCAGAATATCGAGCGGTTCAGCGAAGTGCGGTGACTGGATAATAAAGTCAGCAGTGGAGACGTTAGTGGCGACCGGAATGTTCCAGACCGTGGCCAGACGCAGCAAGGCTTTGACATCCGGGTCGTGGGGAACGGCGTTCAGCGGATCCCAGAAGAAGATCAGCACGTCGATTTTCCCTTCTGAAATGAGGGCTCCCACCTGCTGGTCGCCGCCCATCGGGCCGCTCAGCATGGCATTGACCTCCAGCCCGGTAGCCCGGGAGACCAGGTTGCCGGTAGTGCCGGTGGCGTACAAAACATGTTGTGCCAGCAGCGCCTGATGGCGAGCAACCCATTTCATCAGCATATCTTTACAGTGATCGTGAGCCACCAGCGCGATATGTTTTTGCGCAGGCAGGGTACGTGTTGTCAGTTCCATATTTTCATTCCGCATTTTGACCTGCTGACAGATTACTGAATGTGGCTGTCGCTGCAAGCATCAGGGATGAAAATTTTGCTGAATCTGCGGGTTAGCCTGGATGGCCCCCTGCAGCGGATTAGCATACACTTAGGTGAAATAGCAGGAGGAAACCATGAAAGAGAACGATATTGCCGAAATCCTGACCTCGACACGGACGATTGCGCTGGTCGGCGCCAGCGACAAACCTGACCGTCCTAGCTACCGTGTCATGAAGTATCTGCTGGATCAGGGGTATCACGTTATCCCGGTTTCGCCGAAGGTGGCAGGCAAGACGCTGTTGGGGCAGCAGGGCTATGGAACGCTTGCCGATGTTCCGGAAAAGGTCGACATGGTTGATGTCTTCCGTAATTCAGAAGCGGCATGGGGCGTGGCGCAGGAGGCAATTGCTATCGGCGCGAAAACGCTGTGGCTGCAGCTGGGGGTGATCAATGAACAGGCCGCGGTGCTGGCCCGAGAAGCCGGGTTAAACGTGGTGATGGATCGTTGTCCGGCCATTGAGCTACCGCGACTGGGATTAGCAAAATAACAAAAAACCCCGCCTGGCGGGGTTTTGTTTAATTGCGAAGGCGCGGCGCCTGCAACTGCTGACGAATTGTTTTGGCCAGCTCGTCGAGGGACGGCTGCTCCGGATGTTCGTCGCGGGGTTCGCTGCTCAGCTGCGCTTCTGCCAGATAGGTGTGGATGGGTTGGCCATCATCATCTTCCATCACTACATGGTACCAGGGGGCCGCGCGCAGTTCGTCATTGGCGGCAATTTCATCCTCTTCCGGTTCCGCGAGCGAGTACTCGGGATCGACATCGACGATGACGCCCAGGTAGCCCAAGAGCGTATGGCGGACCTGTTGGCCGATACCGAATTTGCTGGCTATCATAGGCACCTCCTGGGAAACATGAATACTCCCTATATGAGGCTCATGTTTCGTTTTTCAAGTTACATGACGCGACAGGCAAACCCCTTCAGATACAGCCCTTCCGGATAGGTTGCGATCACCGGATGGTCGGCAGCCTGACGGAACTGTTCTATAAATTGTACATCACGTCCGGCATCAATTGCGGAATCCGCGATGATTTTCTGAAATAAATCGGTGGTCATCAGGCCGGAGCAGGAGAAGGTCAGCAGCACGCCGCCGGGGTTCAGCAGCTGGATCGCCAGCATATTGATATCTTTATAGCCACGGCAGGCGCCCATCAACTGGCTTTTATTTTCTACGAATTTCGGCGGATCCATCACGATGACGTCGAATTTCTCCCCTTGATCGCGATATTTACGCAGCAGTTTGAACACGTCGTCGCGCACAAACTCCGCTTTGGACAGATCCAGTCCGTTGAGCTCCACGTTCTGGCGCGCAACGTCGAGCGCCTCCTGCGAGGTATCCACGCTGGTGACCTGGCGGCAGCCGCCCATCAGCGCTGACACCGCAAAGCCGCCGGTATAAGAGAAGCAGTTCAGCACCCGTTTGTCCGCCACGTAGCGACGGGTCGCCAGGCGACTGTCGCGCTGGTCGAGGTAATAGCCGGTTTTGTGCCCGCCCTGGATATCGACCAACAGCTTCATGCCGTGCTCAGCGATCGGCAGCAGCGCTGGCGGCAGTTCGCCCACTACCGGCCCCTGGGCCAGCTCCAGCCCCTCTTTTTTACGCACCGCGACATCGCTGCGATCGTAAATGGCGCAGTCCGGGAACAGGCTCTGCAGGGCGCTGATGATGGCGGCGCGCTGGTATTCGGCGCCTGCGCTGAGGAGCTGCAGTACGAAAAAGTTGCCAAAGCGGTCGATTGTCACGCCCGGCAGCCCATCGGACTCGCCGGCGATCAGACGGTAGCTGTCGAGGCCATCGCGCTCGGCCAGCCAGGCACGCCAGGTTTGCGCCTGCTGCAGGCGGCGTTCAAAGAAGGCGTTATCAATGGCTTCGTTGCGATCGAAGGTCCACACGCGGGCGCGGATCTGCGACGACGGCGAGTAAGCGCCGCGGGCCAGCCATTTTCCCTGATGGTCAACGATATCGATGGTTTCACCGCTGCGGGCTTTACCTTCCATGCGGGCGACGCCGCCGGAGAAAATCCACGGATGGCGACGCAGCAGGGATTTCTCGCGTCCTTTGGCTAACACTAAGCGGGGGAATAGGGAATCTGTCATGGAGCTACCTTTAAGCAACGGGAATGTCGGCACCGAAAAATGGCGCGTAGATTAGCACACCTGGCGCATACAAGCATCTTTCCCCCGCCAGGCGCGGTTGAGCGTTTCGGCACAAAATGCAGGCGCTTCAGCACATTCACTTTGCGCGGCGTTTCATACTCTGTCTTCTCACCCCCAGGAGGAGAAGACGATGAAAACAGGTATGCGGATAGTTGTGGCGATGGTTGCGGCAGTGAGCAGTGGCGCGATGGCTGCGCCGTTTAGCGTGAGCAGCAATGATATGCGTGACGGGCAGCCGCTGGCCCAGAAGCACTGGTTTACCGGTTTCGGCTGCACAGGAGGTAATGTCTCTCCACAGCTGACATGGAAAAACGCCCCGGCAGGCACGCGCAGCTTCGCGGTCACCGTCCGGGATCCTGATGCGCCTACCGGCAGCGGCTGGTGGCACTGGACGTTAGTCAATATTGCCAGCAGCGTCTCTTCTCTGCCCGCTGGCGCGGGAGATAAAAACAGCGCTACACTGCCGGGCGGAGCGGTACAGGGCCGCAACGATTTTGGCTATGCCGGCTTCGGCGGCGCCTGCCCGCCGGCGGGAGATAAACCGCATCGCTACCGTTTTACGGTGTGGGCGCTGGATATCCCCACGTTGCCGGTGAATGCCGATGCCAGCGGGGCGCTGGTCGGGTATCTGTTACACAGCCATGCTCTCGCCAGCGCCCAGTTGACGGCGACGGCCGGGCGCTAAAATAAAAGGGTGGTCGGATGGAGAGTATTCATTTTCAGCATAACGCCCTGACCGCCGCGGAGATCACCACCCGACGGCTATGCAGGCTGCATCGGGTGCGTTTGTTCGCCCCGGCGCTCTGTCGGGTAAAGCGCGGCAGCAAGGTGATTGTGCAAGGGGAGAGCCGGGTGCTGGCGACCCCGCAACAGCTGATTGTTTTGCCGGCTGACGTTGAGCTGGAGGTGATTAACCAGCCGGAGAATGGCCTCTTTTGCTCCGATCTGCTGTCGCTGACGCCCGAGCTGTTGACGGCGTTCAAGACCCGCTATGTCAGTGAACCACCGCCCGGGCGTCTGACCTCGCTCTGCGCCCCGGTGACGACTGAGCTGGCGTTTATGTGGCAAAGCGTTCTGCAGGCGGTGCGGGAAGGCTTGTCCCCCTCTCTGCAGCAGCATCAGACCATGGGCCTGCTGCTGGCCTTGCACGAGGCGGGTTATGCCGGCCCGCTGCTCGTCGAGCGGCAGCAGGATCTGTCGGCGCAGGTTCGACAACTGGTCATGCTGTCGCCAGCGCAAGCGTGGAGCGTGTCGCGGGTAGCGAAAATGCTCTTTCTCGGCGAGTCCACGCTGCGCCGTCGGCTGCAGCAGGAATCGCAGAGTTTTCGCCAGATTGTCGAGGAGGTGCGGATGGCCCATGCCCTGGGGCAGCTGCAGACCACTTCGCGGCCCATCGGGGAAATTGCGCAGAACAGCGGATATCAGTCGGGATCGCGCTTTACCGCGCGCTTCCGTCAGCACTATGGTTTACTGCCAAAGCACGTACGCTGAATGAATTTGCTATCCTCAGCGTAAAGGGTGAGCGAAAAGGAGACGATGATGGCCAGTATCTGCACGATGGCATGGGTTTACGGTTCGGTTCAGGGCGTAGGATTTCGCTATTCGACACAGCGGGAAGCGCTGCAGCTGGGATTGACCGGCTATGCCCGTAATCTGGACGACGGCGGCGTGGAAGTGCTTGCCTGCGGCGAGGCGGAGCAGGTGGAGAAACTCATCGCCTGGCTGAAAGCCGGTGGGCCGCGCAGCGCGCGGGTTGACCGAGTGTTGACTGAACCCCATCAACCCACCCGCAGCTGGGACAAGTTCGCGATCCTCTATTAGATGCACTTCACCGGCTTCGGCAGACCGGCGATTTTGGTCGCTTGTTTGGCGGGGCCTTTCGGAAACAGGCGATAGAGATAGCGGCTGTTGCCTTTCTCTTCGCCAAACTTGTTGGCCATCGCCTTTACCAGCATGCGGATCGCTGGCGAGGTGTTGAATTCAAGGTAAAACTCGCGCACAAAGCGCACCACTTCCCAGTGCTCAACGGTGAGCGTTATCCCTTCCTGCGCGGCGATGACGTCGGCCATCGCCTCGCTCCACTGGGTGGTATCTTTCAGATAGCCTTCGCTATCCGTCTCAATTTCGTTGCCTTCAAAAATAAACATAATTTTTCACATACCGCCTGAAACTGGCCGCAGTGTAGCAAAAAAAAAGGCCCCGCATAAGCGAGGCCTTTGTTAGCAGGGGAACGGTTAGTCCCGGCTGGCGAAGCCCAGGATGCTCAGCAGGCTGACAAAGATGTTGTACAGCGAGACATACAGGCTGACCGTGGCGCGAATGTAGTTGGTTTCACCACCGCGGATGATGTTGCTGGTCTCGAACAGGATGGCGCCCGAAGAGATCAGGATGAACACCGCGCTAATCGCCAGGTGCAGCGCCGGCAGCTGCAGGAACAGGTTAGCGACCATACCAATCAGCACCACGACCACGCCGGCCATCAGCATCCCGCCGAGGAAAGACATATCTTTGCGCGTCGTCAGCACGTAGGCCGAGCAGCAGAAGAAGACCAGCGCCGTACCGCCCAGCGCCAGGCCGATCAAATCGCCCATGCCGGCAGAAAGGTACGCGTTCAGCATCGGTCCAAGGATATAGCCGAGGAACCCGGTGAAGGCGAAGGCGGAAATAATCCCGGTGGGCTTATTCGCCGTTTTATAGGTCAGGAACATCAGACCGTACATCCCCACGAGGGTCAAAATCAGCCCCGGGGAAGGAAGCATCAGCACCGTGCTGGCGGTAGCGGTGATGGCGGAAAACGCCAGCGTCAGGCTGAGCAGGAAGTAGGTGTTACGCAGAACCTTGTGCGTGCTGAGCAGCGAGGAACGGTCACGCGATGATGTAATTATGCGATCCATGAGTCACTCTCTTATGACAGATGTAATTAGGTATAAAGAATAAGAAAAACAAGCGTGAAGCCCTAATGCTTTTACCCATCTTTACTTAGCTTTTGCCGCTTTTGACTAGCATAAAATTCTACATGGATTGGAAAAAGCGATATGTTTTCGCGTTTCGCTTCGGTGAGCCGATCGAAATCTTATAGGTTACTGAAAAATATTGCTTTATTGAAATTCTGCGACTAAGTGTGGAAGGGGGAATAACTCCGTACGTTAAAGGCAAAGGGAAATGACATTACATCAAAACAATCACATCACGCGAACGCTGCTGGCAGTCAGTATGATAGCAATGATCGGCGGGGCGCAGGCGGCGCAGGTGCCGCCGGGCACCCAGCTGGCGGAAAAGCAGGAGCTGGTCAGAAATAACGGCAGTGAACCAGCCTCGCTCGATCCGCACAAAGTCGAGAGCGACGTTGAAAATAATATTATTAGCGATCTCTTCGAAGGTCTGGTCAGCGTATCGCCTGCGGGGGCGGTCGAGCCCCGGCTGGCGGAACGCTGGGAAAACAAGGACAACCAGCTGTGGACCTTCCATTTACGTCCCGGTCTGACCTGGTCCGACGGCACGGCCATCACGGCGCAGGATATCGTCTGGAGCTGGCAACGGCTGGTCTCGCCGGCCACCGCCTCCCCCTATGCAAGCTACCCCGGCAATATGCATATCACCAACGCCCGAGAGATTGCCCTGGGGCAAAAGGGCCCCGAGACGCTGGGGGTGAAAGCCCTAAACGACACCACGCTGCAGGTCACCCTGACTCAGCCGAATGCTGCCTTCCTGGCGATGCTGGCGCACCCCGCGCTGGTGCCGATCGACAAAGTGCTGGTGGAGCGTTTTGCCGATAAATGGACCCGGCCAGAGCATATCGTCACCAGCGGGCCCTATAAGCTGACCCAATGGGTGGTGAATGAACGGCTGGTGGCTGAACGTAATGTGAAGTACTGGGACAATGCGCACACGGTTATCAATAAAGTCACTTACCTGCCAGTCTCTTCCGAGGCCGCCGATGTTAATCGCTACAAAGCGGGGGAGATCGATATTGTTTACACGGTGCCGATCAATCAGTTTGCGCAGTTGCAGAAAACCATGGGCGACCAGCTGGACGTTTCGCCACAGCTGGCGACCTATTACTACGAGTTCAATACCACCCGGCCGCCGTTTAACGACGCGCGCGTGCGTCGGGCGCTGAATATGGCGCTTGATAAAGATATCATTGCCGGAAAAGTACTCGGCCAGGGCCAGCGCCCGGCCTGGGTGATCAGTCAGCCGGATATTGGCGGCGTGACGCTACACAACCCGGACTATGCCAGCTGGCCGCGCGAGAAGCGGATTGCCGAGGCGAAAAAACTGCTGGCGCAGGCGGGGTACGATGAGCGGCACCCCTTGGTCTTTACCCTGCTATATAACACCTACGAGTCACATCAGCGCATCGCCATCGCCGCCAGCTCTATGTGGAAGAAAAACCTCGGCGTCGAGGTGAAGCTGCAGAACCAGGAGTGGAAGACGATGCTGGATACGATGCATACGCATAATTTTGACGCCGTCCGCTACGCGTGGATTGCCGACTACGACGATGCTGCCTCCTTCCTCAATACCTTCCGCACCGGGGATAGCGAGAACACCAGTCAGTACAGCAACCCGGCTTACGATGAGGCGCTGCACAACGCGGCGAAAGCCACCAACGTGGCGACCCGCGGCAAATACTATCAGCAGGCGGAAGATCTGCTGGCGCAGGATGTTCCCGCCATTCCGGTCTATCACTATGTGCGTACCCATTTAGTGAAGCCCTGGGTGGGCGGCTTCACGCCGGACAAGCTGGGGTACTACTACACCAAAGATATGTACATAAAGAAACTGCCGTCCACGAGCGGCGATGGGCGCTGATTTTCTGTGCGAACTGCCTGAAATTCAGACGAATAACACAGATTTGTTTGTTTTTAAGGCAGTTGAACAAAATGGTGCTTTACAGCATCCGCCGAGGTGTTTATAGTGCGCCTCACACCGGAAGTGTGGCCGAGCGGTTGAAGGCACCGGTCTTGAAAACCGGCGACCCGAAAGGGTTCCAGAGTTCGAATCTCTGCGCTTCCGCCATATAAAAGAAGGGGTTACCGAAAGGTAACCCCTTTTTGCTTTTCCCTTTGACCATCCCATCCGCGCTTCATCCTGACCTCCCGACCTCGCAAGCCCGCCATGCGAAATCTCGTTGACTCTGTCAGCGCCGCAGCGTAATCAGCTGGCGAAAATAAAACCACCAATCCGTTTAAAAGGAGGAATGTTAATTGTTCCGAAGCACGATATAAGCGAATTGATGCTCAGGAATAAAAAACTTTCCGCAAAAAAACTTCGTCTATACTTGGAAAAATGATGATTTACCTGCCACGGTTTTACGCAGAAAAGAGACCAGTGAGGTCAGCATGCCTGTCATTAATCCGCAAGATATCAAAGAATTACGGGCGTTGGTTGAAGAGCAATTAAAATACACGCTGTGTGTCAGCTTAAATAAAGCCACGCAAGGCGATATTTTTAACGCGGTGGCGCTGGCCATTCGTCATTTTCAGCAGGACCATTTTCTGTCGAGCCAGGCGCGGCAGCGCGGAGCGCGAAAAAAGCGAGTTTACTACCTGTCGATGGAGTTTTTACTCGGCCAGTCGCTGCGTAATAACCTGGTGAATATGAATTTACTGTCGGAGATGCGCCAGGTGGTCAATGACCTGGGGTTTGATCTTGAACGCCTCCTTGACGAGGAGCCTGACGCCGCGCTGGGTAACGGCGGGTTAGGGCGCTTAGCCGCTTGCTTTATCGACTCGATGGCCACCCTTGACATTGCAGCGTCCGGGCATGGCATCAAATACGAATATGGCCTTTTTCGCCAGTCCTTTCAAAACGATCAGCAGATCGAACATCCTGATGACTGGCACTCCATGCATTCCCCATGGCTGGTGGAGCATCACGCCCAGCACATTCTGATCCCGCTGGGGGGGTATATCGAGCACAGCGAAGATATTGATGGTAATTACAACCCGATGTGGCTCGGCTGGAAAACTATCGTTGGTATTCCCCATGACTATTTTGTTTCCGGCTACCGGGATACGACCACCAACAAGCTGCGTCTCTACAGCGCGGTAGCCTCTGACTCCTTTAATATCCATATTTTTAATCGCGGCGATTATATCAAGGCGGTGAGTGAAAAAATCGCCTCGGAGAATATTTCAAAAATACTCTATCCTTCCGATGAGGTGCTGACCGGAAAAGAGCTGCGGCTGACCCAAGAATATTTTCTGGTGGCCTGTACGCTGCGGGATATATTTCGTGACTACGCTGAGGTTAATGACGACATTACTTTGCTGGCGCAGCATGTGGCTATTCAGCTTAATGACACCCATCCGGCAGTGGCGGTGGTGGAGCTGATGCGGATCCTCGTGGACGAATACCGACTGCCCTGGGAGCAGGCGTGGGAGATAACGCAAAATACCTGCGCCTACACCAATCATACGCTGATGCCGGAAGCGCTGGAGACCTGGCCGGTGTCGTTGTTTGAGAAACTTCTGCCGCGTCATTTGCAGATTATATTTGAGATTAACCACCGTTTTCTCGAAGCGGTGGCCCGGCGCTGGCCGGATAAAAATCATCTGTTATCTTCGCTGTCTTTAATTGACGAACATCATGATAAGCAAATCCGCATGGCTAATCTGGCCATTGTCGGTAGCCATCGCGTGAATGGGGTGGCGTGGCTGCACTCAGAATTGGTCAAAAAACAGCTGGTGCCTGACTTCTATTTTATCACCCCGGAGAAATTCATTAATCAGACCAACGGCGTCACACCGCGTCGTTGGGTGCAGCAGGCTAACCCTGGGCTGGCAGAATTTTTGCACCAACAATTGGGGGAGGGGTGGCCAACCGATTTACCCCAGCTCTCCCGTCTGGAAAACCTGGTCGACGATCCGGCCGTTATTGACAATATCCGGGCCATAAAATTTGCCAACAAAACCGCGCTCAGCCAGCTGGTGGCGCAACGCTACGGCATCCCGCTGGATCCGCTGGCCATGTTTGACTGTCAGGTCAAACGTATTCACGAATACAAACGACAGTTACTCAATATTCTTCACGTGATCGCGCTGTACCTGGAGATCAAAGAGGCAGGGAGAACAATGGCGCCTAAGGTCCATTTGTTTGCGGGTAAAGCGGCGCCGGGCTACCGGATGGCGAAGCTGATTATTCAGTTGATTAATACCGTTGCCCGAAAAATTAACAGTGACCCGCAGGTCGCCGGGCAGCTTAAAGTGGTTTTCCTCGAAGATTATAAAGTCTCGCTGGCGGAAAAAATTATTCCCGCCACGGATCTCTCTGAGCAAATTTCCACCGCCGGGACCGAGGCGTCCGGCACCAGCAATATGAAGTTTGCCATGAACGGCGCGTTAACTATCGGCACCTATGATGGGGCGAATATCGAAATCCGCGAGGCAGTGGGAATCGATAATTTTTATCTTTTTGGCGCGGTGGCGGAAGAGATTGAAGAGAGCCGACGCCTCGGGCATCACCATGCGTTCTATCATCAGAATCCGGCTATCGCACGAGTGGTCGATAGCCTGGTGTCCGGGCAGTTTACCGCCGATCGCGAACGGTTTGCGCCGCTGCATCAGATGCTGACGGGGGCCGATCATTATTGCCATCTGCTGGATTTCGACAGTTATTGTCAGGTGCAACAGCAGGCGATGGCTGATTTTGAACAACCGGATCGCTGGCACCGCCGGGCCTTGCTCAACATTTGCCGGATGGGGGAGTTTTCCAGCGACAGAACTATCCGCGGCTACGCCAGGGATATCTGGGGCATTACCCGCTAAAAAAGCACACGCCGAACAGAACTGAGTCGCGTTGACAGGTGTCAGCCAACATTGAGGATAAAGATGAACGTTGAATTACATACTGAGCAGGGTGTCAAAATTATCGTGCCCCTGGTGCGTCGACTGGATGCTTCCGTTGTCTCGGCGTTTAAGCAGCAGGTCCTCGAGGCCATCGACGGGGAGACGAAAAACGTACTGCTGGATCTGAGCCATGTCGAGTTTATCGACAGCAGTTGCCTGGGCGCCCTGGTATCCATACTCAAGAGCGTCAGTGGGCAGGGAGAGCTGGTGCTGTGTTCGCTCAACGGGACGATCCAGGACCTGTTCAAGCTTACCCGTATGGATCGTATCTTTTCTATTAAAGAGAACCGTCAGGAGGCGCTGAACCTGTTTGCTCAGGGATAAGGTGTGTGCAGGGCAGGATTGCCGCCGGGTTACTGACCGCCCGCTTATTCTTCGATAATCCGTGCCTTCGGTTTACTCAGCAGGAGCATCACCAGCGCGACGTAGGGCATCGGCTTCCAGAAGAAGTAGCCCTGCAGCAGAGGAATATTCTGGCGATTGAGGTAATCCAGCTGGGCCTGGGTTTCAACGCCCTCGGCAATGATGCGCAGTGAAAGCGTTCGGGCCATCTCTATCACGCAGTCCAGCAGCTTGCTTGACGGCGTCTCTCCGGTCACGCGACCGACAAAGCTCTGATCGATTTTAATGTAATCAAACACCAGTTCGTGCAGATAGGAAAGCCCGGAATAGCCGGTACCAAAGTCGTCCAGCGCGATGGAAAACCCGCAGTTGTGTAACCTGTTGAGCTTGTCGACCACCGCCCCATTGAGTAACAGCGGTTCCTGCTCGGTGATCTCCAGCATCAGCTTTACCGCTTTACCCTCAAAGCCGCGCTGAAAGTGCAGACAATCATCGATAAACGTCGGGGAGTTAATATGCGACGCGCTGATGTTGAGGCCGATATGAAACCCATCCGGTAGTTTATTAAAGAGCGGTCTCATCTGGGCGGTTACCTGCGCCATCAGGCTGCGGGTCAGCGGAATAATTAAGCCGGTACGCTCGGCCAGCGGTATAAATTCAGCAGGTGAACGCGAGGGCGTGGTGGTGTTTTGCCAGCGTGCCAGTATTTCCACACCGTATATCTCACCGGTTTTCCCGTTCACCAAAGGCTGGTAGTAGGGAATGATATAGCCCTGGGTGATGGCGTAGCGCAACTTTTCCTCTTCAGAGGTGTAAACATTGAGAAATTTACGCATCAGAAAATAAAACAGCAGCGAAACAGAGAAAATAAAAATCAGCAAACCGGCGCCATTATTCACCAGGCGTCCGGGGCTTAAAAAAGATGACTCGGGATAGGTAATGCGAAACGGATAGGCCGGCGAGGTAAAAACGCTCCGGCTTGGATCAGCAGCCTGTGGCTGGACATCGCCATGCCTGGCAATCATTTGATCCTGAACCCATAGGGCCAGCCCGTTGCTATCCGAATCGCTATATAGCGCATCGCGCAGATGGACGTCGCTGATAGTGACAATCACCCGGATCTGTGCTGAGTGCGTCTGATAGATCAGCACCGGACGCTTATTGACCATCATTCTGGCCGGGAGCAGCATCAGAGGTTCGTCAGATAATGACACAGGGCTGAGCGTCAGGACCCGGTTGCCGGGCAGGGACGAGCACCACACCTTGCCCTCTTTTATCAGCATAATGGTGCGCAGATGCGGCTGCAGGGCGGCCTCCGTTCCGAGCTGAAACTGACCCTGCTCCGAGCACCCGCTGCGGCTAACGTTCATCGCCGTCACCGTTGCGGTGCGGGCCTCATCCAGAATAACGGCGATTTTCGTCGCCGCCTGGCGGGCGGCGGCGACATGGGCAGCCTGGTCGGAATGCCACAGTTGCCAGTTAATGACGAACACGCCAGCCAGAAACACCACCAGCGCGAGGGAAAAGGCAATCCATGCGTTTCGCCGCTTTATCTCTTTCATTTATCGTGCGTGCCAGGGTGAGTGTGCATAAAGTTAACCATCCCTCTGACGGTAAAGGCTTTTTAATGATCGTAGAAGGAGGATATCTTTCGTGATGACGGCGCATATTAAAAACATGATCAGTATCACAATACCCGCCGGCAAAGACCGCAGATAACGTGCAGAGGCGGCTGCTCTGTCACGAAGGCAATAAAATAATCGCAGCTTAATGTTTTCTTAATCTAAATTTCGGGAACGGATGGTTTTAAGCATTTTCTAATCCCTAATAACAGACCGGCGCTATTTTTTGCTTTTTTAAGTTTATGATAATTGTTTTCATTATCATTCTTTTTTTGCTGTGATTTAATCCTCTCCGCTCAGGCTATTTACCATTAATTGCCCTATTTCATTAAGGATGCGTTCATGAAATCTCGCTTATCGCCCCTCCGCACGGCAGCGCTGGTTGCCGCTTCTCTGTTTCTGGCGCCGCAAGGGATGGCGGCTGACGGTCAGGACGGGATTGTGGTCTACAACGCCCAACACGAAAATCTGGTGAAGTCGTGGGTGGATGGATTTACGAAAGAGACCGGTATTAAAGTCACGCTGCGCAATGGTGATGACAGCGAGCTGGGTAATCAGCTGGTTCAGGAAGGCGCCGCGTCGCCAGCCGATGTGTTTCTGACCGAGAACTCGCCGTCGATGGTGCTGGTTGATAATGCCAAACTTTTCGCCCCGCTGGATGCGGCGACCCTGCAGCAGGTTCCGGCGCAGTACCGCCCTCAGCACGGTCGCTGGATCGGCATCGCCGCGCGCAGCACCGTCTTCGTCTATAACCCGGCGAAAATCAGCGAGGCGCAGCTGCCGCAGTCGCTGATGGATCTGGCAAAACCGGAGTGGAAGGGCCGCTGGGCGGCTTCGCCATCGGGGGCGGATTTCCAGGCTATCGTCAGCGCGATGCTGGCGCTGAAGGGTGAGCAGGCGACCCTCGACTGGCTGAAGGCGATGAAAACCAACTTTGTCGCCTATAAAGGCAACAGCACGGTGATGAAAGCGGTCAACGCCGGGCAGATCGACGGCGGGGTGATCTACCATTACTATCGCTTCGTTGACCAGTCAAAAACCGGCGAGAACAGCAAAAACACCCAACTGTATTACTTCAAACACCAGGATCCAGGGGCCTTCGTCAGCATTTCCGGCGGCGGCGTGCTGGCCTCCAGCAAACATAAAGCGCAGGCGCAGGCCTTTATTAAATGGATCACCGGTAAGCAGGGACAGGATGCGCTGCGCACCAATAACGCCTTCGAATATGCGGTGGGGGTAGACGCGGCCTCTAACCCGAAACTGACCCCGCTGAAAGATCTGGATGCCCCGAAGGTGGAACCTTCCTCGCTGAACAGTAAAAAGGTCATTGAACTGATGACGCAGGCTGGCCTGCTCTGATCCTGAGGAAGTGATGTTGCTATGTCTGTTCTGAGTCTGTCGCTCGGAAAGAAAACAGGACGCCTGCCCGAGCGCAGGCGTCCTGCATTTCCGATGGTTGCCTTAGCGCTCCTGTTTTCATTGCTGGCGCTGTTGCCGTTAGGGTTTGTGGTGGCGGTCGGATTCGATACCGGCTGGCCGACAATCAAAGCGCTGGTCTTTCGCCCACGGGTAGGCGAGCTGCTCAGCAATACCCTGTGGCTGACGGTGCTGGCGGTCCCCATCAGCATTGTGCTTGGCGTGACGCTGGCCTGGCTGACGGAACGTACCGTGCTGGCCGGGCGGCAGTTGTGGTCGGCGCTGGCGGTGGCCCCGCTGGCCATTCCAGCCTTTGTTCAGAGCTACGCGTGGGTCAGCGCTGCGCCCTCGCTGCATGGCCTGGGCGCCGGGGTGTTTCTTTCCGTGCTGGCCTACTATCCGTTTATCTATATGCCGGTAGCGGCCGTGCTGCGCCGACTCGATCCCACGCTTGAAGATGTCGCCGCATCGCTGGGCACTCCGCCGTGGAAAGTGTTCTTTCGGGTGGTGCTCCCGCAGCTGCGGCTGGCTATCTGCGGCGGTGCGCTGCTGGTGGCCCTGCATCTGCTGGCGGAATATGGTCTGTATGTGATGATCCGCTTCGATACTTTCACTACCGCCATTTACGATCAGTTCCAGTCGACCTTCAGCGGTCCGGCCGCCAATATGCTGGCGGGCGTGCTGGCTCTGTGCTGTCTGGCGATCCTGCTGCTGGAGAGCGCTTCGCGCGGTAAAGCGCGCTATGCGCGTATCGGCGCCGGGGCGGCGCGCGAGCAGAAGCGCCTGGTGCTGGGTAAAGGGGCCGCTTTCGGCGCGCAGCTGCTGCTTCTGTTGCTGGTGTTGCTGGCGATGGGGGTGCCGTTGCTGGTCCTGGGACGCTGGCTGTGGCTGGGCGGTATCGACAACTGGCTGCATGCCGATCTGTGGCATTCCCTGCGTCAAACGCTGCTGCTGGGGGCGGGCGGGGCGCTGCTTACGACGGTCTGCGCGATCCCCATCGCCTGGCTCGGCGTGCGCTATCCGCGTCCGCTGTTCCGCCTGCTGGAGGGGTGTAATTACATCACCAGCTCGCTGCCCGGCATCGTGACCGCGCTGGCGCTGGTCACCGTCACCATCCACTATGCCCGTCCGGTGTACCAGACCGAAGTGACGCTGTTTCTGGCCTATTTGCTGATGTTTATGCCGCGGGCGCTGATTAACCTGCGCGCCGGTATCGCCCAGGCGCCGGTGGAGCTGGAAAACGTCGCCCGCAGTCTCGGACGCAGCCCGGCCCGCGCCCTGTGGAGTATCACCATGCGGCTTGCCGCCCCGGGGGCAGCCGCCGGCGCCGCGCTGGTGTTCCTCGGCGTCAGCAATGAGCTGACCGCCACGCTGCTGCTCTCGCCGTTAGGCACCCGCACGTTGTCGACCGGATTCTGGGCGTTAACCAGCGAGATCGACTACGTGGCGGCGGCGCCCTACGCGCTGTTGATGATCGTCATTTCGCTGCCGCTGACGGCGGTTCTCTATATGCAGTCGAAAAAAATGGCAGGGTTGTAACATGCTGGAATTGTCTTCTGTTTCGAAATCCTTCGCCGACGCGCAGGTCCTCGATAATATTCATCTTCAGGTGGCGCCGGGTAGCCGGACGGCTATAGTGGGTCCGTCGGGTTCGGGAAAAACCACGCTGCTGCGCATTCTCGCCGGTTTCGAAACGCCCGACAGCGGGCGGATCGTGATGCACGGCGCGCCGCTGTTTGCCGAGGGCGTGTTTGTTCCTGCCCACCAGCGACGGATCGGCTACGTTCCGCAGGAGGGGGCGCTGTTTCCTCACCTCAATGTGGCGGACAATATCGCCTGGGGGCTGGACGCCAGCCGCGAGGAAAAACGTCGCCGGGTGGGCGCGCTGATGGAGATGGTCGCCCTCGACCACAGCCTGGCGCGCCACTGGCCGCATGAGATCTCCGGGGGCCAGCAGCAGCGTGTGGCTCTGGCTCGCGCCCTGGCCCAGCAGCCGGCGCTGATGCTGCTCGATGAACCCTTTTCTGCCCTGGACACCGGACTGCGCGCCAGCACGCGCAAAGCGACCGCCGATCTGCTGGCGGAGACCGGTATCGCCTCGATTCTGGTGACCCATGACCAGACCGAAGCGCTGTCGTTCGCCACACAGGTGGCGGTGATGCGCCAGGGGCGTTTCGCCCAGGTGGGGACCCCGCTGGCGGTTTACGCGCAGCCGGTGGATGAAGAGACGGCGCTGTTTCTCGGCGATGCCCTGATCCTCCCCGCACGGCTGAGCCCCGGGCGGGCCAGCTGCGCGCTGGGCGACCTGGCGACAGACGCAGGGCATCCTGCTGGTGAAGGTAAGGTGATGTTGCGTCCGGAACAGCTGAGCGTCAGCGTGAGCGGGCCGCAGGAAAGTACCGCCACCATCCGCGATGTTGATTTCTCCGGCCAGCTCTCCACGCTGACGCTGTCGATGTCCGGGCACGATCGGCCGATTGTCCTGCGAACCGTAAGCCAGCCGGCGTGGCAGCCCGGCGCGACGGTGCGACTGACGGTCAGCGGCAAGGCGCGAGTGTTCAGCGGCTAATCTCTGACAGGCGCCGCCGGTTATCGGTGGCGCCGCACGGAAAGCTAATCAGCTGATGGATTTAGCCGATAGTATCCGCGCCACTGACCTCGTCGCCATGGAGTGGTAGTACGTTGGAACAATTCCGCGGGGTCAGTCTACCTCACCGCCGTTTTGTCGGCGCGTCGCTTTTTCATTCGTCCCGCTGCGCTTAACTGCTATCCTGTCCCGCGATCGGCCCTGTGGTTACCATGAGACATCGCTATGCCTGAATGCCTTATTCCTGCGAAACGCCCCATTCCGTCCGCTTTGGCGCGGGGTACGCTACTGCCTGCGCTGCTGGTTATCGTCGCCGTCGCTGTCGGCTGTGCGCTGGTGTCGCCGCCCATCGGCACGTGGCGAGAAATCCTGGCCAACCCCGGGCTCTATATCGATATGCTGGCGCTGCTGTTTCTGGTGTTTATGCTGTGGAGCTCAGCGAAGGTGCGGATGAGCCATATTGCCGTCAACTGGGTGCGCTATGGGCTGCTGCTGTGGATTGCCGGCGGCACGTTCGATGTGATGGATGAGATGGTGGTTCAGCCGCGCTGGATGGGCTACTACTGCGAAGATCTGCTGCGCCTCTCCGGGATGCTGCTGACCGTGGTGGGCGTCTACAAAATTATTGAGCGCATCAACCTGCTGTACGTTGACGCGCGCTCGCAATCCCTAAAAGATGAGCTCACTCAGTTGCCCAACCGCCGCTTTTTTATCGATACCATTCGCGAAAAGTCCGGACATGCGTTGGGGCTCATGATCCTGGATATCGATTTTTTTAAGAAAATCAACGATACCTGGGGCCACCTGGTGGGGGATGAAGTGTTATTTTCCCTGGGGAAACAGCTGGCGAAACTGACCAGCGAGCAGGTCCTGCCGGCGCGTATCGGTGGGGAAGAGTTTGCCATTATCGTCGATGGCCTGTCGGAGCCTGAGCTGCACGATCTGGCGCAGGCGATCCTCGACAATGCCCGCACCATCCTGATCAATCATCAAACACCGCTGTCGATCAGCATTGGCGTCGGAACCTGGCGGCCGGGCGAAGCGCAGGAGACGTTTATCCGCAAAGTCGACGAGGCGTTGTACAAGGCCAAGCACAACGGGCGCGGGCGCGTGGAGTGGGCGTAATATTCCGACACGGCAGGTTAGGCCTGCTGCGCGCTGCGGCAGTGTCGCCGATACTCTGACGGCGAACGCTCGGTGTAGCGTTTGAAGACCCGGCAAAAATAGTTGCTGTCGACAAAGCCGCAGTTATGGGCGATCTCTTTCACCTTCAGGTCATAGCCGCGCAGCAGCTGTTTTGCCTTTTCAAGACGCACCCGGGTCAGATATTCGTTAAATCCCACCGAGCCTGATTTCTGAAAAATATGCGAAAGATAGTTGGGCGTGATGTGAAAACGTCTGGCCACTGATTCCCGCGTCAGCGGCAGGCTCAGATTTTCCTCGAGATAGTCCTGAACGGCAAGAAACAGATCCCGGCTGCGACTGACGCGCATTTCCAGCCCAACCAGCTGTTCGCGACAGTGGCTCAGTAGCGCGGCGACCACCAGGCGAGCGGTTAGCGGATCGGGCTGCAGGCTGACTTCATTCAGGCTCAGCAGCAGGTAAGAGCCCACGCGCGGCCCGAGGCGGGCAACGCTTTGCTTCTCCGTGTGCAGGCTTTTCCCGTCCCAGCGCTGAATACTGAATCCCAGTTTCTGCCGGCCAAACAGGATACTCAGGGTAGTGGCCGGGCCGGTCCACTGCGGCAGCGTCCACTTTCCCGCCTGCACGTAGAGTACCTGCAGCGCGGTTAACGTCGAAGCGGCTAGCGGCAGCCCCTGTTCATTAAGCTGACCCTCCAGCACAATTTCCAGACGTGGAAACGGTACGTTGAAGGCAAGGGCAGGCACGGAGATATCCGGCTCAGGAAATCTCACCTGTAAGCGATCTTTTTGACCGATTAACCGATGCAGTATATCCGGCAGATCTTCAATCATTCTTTGCCCTCAGCATGCGCATTATCCTGTTGATGATAATCTATTTTTTCCTCCCCGGCAGCGTTTGTTAAGCCATTTTGCGCGGTGGATTCCCGGTCAGCTACAGCACCGGCATCGCCGAAAACGTGATTGTTGACGCCCATCACACTTTGTTGGCTCGCGTACGTATGTCCAGTTTTTCGTAGCGCTCGCCTCCTGTCATGCCGCGGATGGACCAGTAGAGTTTGTTTGTGTTATCGGAACGTTAAAAAGGAACGCAACATGAACTCATCATCAGCTAGCTTTCTCGATGCGTTAGGCGCCAGCCTGGCGCTCAGCGCGCAAATGAAACACGAGCTCGACACCCTCGGCTACACCGTTGTGCATAATGTCGTTGACGCCCAGTGGCTGAGCGAAATGCGACGGCTAATTGATACCCTGGTCGAGCGCGAAGGCGACAATCTGGCGATGGAACATCATCAGGAAGCGACCGCGACGCGGATCGCCAACCTGGTGAATAAGGGGGTTATCTGGGAGAAAGTCTGGGCTCATCCGCTGATCCTCTCCGCCTGCCGCTATATCTTCAACGGCGATTTTAAAGTCTCCAGCCTGAACGCGCGCGAGGCGTTATATAACGGCGGCCACCAGCCGCTGCACGCCGACTGGAAAAAGCCGCGCCCGGATTTTCCCAAAGTCCACCTGGTGAATACCATCTGGGCGATAGACGATTTGAGCGCCGCCAACGGCGCGCCGCGGATTATCCCCGGTACCCACCTGCGTCCTGAGCTCCCGGAAGAGGTACTGGCCGACCCGGAGCAGGCCCACCCTGATGAAATCGTGTTTGCTGCGCCGGCCGGGAGCGTGATGATTTACAACGCTCACGCCTGGCACGGCGGCACGCGTAATCGTGAGGGCAGCAGACGACGGGTGCTGCATGGGTTATACATCGATCGCGCGGATACGCCGCAGCAGGACCAGCGGCGCTGGCTGACGCCCGAGACGGCCAGCCGCCTGACGCCAGCGCAAAAGTGGTTGCTGGATGTAGAGTAAGGCCCGTCGCCGGTCAGGGAAGTTCAACATAGACGACCGGCTTTTTCATGATGCTTTTTACGGCCTCGACGATCTGCTGCGGCTGCAGCAGGAAGCTCTTGATGCTGGTTTTAATCGTCCGCAGGCCGCGAAAGCGCTGGGCGTCGTCAATTTCGATATCCGTCACCAGCAGCACCACTTCGGCGCGGGCGATATCTTCTGCGGTAATGCGATTTTCAACGCCGAGCGCGCCCTGAGTTTCCACCTTAAGATGCCATTTTTCATGATGACCGACCTTTTCCAGCCGTTCGGCAGCCATATAGGTGTGCGCCACTCCGCTGACGCAGGCGGTGACGGCGATAATATTGAAGTCCATAACATCCTCCTGGCGTTAACCGCCGATAGTGACGTGGAATCCGGCCGCTTCGGCCATTACCCGATAAGGTTGAATGTCCGCTTCGTCAGGCGCTTTCACCCTGGCCAGCGCCCAGGGTTTGCCCAGCAGACGGTATTTGGGCTCGCCGTATTGATGAAATGGCAGCAGGTGCAATTCTGTAAGATTAAAAGGTGCGAGAAAGTTCAGAATCTGGCGAAAATTATCGACGCTCATGGTATAGCCCGGGATCAGCGGCACGCGTGGGATGAGGTTGATCTCTCTAGCCGCCAGCTGGCGAAAATTATCCAGTACCCGCGGCTGATTGATTCGCAGTAGCGACAATGCCCGCTCAGGTTCCATGATTTTAAAATCAAATAACACCTCGTCGCAGGCTTCAGCCACCGGTAAAAAACGGTTGAAGGGCCCGTCGCCAGCGGTTTCGATGGCGGTGCGGATCCCCCACTGGCGCAGGCGCTGGAGAAAGCGGGCGACAAATTCGGCCTGCATGAGCACTTCACCGCCGGAGAGGGTGACACCGCCACCGGAGGCGCGGAAGAAGACTTCATCCTTCAGCACCTCCTGAAGGAGGTTATCCAGCGTCATGTCGCGACCGATCTGCTCCCATGCCCCGGAGGGACACTCGACGACATCCTGCTGGCAGCGGGCGCAACCCAGGCATTTACTCTGCCGGCGCAGGGTCTGGATCCTGGGTGACATTGACTCCGGGTTGGCGCACCACGGGCAGGTGTGGGGGCAGCCTTTGAAAAAGACCACCGTGCGGATCCCCTGGCCATCATTGAGCGAGTAGCGCTGCAGATTAAAAATGCGCGCCCGGTCGGCGCGCGTCTCCATCACCTCACAGCTGATGCGCGGTGCGGCGGATAATGTCATCCTGAATCTCCTTCGACAGCTCAACAAAGAAGGCGCTGTAGCCCGCGACGCGCACCACCAGGCCGGCAAAGTCCTGCGGCCGTTGCTGCGCTTCACGCAGGGTGTCGGCATTGACCACGTTAAACTGAATATGCTGCAGCTTGAGCTTGCAGAAAGCCTGTAAAAAGTCTGCCAGCTTGTTTAGCCCGCCGTCGCCGGCCAGCGTCGCCGGGGTGAATTTAACGTTGAGCAGCGTACCGTTCGACAGCAGATAGTTATCCAGCTTGCTGACTGATTTCAGCACCGCCGTCGGCCCCTGGGCATCCTGGCCGACCATTGGCGACAGGCCGCCGTCCGCTAACTGTTCGCCAGCCAGCCGCCCGTCCGGGGTAGCCCCCACCACCGAGCCCAGCGGCACGTGCGCCGAGACGGTATAGGAGCCGGGCGTAAAACGCCCGCCGCGCGGATTCAGATATTGTTCCACCTCTTTGCAGTAAAAGCGCAGCAGATCGGCGCTGATATTATCGACGTCGTCGATATCGTTGCCGTATTTTTCAAAACGGTTGATCAACCGGGCGCGGATTTTCTCTCCCTCTGGCGTCTGGAAGTTGGCTTTCAGTACCGCCATCAGTTGGTCAAAGCTAAGGCGCTGCTGGTCAAAGACCATCCCCTTCAGGGCATAAAGCGAATCGCTCAGGTTGGCAATCCCGATGCCCTGGACGCCGGAGAAGTTATAGCGCGCTCCGCCGGCGGTGATGTCTTTACCGTGCTGCACGCAATCTTTAATGAACGAGGAGAGGAGAGGCACCGGCGCCCAGTCGCGATGGCCGATATCGCAGATATTGCTGCCCTCGACCATCAGCTTGATGTAATAGCGAATTTTGTCGCGCATCTGGCGGATAAGCCCTTCCCAGCTGACCTCCGGTTGTCCTTCATTTTCCTGCAGGACAAGTTCCATGACCTTCAGCAGGTTGAACATGGCGATATCATGCAGGCCGTAGGTGCGGCCGGGGATCGACAACTCGACGCAGCCGACCACCGCGTAGTCGCGGGCGTCTTCCAGCGACACGCCGCGATTGAGGAAGGCGGGGACCACCACCTCGTCGTTGAAAATCTGTGGAATGCCGGTGCCCAGGCGGATGGTTTCGGCGGTTTTACGCAGGAACGGGCGGTCAATCAGCTCGTTCACCCGCACGCCAAGATTCGGCTGCGGCAATTGCACGTTTTGATAGGCATCGAGGCATAAAAATGACAGCACGTTGACCGCGCTGCGCCCGGTTTCCGTTAGCCCACCGAGCAGGGCGGTATACCCGGTGGGAAAACCGGCGAAATAGCGTGCGCTACTGGAGGAGCGCAGCAGGACGATGTCGTTGCATTTTACCCAAAGCGACTCCAGCAGCTCCTTGAGCGACGCCGGATCCTGTCCTTGATTCAGCGACGCCTGATAAAACGGCAGCATGTACTGGTCAAAACGGCCGAGCGAAATGGAGCTGGCATTGGATTCGTACTGCAGAATGATGTTCATATACCAGAACAGCTGGCAGGCCTGGGGGAAGTCCGTTGGCCGGTGCTGCGCATTGTGGCGCGAAATCGCGGCGATGGTTAACAGCTCCCGCTGACGCTGCGGATCCTGACAGTGTCCAGCCATCTCCTCGGCCAGCGCGGCGTAGCGCAGAATATGGCGCTGAGAGGCCTCCAGCAGGATCAATACCGCCTGATAAAAAGGGTTATCAGGCTGCCGGGCACAGTGTGATTGCATCTCCGCAACCAGCGCGTCCAGGCCATTATTCAACAGGTGCGGATAGTCGATAATGATATGGCCCTGGCCTTTATCGGTCTGGTTCACGCTGAATATTTGGGTGCTGACGGCGGCTTTGACCTCGTCTGTCATCTGGCCGTTGATGAAATCTTTCATTGAGCGCTTTTCCCAGTAGGGGAACAGCGTTTCCCGATAGACGCGCTTATCTTCTTCGCTTATCGCGAAGCGGTCCTGCGGTCGGGTCGGGAAGGTGTCGAGCTCGTTAAGCAGCCAGTAGGGATCCATCTCCGGCGACATAATGCCGGCCCGCGGTTTGATGGTACGGTTGCCGGCAATCAGTTCATCATCACGAATCGAAATGTCTACCTTATCGAGGATCCAGGCGGTGGCCTTCGCCCGGCGAATAATCACCGGCTCGCCCTCCGTTTGCCGATGGCTGGCGGTATACAGCAGGGCGCGTTCAAGTGATATTTCGCGCGGTTGGGCGAACAGGCTGGCTTTCAGGCGTTGAGTACGATTCGTCATGACAAACTCCATGTTGTGGCGAAGGGCGCGCGGGCGCCCCTTTTAAGGCTTCAGGCTCGTTGGGAAAGGTGGCTGTCTATCTTGTTCATGATGGCGTCGGCGCGTTTGACCGCATCGCTGATATTGACGCGTACGATAGTTTTCCCGGCAAAACGCTCTTCGAATTTGATACCGATATCTTTGGTCAGAATGACCATATCGGCGGCGGCGATCTCTTCCGCGGTCAGCTCGTTTTCAATGCCGATAGAACCCTGGGTTTCAACTTTGACCTGCCAGCCTTTGGCCTTAGCGGCGCTTTCTAACGATTCGGCGGCCATATAGGTGTGAGCCACACCCGACGGGCAGGCGGTGACAGCGATAATGTGGGTCATAATCTGTTCCTTCCAGTCTGTTAGTTAATTTCAAAATCAAGGTCTAATTCGTCGTCGGCTTTGGTGTCAGACGATTTCTTTTTAGCCAGCGCTTTCAGCACAATGACGCAGGCGGCGCTGACGCAGGCGCCGACCAGCAGCGCGGCGATAAAGCCGAGTTTGCCCTGGACCACCGGCAGCACGATGAGCCCGCCCCAGCCGGCGTAACACTGGACGCCCAACAGCGCCGCGGTGACGCAGCCGCTGGCCGCGCCAATCATATTGGCCGGAATAACGCGCAGCGGGTCGGCAGCGGCAAAGGGAATCGCCCCTTCGGTGACCCCGACGCAGCCCATCACCAGCGCCGCTTTGCCGGTTTCCCTCTCTTCGGCGGTGAAATATTTGCGGCCGATCAGCGTCGCCAGTCCCATCCCCAGCGGCGGTACGGCGATGCCGACGGCGGCGATAGCCACTACGCTGTAGACCCCCTGTGAAACGCAGATCAGCATGAAGGCGTAGGCCACTTTGTTCACCGGGCCGCCCATATCAAACGCCAGCATCAGGCCCATAATGATGGCCAGCACCACGATGCTGCCTTCGCGCATGCCCTGCAGCCAGTTGGTCAGGTTTGCCGTGAGCGCGCCTACCGGTTCGCCGAGCCCCCACATCATGATCCCGGCAGTAATAAAGGTGCCGATGATGGGAATAATGAATATCGGCATCACCGAGCGCAGCACCTTGTGGACCGGTATTTTTTTCAGGTAATAGACCACCAGACCGCCGATCATCCCAGCGATTAGCGCGCCAAAGAAGCCGGCGCCGAAGCTGTTACCTACCCAGGCGCCGATGGCGCAGGGGGCCAGCGCGGCGCGGTCGGCGATGGAGTAGCCAATGTAGGCGGCGAGAAAAGGGACCATCAGCGTCAGGCCGGCGACGCCAATATCAAACAGTTTCTTCAGGTTGGGATCGGTGGCGGCATCCGGAACCGCACCTTTGCCATACAACATGACGGACACCGCCAGCAGGATCCCGCCGGAGACCACGAAGGGGATCATATGTGACACGCCGGTCATCAGATGCTGGCGAGTATTTTTTAGTATTTGCACCAGTTCGTTCATTGCTTGCTCCTGAGCGCTGTAGGGCCCGTGACAGTATTGATGGCTCAACATTAGAAAAAGGGCGCCGCATAAAACAGTAGAGAAAAAGTGCATTTACTGGATATTTGTAAGGTTAGAAAAGAATTGCGATCAACCTCAAATCTTAGTGATGACAGGAGGAGTGAGTGCTAAAAGGGTGGAATTGTGATGGCGGGCATAAAAAAGTATCGTGTGTACAATAGTCCAGTAATTGCCAGTTTTGTCACCTAGTCCACTTGACCATCTTTCATTACCTTTTGGGGAATTAATGGATTACTCAGGAGGAAGGCGATGGCTTTGGTCATTGAATTTACATGTGATTTGCCCAACGGCGTGCATGCGCGTCCGGCCAGTCTGGTCGAAACGCTGTGTAACCGTTTTTCATCGGCAATTGAGTGGCGGAACCTGCGCTGCGATACCGGTGGCAATGCCAAAAGCGCGTTGGCGGTCATCGGCACGAACACCCTGAAGGGCGACACCTGCCAGCTGCTTATCAGCGGCGAAGATGAAGCCGAGGCTTACGCCGCGTTAACGGCCTTTCTGCGTGATGAATTTCCTCACTGCGACACGCCGCTGCCTACGGCACAAGCGCTGGACGTCCAGCCGGTGCCGGAGTCACTCTCACGCCTGAACCCGACGCTGTTCCATGCCAGTCCGGTCTGCGCCGGCAGCGCGGGGGGCAGGCTCATCCATCTAAAATCCCGCGATTTGCACGAGCTTGGCGCACTGCCCGTCGCCAGCAGTCCTGAACAGGAGCAGGCGGCACTGGATAACGGCCTGCGCCTGCTGGTGAAAGATATCGAACTGCGGCTGCTGGACAATGACGGTACCGCCAGCGCGATACTGGAAGCTCACCGTTCGCTGGCGACGGATGCCTCGCTGCGCCAGCATCTGCTCGGCGGGATCCTCACCGGTCTCAGCTGCGCCCAGGCGATCGTCGCCACCAGCGACCACTTCTGCGCCCAGTTCCGCGATTCCGGCAGCAGCTATCTGCAGGAGCGAGTGCTGGATGTGCGCGATGTCTGCTTCCAGCTGTTGCAGCATATCTACGGCGAAGCCCGTTTCCCGGCGCCGGGTCAACTGCGGGAAGCCGCCATTTGCCTTGCCGACGAACTCACCCCCAGTCAGTTCCTCGAACTGGATAAAACGCATCTCAAAGGGCTGCTGCTGCGCAGCGGCGGCACTACGTCGCACACCGTGATCCTTGCCCGCTCATTCAATATCCCGACCCTGGTGGGGGTTGACCTCGACGCACTGTTGCCGTGGGAGGATACCCAGGTGCAGATCGACGGCAACGCGGGGCTACTGGTGGTCGACCTGAGTCCGGCGGTGGCGCGCTACTATCAGCAGGAGTCGTGGGTTCAGGCGCAGATCCAGCAACAGCAGCAGGTATGGCTGGATAAGGCGGGGCAGACGGAAGACGGTATCCGCGTCGAGATCGCGGCGAACATCGCCCATTCGGTAGAGGCGGTGGCGGCCTTCAACAACGGCGCGCAGTCGGTTGGCCTGTTCCGCACGGAGATGCTCTATATGGACCGGCCCGGCGCGCCATCGGAAGACGAACTCTACAACATTTTCTGCCAGGCGCTGGAGCCTGCCGCCGGGCGCAGCATTATCGTGCGGACTATGGATATCGGCGGTGATAAGCCGGTGGCCTACCTCAACATTCCGGCGGAAAATAACCCCTTCCTCGGCTACCGCGCGGTGCGCATCTATGAAGAGTACCAGGCGCTGTTTCATACTCAGCTGCGGGCGATTCTACGCGCTTCGGCGCACGGCTCGCTGAAGATCATGATCCCGATGATTTCCTCAATGGAAGAGATCCTGTGGGTGAAAGAGCGGTTGGCGGAGGCCAAACAGTCGCTGCGCGTCGAACAGATCCCGTTTGATGAAAAAATCCCGCTGGGCATCATGCTGGAGGTGCCGTCGGTGATGTTCATCATCGATCAGTGCTGCGAAGAGGTGGACTTCTTTAGCATCGGCAGCAATGACTTAACGCAGTATTTGCTGGCGGTCGACCGGGATAACGCGAAAGTGACGCGCCATTACAACAGTCTCAACCCGGCCTTCCTGCGTGCGCTGGACTATGCCGTGCAGGCGGCGCACCGGCAGGGGAAATGGATTGGCCTGTGCGGCGAGCTGGGGGCCAAAGGTTCGGTGCTGCCGCTGCTGGTCGGCCTCGGCCTGGATGAACTGAGCATGAGCGCGCCGACGATCCCGGCGACCAAAGCGCGTCTGGCGCAGCTGGACAGCCGCGCCTGCCGTCAGCTGCTGAATCAGGCGATGCAGTGCCGTACCTCGCTGGAAGTGGAGCATCTGTTGGCCCAGTTCCGCATGCGCCAGCAGGATGTACCGTTGATTAGCCGCCAGTGCATCACCCTCAACAGTGACTGGCGCAGCAAGGAGGAGGTGCTGAAGGGGATGACGGATAACCTGCTGCTGGCCGGGCGCTGCCGCTATCCACGCAAGCTGGAGGCCGATCTCTGGGCCCGCGAGGCGGTGTTCTCCACCGGGCTGGGCTTCAGTTTTGCCATTCCGCACAGTAAATCCGAGCATATTGAGCAGTCGACCATTAGCGTCGCCCGCCTGGCGCAGCCGGTGAAGTGGGGTGATGAAGAAGCGCAGTTTGTGATTATGCTGACGCTAAACAAGCATTCGGCGGGCGACCAGCATATGCGCATCTTCTCGCGTCTGGCGCGGCGCATTATGCACGCCGAGTTCCGCCAGGCGCTGGTATCCGCAGAGAGCAGCGAGGCTATCGCAACGTTGCTCCAGCGTGAGCTTGAGATTTAAACTACTGAACTTTAGGGTTTTTTATCGTTTTTTTGCACTGCCCATTTTATTTGCAATGAATTTTGCTGTGATTTCATTCCCCGTCACTCCTCTCTCACTTACCTCAGACCACACCGAAAGGTGTGGTTTTTTTATACATTTTTGTAACATCGATCGCAAATTTATAATTACACAATAACAAATTGTTTGATCATTATGTAATTCAGCGTTAGTTTGCCTGCGAAGAAAATCCATATTGACCGTCCGGGGTGGGCGAGAAACAAAGGGGGATTCGATGACTAAAGAGCAAGAGTTTCACTGCGACGTACTGGTGGTCGGTAGCGGTGCGGCAGGTATGTCAGCGGCAGTAAGTGCGGCACATCAGGGGCTGAATGTACTGATTGTGGAAAAAGCAGCGCGTTTCGGTGGCACTGCTGCCCGATCTGGTGGGTGGGTATGGATCCCGGGCAGCGATCAGGCTAAAGCCTGGGGCCATCTTGATTCAATTGAGTCGGTGAAGCGTTACTTAAAGCATGAAGGGGGGGCCAGCTATAACGAAGAACGAGTGGATGCATTTTTGCGTCATGGCCCGCAAGCCGCCGCCTTCTTTAGCCAGGATACCGCAGTCAAATTTGAAATGCCTCTCACTTTCCCTGATTACCATGCTGAAGCTCCCGGGGCAGCGCAGGGAGGACGCTCCATGGTGGCGAAGCCGTTCGATGCTCGTCAGTTGGGGAAACATTTGGCCCAATTGGAACCTCCGCTACCTGAATTGACAGTGTTTGGCATGATGATTGGGTCGGGCAACGATATTCGCCATTTTATGAAAGCGACGCGTTCGCTGGAGTCCGCCATCTACGCCACGAAGCGTTTAACTAAACATTTTTGGCAAACGTTGACCTGTGGACGAGGCATGACCTTAACCAACGGTAATGCTCTGATGGGCAGATTAGCTAAATCGGTCTTTGATAAGAATGTGCCGCTCTGGCTGAATTCACCCGTCAGGGAGTTGATCCTTAAAGAGGGGGCGGTCATTGGCGCACAGGTAGAAAAAGAAGGATCGTTATATACGGTCTACGCATCGCGCGGTGTGGTGCTGGCCGCCGGCGGTTTTTCTCATGATATTAAGAGACGAAGCGAACACTATCCCCATACGCCAACCGGGAAGGAACACTGGAGCCCGACAGCCGAAACCAATACCGGCGACAGCCTGAATATGTTTGAAAATATCGGTGGGAGAGTCGATAGCCATTTGCCAAACGCCGCCGCATGGGCACCGATATCGTTAACCCGACGACCGGACGGCGGTCAGGGAGTGATGCCACACTTTATTGATCGGGCAAAGCCAGGCGTTATCGCGGTGACTCGTCAGGGACGCCGTTTCACTAACGAAGCCAACTCCTATCATGATTTCGTGCAGGCAATGATCAACGTTAGGGATGCTAAAAGTGAAGTTTGTGCCTGGTTAGTTTGCGATCGCCGAACTCTCAGACGCTACGGGCTGGGATGTGTCGCGCCATTTCCGCTACCGTTGAAACGCCATTTGACCTCCGGCTATCTCCTTGAAGGGCGCACGCTGGAAGCATTGGCGGAAAAAGCGGGCATTGAGGTGGCACAGTTTAAGGCGACGGTGGAGGAATATAACCGTTATGCCGCCTACGGTCAGGATCCGATCTTTGGTAAAGGTTCAAAAGCCTATAACCGTTATCAGGGCGATGCTTTGCATAATCCTAATCCTTGCATCAATACCATTGAGCGCGGGCCTTTTTATGCGGTGAAGGTTTTACCTGGTGATATCGGGACCTACAACGGTATCCCGGTTGATGCGGATAACCGTGTTCTGGATCAGCAGAAGAAGCCCATCCGCGGCCTGTTCGCCATTGGTAACGATGCCACTAGCATCATGGGCGGTAATTACCCGGGGGCAGGTATTACCCTGGGACCGGCATTAACTTTCGGATATGCCGTGGGTCAGTATTTGGCTCACTGCAGCACCCCTTCAGTCTCCGAGACGATAAAAAAAGCATCCTGATGCTTTAGCGATTTTTCTTGCCTCCGGATGCGCTCTTTCACGCATCCGGAAGGATGGGTTATTACTCTTGTTGAAGAACACGATTATGCAAATTGCACCATTATTTGATTTAAGCGGTAAGAAAATACTCATCACCGGGGCGGCAAAAGGTAATGGCGCCGCCTTAGCGCGCGGGATGTCGGATGCTGGGGCAGAAGTCATATTGGTCGATGTCGATGACAAAGGCGTGCAGCGTTTAGCAGATACGTTTAGAGCAGAAGGGCGATTAGCCAGTGCGTACCGGCTTGACGTTAGCCAGATCGAAGGATGTCTGCAGCTTGCTGAGGAGGTAGGGGATATCGATGTATTAATCAATAATGCAGGACTGTTGAAGCGGATCCCCTTTGCATCGGCATCTGTTTACGAGGCCTTTGCCGTCACGCTCGCCGTGAATGTTCATGGTCCTTTTAATATGACCCGTGCATTTTTACCTGCCTTAAAAAGACGGCGTGGAAATATTATTAATATTGCTTCTATCCAGTCCTTTGTCGCCGCACCAACCTCACCCACCTATGCCATCTCTAAAGGCGCGCTGGCGCAGTTAACCCGGACGCTTGCTGCGGAACTGGCGACGGATAATATACGTGTAAACGCCATTGCTCCGGGAATGATCGCGACAGAAATGTCGGCAAGTACAAGGGATAATGAAGAGGTTATGCAGCGTTTTTTGCAGCACGTGCCGATGAAGCGTGCCGCGCAACCTGATGAACTTATTGGCCCTGCGACTTTTCTCGCTTCGTCTGCTGCCAGCTATGTGACCGGTGTGATATTGCCTGTAGACGGAGGATATCTGGTGAGCTGATGGATTACCGTTGCGTTGAGGCTGGTGAGTGAAGCATCCCAAAACATATTGTTAGCACCTGATGCCCAAGATAAAGTACCGCTTCATAACAACCTGACAGCAGCGGTAAGTGCTATGAAATCAGAATCGCGTGGGATCCAGAGCGTGGAAATCGCCGGGCAAATTTTACGATTACTGGTGGACCATTCCCGTCCCTTAACGCTCAGCGAAATAGCTGAGCGGGCAGGGACAACTTCTGCGCAAATTCATAACTATCTGGTAAGCATGACGCGCGTGGGTCTGCTTAAGCGTGACCCACAAAGTCAGAAGTTTGAACCAGGGGCACTAGCCCTCCGTTTAGGCGTCGCAGCCCTACATAGCCAGTCGGTAGTGGAAGAGGCTATTGCTCATATTGCAGCGTTGGGACAGCGTTTAAACGTCAATATGTTTCTTTCCGTGTGGGGACGTTTTGGCCCGCTGGTCATTGACTATCGTGAGCATGGTGCAGTGATGAATATTGGTTTTCGCCTGGGAAGCGTACTTTCTCTGACCCAGACAGCGACAGGAAAACTTTTCGCCGCTTATCACGATCGCGAACAGTGTACCGAGGTAATTAACCAGCAGATGTTTACGCGCGATAAGCTGGATGATTATCTCTCCCCGGCTTTTCAGCAACAATTGGCCGCCATCAGGAGAGACAAAATATCGATTGCACAGTCTTACCCGTTGGCATCAATTACCAGCCTTGCTGTCCCGGTGTTTGCGGCTGACAACTCGCTTACCCTGACGATCAGCGCGTTTGCGGCCGCTCATGATTTGATAGGTGAGCGCTTAACGATGGTGAGCAATGCTCTTCAAGCGCTCGCCGCCTCCCTTTCATGCAATGAGATCGCTTATGAATCACGTTGATAATGATAAGAACTCGCGTGGAGTGCAGTCGGTTGAAACAGCCGCCTTGATGTTAGAGTTCCTCACAGGCCAACAGGGTGGTGTGCCGCTAAAAAAGATTGCCCAGGCTGTCGGTATGAGTCCGGCACGGGCTTTCCCGTATCTTATAAGCCTGGTACGTAGTGGACTGGTGACAAAGGATGATGCACGAGGGCTTTATCTGCCCGGCGAACTGTCACAGCAGTTAGGAATGCTGGCTCTGCATTTACACCGCCCTTACGATACCGCTGAACATACGTTGAAGATCTTAAACCTGGAATCCGGACATAGTGCTGCCCTGAGCGTTTGGGGGAACATGGGACCAACGGTCGTGCGCGTTGAAGAGAGTCGTTATAGCGTATATCCGGAAATTCGAATCGGGTCGGTGATGTCGCTGGAGCAGACCTCCATTGGTCAGGTATTTTCCGCCTGGATGCCGGAGGAGATCGTTCGCGAGGCGTGGGAGGCGGAGTATTGGCGACGTGAGCACCGTGCGGCGCCGAAAACGGCTATGGCGGCATTCTTTGCGAAGTTAGAGGCTGTTCGTCAGGCCGGGTGCGACTTCAAGCAAAATGTTCCTGCGCCAGGATTGAGTTCCGTGAGCGCGCCGGTTTTTGATCTCAGTGGTTCAATAGCTTACGCGTTGACCTTGTTTGATGAAAGTGGGGTCATTGATGTGAGCCCCGGCGGTGCAGCCCAACAAGTGTTGCGCCATCATGCATACTGCCTGTCGGCAGCGCTGGGGCTACGGATTGATTATCCCACTGGTGATTTAGCGGTTACCTCAACGCGTTGAGTGTCTCTAGTGTGCCTCGCATCAATGGTCGCTACTCGGGCTGGTTTTCCTGGCCGTCATTGGAACGACCTCACTCAGCACAGCCAGGCAAACCGCGTCGCCTACCTGTTGGGTGGAGGCAGAGCCCTGCATATCCGGCGTCTTCGGCCCGCTGGCGATCGTCTGCTCAATTGCCGCCAGGATGCCGTTGTGCGCGGCGTGATAGCGCGCATCGCCGTTCCCGAGAAAATCAAGCATCATCGCCCCGGCCCATATGGTGGCGATCGGATTGGCGATATTTTTACCGTAGATATCCGGCGCTGAACCGTGGACCGGCTCGAACAGCGACGGGAAGGTGCGCTCCGGGTTGAGATTGGCCGATGGCGCAATACCAATGGTACCGGTGCAGGCCGGGCCAAGATCGGAGAGAATATCACCGAACAGATTGGAGCCGACGACCACGTCAAACCGCTCCGGCTGCAGCACGAAGCGGGCGCAGAGAATATCGATATGCTGCTTGTCCCAGCGGATCTCGGGATAGTTTTTGGCCATCTCCTCCACCCGCTCATCCCAGTAGGGCATGCTGATGGCCAGCCCGTTGGATTTTGTCGCCGAGGTCAGCGTTTTGCGCGGGCGGCTTTGCGCCAGCTCGAAGGCGTAGCGCAGGATACGGTCAACGCCCCGGCGGGTAAAGATCGACTCCTGAATCACCACTTCATGCTCGGTGCCTTCATTGGCGCGCCCGCCCAGAGCGGAATATTCGCCTTCGGTGTTCTCGCGCACCACGTAGAAATCGATATCGCCAGCCTTTTTCCCCGCCAGCGGGCAGGGGACGCCGGGGAACAGGCGCACCGGGCGCAGGTTGACGTACTGATCGAACTCGCGGCGGAACTTCAGCAGCGACCCCCACAGCGAGATATGATCCGGGACGGTATCCGGCCAGCCGACGGCGCCAAAGTAGATGGCGTCGAACCCCTGTAACTGCTCGCGCCAGTCGTCCGGCATCATCTTACCGTGATGAGCATAATATTCGCAGCTTGCCCACTCCATCTGCTCGAAGCTCAGCGCCAGATCCCACCGCTGCGCGGCGGCTTTCAGTACGCGGATCCCTTCAGGCAGAACTTCTTTGCCAATTCCGTCACCCGGGATGGCGGCAATACGACAGGTTTTTTTCATTCCGGTTCTCACTTTTTAGCGATGATGTTTGACCACCTGCTTATCCTATAATTGACTGATTCATAATTAATCACGCTAACTGGTGAAACATAAAACACAGATCATGAATAATCTGCCGCTGCTGAATGATTTACGCGTCTTTATGCTGGTCGCCCGCCGGGCCGGGTTTGCCGCCGCCGCTGAGGAGCTGGGCGTATCACCGGCTTTCGTCAGCAAGCGGGTTTCGCTGCTGGAGCAAACCCTGAATGTGCTGTTGCTGCACCGGACCACCCGCCGGGTCACCATTACCGAAGAGGGAGAGCGGATCTACGAGTGGGCGCAGCGCATTCTGCAGGATGTCGATGAGATGATGGACGAGCTCTCCGATGTGCGTCAGGTGCCGCAGGGAACGCTGCGGATTATCAGCAGCTTCGGCTTTGGCCGCCGGGTGGTGGCCCCCGCGCTGTCGGCGCTGGCGCTTCAGTACCCGCAGCTGGAGCTGCGTTTTGATGTTCAGGACCGGCTGGTGGATTTAGTCAATGAAGGGGTGGATCTCGATATTCGCCTCGGCGACGATATCGCGCCGAATCTGATTGCCCGCCAGCTGGCGCGCAATCACCGCGTGCTCTGCGCGTCGCCGCAGTTCCTCGCCCGCCATGCGCCGCCGAAACAGCTGAGCGATCTGGCGGCTCTGCCGTGCCTGGTGATTAAAGAGCGGGATCATCCGTTCGGCGTCTGGCAGCTGCATAGCAAAGAGGGCCAGCACGCCATCAAAGTGACCGGGCCGCTGTCGTCCAACCATGGCGAAATTGTTCATCAGTGGTGTCTGGATGGGCAGGGGATTGCGCTCCGTTCGTGGTGGGACGTCAGGGAGAATATCGCCAGCGGACATCTGGTGCAGGTGCTGCCGGACTACTGGCAACCGGCCAACGTCTGGGCGGTTTACGTCTCCCGCCTGGCGACGTCGGCTAAAATTCGCACCACCGTGGAGTTTCTGCGCCACTACTTCCAGCAACACTATCCGCAGCATGAGCCGACGGCCAGGGCCGTCGGCAAAGGCGATTAAACCCCAAGGCGGTCGCGCAGGCTGTAGTAGGCGGCGCCCATCGCGGTAAAGGGGATACGCAGGCTGCGGCCGCCCGGGAACGGGTAGTGCGGCAGTTTGGCAAAGGCGTCGAAACGCTCGGCGTCGCCGCGCAGCAGTTCCGAAATCAATCGTCCGGCGAGGTGGGTACAGGTGACCCCATGCCCGCTGTAGCCCTGCATGTAGTAGATGTTGCTATCCAGGCGACCAAACTGCGGCATCCGCGACAAGGTCAGCAGGAAGTTGCCCGTCCAGCGGTAGTCAATCTTCACCCCCTGCAGCTGTGGGAAGGTTTTCAGCAGCTTTGGCATAATCAGCCGCTCCACATCGTCCGGGTCGCGGGCGCCGTAGACCACGCCGCCGCCGTACAGCAGGCGGTTATCGCCGGTCAGACGGTAGTAGTCCAGCAGGTAGTTACAGTCTTCCACACAGTAGTTTTTCGGGATCAGCGAGCGGGCGACCTCCTCCGACAGCGGCGCGGTGGTGACCACCTGGGTGCCGCACGGCATGCTGCGCTTTGCCAGCTCCGGCTCCAGTTTGTCACCGAGATAGGCGTTGCCGGCGACAATCACATAGCGGGCAGTGACCTGGCCGCGGGCGGTGCTGACCACTGCCGGGCTGGTGTGCTGAATGCGGGTGACCGGCGACTGCTCATACACCCGGCCGCCGTTCAGGCGAATAGCGTCCGCTTCGCCGATGGCGAGGTTGAGCGGGTGAATATGGCCGCCGCTGTGGTCGAGCAGGGCGCCGACGTAGCGGTCGCTATCCACTTCGCGACGAATCGCCTCTCTGTCCAGCAGCTCCAGCTGCGTGTTGCCGTAGCGCTCCCAGTTGGCTTTCTGTTCTTCCAGCGTCTCCAGCTGTTTATGGTTCATCGCCACGAACAGGCCGCCCGGTCGGTAATCGCACTGGATCTGATAGCGCTGGATGCGTTCGCGGATAATATCGCCGCCTTCGAACATCATGCTGCCGAGCATTTTTGCTGCATCCGGGCCGTAGTTTTTTTCAATCACGTCGATATCGCGGCTGTAGGAGTTAACCAACTGACCGCCGTTGCGGCCGCTGGCGCCGAAGCCGATGCGCGCCCCTTCCAGCACCACCACGTCGTAGCCCATTTCGGCAAGATGCAGGGCAGATGAGAGGCCGGTGTAGCCGCCGCCGACGACGCAGACGTCGCAGCTTATCGATTCGTCCAGCGTCGGAAAGGGTTCATATTTGTTGGCGCTGGCGGCGTAATAGCTGGTGGTATGTTCGGTCATGATTAAGACTCCAGGGCAATCCAGATGGTTTTCAGTTCGGTGAATTTTTCCAAAGCGTGCAGCGACTTATCGCGCCCGTTGCCGCTCTGTTTGTAACCGCCGAAGGGGACGGTCATATCACCATCGTTATAGTTGTTGACGAAGACCGAACCGGCCTTCAGGCGGCGGCTCATGCGGTGGGCGCGTGAGAGATCGCGAGTCCATACCGCGGCGCCGAGGCCGTAGTCGCTGTCGTTGGCAAGCCGCAGCGCCTCGTCTTCGCTTTTGAATCGCGTCACCACCAGCACCGGGCCGAAGATCTCTTCCCGGCTGAGGGTGGAAGCCGGGTCGACGTCAATGAAAATGGTCGGGCCGACGGCGGCAGGCCATGGATTTTTCCGCCCGTCGAGGAACAGCGTGCTTTTACTTTCGCCGCCGCGAATAAAACTGTGCACGCTGTCGGCATGGGTGTTGTCAATCAGCATGCCCATGGTGGTGTTTGGGTCGAGTGGGTTGCCCGGCTGCCAGTGTTGCGCTTCGGTTTTCAGTCGCGCCAGGAACTCGTCGGCGATGCTCTCCTCCAGCAGCAGGCGGGTGCCGGCGATGCACACCTGGCCCTGGTTGTAGAAGATGCCGCCGGCGGTGGCGCTGACCGCTTTTTGCAGATCCGGGCAGTCGGCGAAGACGATGTTGGCGCTCTTGCCGCCCGCTTCCAGCCACACGCGCTTCATATTGCTGTCGCCGGCGTCTTTCAGCAGCTGCTTGCCGGTGCGGGTGGAGCCGGTAAAAGTAATGACCTCCACGTCAGGATGCAGGGCGAGCGCCTGTCCGGCCTCGTGACCAAAGCCGCTGACCACGTTCAGCACGCCGTCCGGCAGGCCAGCCTCTTTCGCCAGCCCGGCGAGGCGCAGGGCGGTGAGCGGCGATTTTTCCGACGGCTTAAGGATCACGCTGTTGCCTGCCGCCAGCGCCGGACCGAGCTTCCAGCAGGCCAGCAGCAGCGGGAAGTTCCATGGCACCACCGCGGCGATGACGCCAATCGGTTCGCGGACGATCATCGCCAGCTCGTTGCTGCCGGTGGGGGCCACTTCGCCATAGACTTTATCCAGCGCTTCGGCATACCAGCGGATGGCGCGGGCGGCGCCGGGAATATCGTCGCGCAGGCTGTGGCGAATCGGTTTGCCGGTATCCAGCGTTTCCAGCAGCGCCAGCTCTTCGCGGTGGGCCTCTATCAGGTCGGCGAAGCGTGTGAGAACCGCTTTACGCTGCGCGGGGGCGGCCTGTGACCAGTCGCCGTTATCAAAGACCCGGCGCGCGGCCTTCACCGCCAGCTCGACGTCGGCTTTTTTGCCGCGGGCGACATGGGCTAACGTTTGCTGCGCGGCAGGGTCAATGGTTTCAAAGGTGGTATTATCGACCGCGGCGCAATATTCGCCGTTAATAAATAATCGTGTTTCAATGGCCAGGCTTTTCGCTTTTTCCTGCCAGTAAGCCAGGTGCTGAAAATTCATCATGACTCCTTAAAAACATTATCGGCAAATTAATCATTTCGGCGTTTTCAGGCTGCACGGGGGCGCTGCGCCAGGCGCAGGGCATCGTGAATCCCCGGAGTTGAATACCGTTTTATTGCCCTAAATTTCGGCAGGTTGTCTGCATGCCGAATAATTCAGGGACGAGTCGCCATTCACGGCGTTAATTATTTCAGGGCCAGCAGGAAATAGGATTCCCTTCCGGCACAAACGTTATGACGGCGAGTTTTTCGCGGCGACGAAAATAAAATTTCCGCCGTCGCAGGTCTGAAGAAAGCCTGAACCTCGTTCAGGCTAACTATTCAGAATGTGGTGGGGGTGTGGGCACTGATGATGCGGCAGATGCCTGCCGAGGTGTTGCTGAAGCTGTGCGGGATGCCGGTGTTAATGGCATAGCTCTGTCCAGCCACCAGGTGGTACGACTGACCGTTAATGGTCAGCACGATCTCCCCCTCCAGTATGGTGCCTATCTCCTCACCCTGATGCTTAATCCTCTCCCCGGTCGTGGTTCCAGGCTGGTAAGTTTCAAAAATCATCGCCAGCGTACGGTTCGGATTTCCGTTATGAACCAGCTTCATGGAAACGCCCTGACTGCCCATTTCGATAAGGTCATCCTGATTAATGACCACCTGGGGTTCGTCCGGCTTTTCGGGTTCAGAAAAGAATTCCGAGAGCGACAGCCCATAGACTTTCAGCAGCTTTTGCAGCGTACTGATGGCGGGACTGACTTTGTCCTGCTCTATGGTGCTGATGGCACTATGTGTTAACCCAGACAGTTCGGCGGCACGACGCTGCGAGAGACCCAGCTGTTGGCGGATCTCTGACAGACGTTTCCCTGGCGCCAGTCCGTCATCGCTCATATTTGCATTTCCTTAACGGTAGTGGTCAGCGCCGCCGCTTTTCAGCATGATGGCCCTGACAGGCGGTGATAAAACCATCAAACAACATACGCGACAGGGCGTATTCGCTACTGTTCCATTCAGGATGCCACTGTACGCCCAGCGCGAAAGGGTGATCGTTCACGCTGACCGCTTCCACCAGTCCATCCGGCGCTCGCGCCTCCACGCGCAGCTGCGGACTCAGGGTTTTTGCCCCTTGTCCGTGTAGCGAGTTTACCCAAAACGTGTTGCAGCCCGGTATCAATTGCGACAGCAATCCTCCTTCCTGAACCTCAACCTGATGGGACGGGGCATACTGCTGCTCGACGGGCAGTTCAGGATCTTCGCGATGCTCCAGCAGCTCAGGCTGCTCGAACAGACGACGATACAGAGTCCCACCGGTGGCGACAACCAGTTCCTGCAGTCCACGACAGATGGCGAAAATGGGGATGCGCCTTTCGAGTGCGGCGTTAATCAGCGCCATGCTCAGAAGATCACGCCCGGGGTCGGCGTCAGGCTCATCGCCGTTTTCACCATAAAGGTGCGGCTGCACGTTACTGGGGCTGCCTGGCAGGTATATCCCGTCCAGTTTATCGACTAACGCGTTCAGCAGCTCCGGCTCCGCCAGCGCATGTGGCAGGGCGATCGGCAGTCCGCCGGCGTTAACAATTGCATTCAGGTACTTTTCTTGCAAGGTCTGGGTCTGGTGACCCTTAAGCCTGTTTCTACACATCACGACGCCAATAACTGGCTTGTACATTATATTTTCCATGATCGCCCTCACAAAGTGGACTAAATTATGACCGCTATAGCGGGTTTAACGGCCATATCGTTCAATATTTTCTCAATCTAGCAGTGGAAATAGCCCTTTGCAAACTTAATTTAACATTTGACAAACAATTTATTTGCATACACAGTCGATGGGGTGGACATTATATTTAACGGTCTGAGTACAGGACCGAAACCAAACCAACGGCGGTGAATCATGGAAACCAATATCGTAGAAGTTGAGAATTTTGTTCAGCAAACGGAAGAGAGACGGGTTAGCGCGTTCGCGAAAGAAGTGAAGCGCTACCTCGAAACCTACCCTGATACCCAATATGTCGATGTCCTCCTCACTGATCTGAACGGCTGCTTCCGCGGCAAGCGCATCCCCGTTGCCGGCCTGAGCAAGCTGGAGAAAGGCTGTTATTTTCCGGCCTCGGTGTTTGCGATGGATATTCTCGGCAACGTCGTGGAAGAGGCCGGTCTGGGCCAGGAGATGGGCGAGCCGGATCGCAGCTGCATCCCGGTGCCCGGCACCTTAACGCCTTCAGCGGCCGATCCGCAGTCGATAGCCCAGGTACAGCTGACTATGGTTGATGAAGATGGCGCTCCCTTTGACGTTGAGCCGCGGAACGTACTCAACCGCCTCTGGCAGCAGCTGCGCCAGCGCGGGCTGTTCCCCGTGGTAGCGGTAGAGCTGGAGTTCTATTTACTGGACCGCAAACGCGATGCCGAAGGCTACCTGCAGCCGCCGTGCGCGCCGGGCACCGACGATCGCAACACCCAAAGCCAGGTCTACTCGGTCGATAACCTGAACCACTTTGCCGACGTGCTCAACGACATCGACGAGCTGGCGAAACTGCAGCTGATCCCCGCCGACGGCGCGGTGGCCGAAGCCTCGCCGGGCCAGTTTGAAATCAATCTCCACCATACCGATAACGTGCTGGACGCCTGCGATGATGCGCTGGCGTTAAAACGTCTCGTGCGTTTAATGGCGGAGAAGCATAAGATGCACGCCACTTTTATGGCCAAGCCTTATGAAGAGCATGCGGGCAGCGGGATGCATATCCACATCAGCATGCTGAACAATAAAGGGGAAAACGTGCTGGTGGACGGCGACGGGGAAGACTCCGCGCTGCTCAAACGCGCGCTGGCCGGGATGATCGATCTGATGCCGGCCTCGATGGCGCTGCTGGCGCCGAACGTGAACTCGTATCGCCGCTTCCAGCCGGGGATGTATGTCCCGACGCAGGCTTCCTGGGGCCATAACAACCGTACCGTGGCGCTGCGGATCCCGTGCGGCGAGCGGCAGAACCACCGCGTGGAGTATCGCGTGGCGGGAGCGGACGCCAACCCGTATCTGGTGATGGCGGCGATTTTCGCCGGTATCCTGCACGGGCTGGATAACCCTCAGCTGCCTTTGCAGGAAGAAGTGGAAGGTAACGGCCTGGAACAAGAAGGGCTGCCGTTCCCGATCCGTCAGAGCGACGCGCTGTGGGAGTTTATGCAGAACGATCACCTGCGTGAGCGTCTCGGCGAGCGTTTCTGCCACGTTTTCCATGCCTGCAAGCATGATGAATTATTGCAGTTTGAGCGTCTTATCACAGAAACTGAAATTGAGTGGATGTTGAAAAACGCCTGATGGTCGCCCCGCGAGGGGCGCATGAGTTGAGTCATGAGTAGCATCATACGGCCTGAGCGGAGCCTGGTCGTCCTTTTTGCTGGGAGCCCAGCCATTTCCCGGATGTCGCGTTAAGGAGCGCAGGCGGCAACGGGGCTTCAGTTAACGACACAGTGTGTGACGAGGAAATGAGATGATGCAGATGTTCAAATATCCGCAGGGAGAGGGAGGCCGCTCAGGCCGCATTGGATGCCAGCCAGCAACCGCTCACCGGTCCGTCTTACCCTTTTATTTATGCCTTACCCCCTTGCTAAGCAGGTTTGTCACGCGAACGTTGTGCCCGCAAACTGTTATCCGCAAGGGGGGAATGGTCGATGGCAATTAATCTTCCTGCGCATAACGCCGCTCAGGCGGGCAGACCGCGTCTGCGTAAATCCCTCAAACTCTGGCAAGTGGTGATGATGGGGCTCGCCTATCTGACGCCGATGACGGTGTTTGATACCTTCGGCATTGTCTCCGGCATCAGCAACGGCCACGTCCCGGCGTCGTATTTGCTGGCGCTGGCTGGCGTGCTGTTCACCGCCATCAGCTACGGCAAACTGGTGCGCCAGTTCCCGGAAGCCGGCTCCGCCTACACCTACGCGCAAAAATCCATCAGCCCGCACGTCGGCTTTATGGTCGGCTGGTCGTCGCTGCTGGATTATCTGTTCCTGCCGATGATCAACGTCCTGCTGGCGAAGATCTATCTCTCGGCGCTGTTCCCGGAAGTACCGCCGTGGGTGTGGGTGGTGACCTTTGTCGCCATTCTTACCGCCGCGAACCTGAAAAGCGTTAACCTGGTGGCCAACTTCAACACCCTGTTCGTGTTGGTGCAGATCTCGATTATGGTGGTGTTTGTCATTCTGGTGGTCCAGGGGCTGCACAAAGGCGAGGGGGTAGGGACCGTCTGGTCGCTGCAGCCGTTTATCAGCCAGAATGCGCATCTGATCCCGATTATTACCGGGGCGACCATCGTCTGCTTTTCGTTTCTCGGTTTCGACGCGGTGACCACGCTGTCGGAAGAGACGCCTGACGCCGCGCGGGTGATCCCGAAGGCGATTTTTCTCACCGCGATGTACGGCGGCATTATTTTCATCGTCGCGTCGTTCTTTATGCAGCTGTTTTTCCCGGATATTCATCGCTTTAAAGACCCGGACGCCGCGCTGCCGGAGATTGCGCTGTACGTGGGCGGCAAGCTGTTCCAGTCAATTTTCCTCTGCACCACCTTTGTTAACACCCTGGCGTCCGGCCTGGCGTCCCATGCCAGCGTCTCCCGTCTGCTGTACGTGATGGGCCGGGATAACGTCTTCCCGGAGCGCATTTTCGGCTATGTGCATCCGAAATGGCGCACCCCGGCGTTGAACGTGATTATGGTGGGTATTGTCGCGCTGTCGGCGCTGTTCTTCGACCTGGTGACCGCCACCGCGTTGATTAACTTCGGCGCGCTGGTGGCCTTCACCTTCGTTAACCTGTCGGTGTTCAACCACTTCTGGCGGCGCAAAGGGTACAACAAAACCTGGAAGGATCGACTGCACTATCTGCTACTGCCGATGGTCGGGGCGTTGACGGTAGGGGTGCTGTGGATCAACCTCGAGGCCACTTCCCTGACGCTCGGTCTGGTCTGGGCGGCGCTTGGTCTGCTGTATCTGGCTTATCTGACCCGTCGCTTCCGTAAACCGCCGCCGCAGTTCGATGCCGCCAAGGCGGAGCAGGCCTGGGAGTCCTAGAGCCTGACGCAGAAACCGAACAAAGGCAGGCCCGCAGGCCTGCCTTTGTTATGGCATCGGTAAGGGACAGTACAGGATGGTAAAGAAATCAGCAGAAAACGGCGGAGAACGGAAGGTATTATTTCTTCTTTTTATGGACAGGTAACTGACTGGCGCGCCGCTCTTTGAGGTACGACACCAGACTGTAGATGGCGACGCCCAGCAGCGCCACCGCGACGATAAAGAGAATAAGACCCGACATAGACCAACCTAAAATTCTGTTTAGAAAGGGAAAAAGATACAGGGCTCAGTTGAAGATAACATCGGGATATGTCTGAAAGATGACGCCTCATCGCGGGAATATCCGCCGCAGGGGGTGTGATAAAATATTTCCCGCAGGAATGTGAAAGCCTGGGTTTCAGCTGAAAGGGCGTAACACTCCGTTAAGTGATTTTACAGAAGTGCGGCCAGCAGCGGGTTACGCTGACCGCGAATTAGAATGATCTGAGAGCAAGACATGTATAAGAAAACCCTCAGCCTGCTGGGCGTGGCGCTGGCGCTGACGGCCTTCGCCAGTCAGGCTGAAAATGAACGTCAGGCGATCCGCGAGCGGATCGTGGAGCAGGTCCTGAAACCGTGTGAAGGTAAAAAAGCGGGCGATAAGGTGGTGATCACCGATCGCCGCGGCGGTGAGCACGAGGCGATCTGTACCCTGGCGGCGGTTCCACTGCCGGAGTGAGTTAGCGATATCGCGGCGCCGGTTGCCCGGTTCGCGCGCTGGTAAACAGCGCCAGTCGCGTCTGCTCGAAAGCCTCCCACAATCCCAGGTCATGCACGGGCGGTAAGGTGACCTTCTCCCCTATCTCCAGTCCCCTGAGGGCGGCGTCAACCAGATCCTCGGTGGTCATGACCGTACCGGTGGGCAGGGCGTCCAGCGCCACGCCGGAGGTCGGCCACAGATCGGTGGCGGTCGCCGCCGGCAATACCGCCTGAATACGCACGCCGCTGTCGGCAAACTCATCCTGCAGGCCACGGGTAAAGCTCAACACCCAGGCTTTGCTGGCGCTGTAGACCGCGCTGCCCGGCAGCGTATGCAGCGCAAGAATAGAGGCAATATTGATCAGCGTTCCGCGGCCCCGGGGAGCGAAAGCGGCCAGCGCGGCATAGCTCAGGCGCAGGAGCGCGGTGGTGTTGAGCGTATGAATCGCCTGGTGCTCGCGCGGCGTACTGGCGAGAAAGCCCGCCATTTTTGCCGTGCCGGCGTTGTTGATGAACAGGTCAATGGCGGGATCGTGCTGCAGATGCTGCTCCACGGCTTCAATGCCTTGCTCCTCGCTCAGGTCGGCCTTGACGATGCTGGCCCGGATGGCGTAGCGCGCCTGCAGCTGCCCGGCGAGCGCCTGCAGCCGATCTTCACGGCGTGCGGCGAGGATCAGATCGTAGCCGCGAGCGGCGAGTCGTTCGGCATAGATCGCGCCGATACCTGAGGAGGCGCCGGTGATAAAAGCAGTGTGCGATGACTGGGACATGAGTATTGCCTCTTAAAAGGTTGCATTATTAAACCAAATTCAGCATGAGATACTTGGTTTAATAATGCAACCATTTTGCCGGGCTTTTTTTATTTTTGCCTGCCGCGGGCAGCGATTAGTCGTTCAGCGGAACGGCGATGGTGATATCCGCCGGGGCCAGCTCACGGCCATCCGCCGCCTGCAGGACCAGTTTACGCAGGGGCTGGCGCTGCTGGCGGTCAATGAGCCGGGTTGCCGGTTCGTCAGGATCGAACAGATAGTCATCCGCCCACTGGGAAAGGGCGACCAGCACGGTCTGCAAGGCGCGGCCCTTATCCGTCAGGACGTACTCCTGCCAGGCGCTGCCGTCGGAGGCCGGCTGCAGACGCAGGATGCCTTCATCCACCAGCATTTTCAGGCGTCCGGCGAGCATATTTTTGGCAATGCCGAGGTTTTTCTGGAATTCACTAAAACGGCACGCCCCGCGCAGGGCATCGCGGACGATAAGCAGCGACCACCAGTCACCGATAACGTCGAGGGAGCGGGCGACAGGACAGCAGCTGTTTTCAAGACGGGTACGTTTCACGAAAGCCTCCAGGGTAGTTGTTTCATTATAAAACTATTTGGTCGGCAGAGGAAATTTTCGGCGGCGGTCTAAGTTTGCGAGCGAATGCCAGGAAAAATGGCATAAATCCGTCACAATTAACCCGATGATAATAAATGACTAAGGATGAAGGGATGAAAAAACGTCTACTCGCCGCCGCCGCCGCCGTAGCCGGCGCGGTCATGTTATCCGCCGGCGCTCTGGCGCAGGACACGGCCGCCCCGGAGGGGTATCAGCTGCAGCAGGTGCTGATCATGAGTCGTCACAACCTGCGCGCGCCGCTGGCCAATAACGGTAGCGTGCTGGAGCAGTCCACCGCCAAAGCCTGGCCGCAATGGGATGTGCCAGGCGGCCAGCTGACCACCAAGGGTGGCGTGCTGGAGGTGTATATGGGCCACTATATGCGCGAATGGCTGGCGCAGCAGAAGCTGGTGACCAGCGGCGAGTGCCCGCCGGAAAACGCTGTTTACGTCTACGCTAACAGCCTGCAGCGCACCGTCGCCACCGCGCAGTTCTTTATCACCGGCGCGTTCCCGGGCTGCGGCATTGCGGTGCATCATCAGCCGCAGATGGGCACCATGGACCCGACCTTCAACCCGGTTATCACCGACGACTCCCCGGCGTTTCGTGAGAAAGCGCTGCAGGCGATGGAAAAAGAGCGCCAGGGGTTGCAGTTGACCGAGAGTTACAAGCTACTGGAGACGATGATCGATTACCGCAACTCGCCCTCCTGCAAAGAGAAGCAGGTCTGTTCCCTGAGCGAGGGTAAAGATACCTTTAGCGCCGGTTATCAGCAGGAGCCGGGGGTGTCCGGGCCGCTGAAGGTGGGCAACTCGCTGGTGGACGCCTTCACCCTGCAATATTATGAAGGCTTCCCCAAAGACCAGGTGGCGTGGGGGGAGATCACCAGCGATAAGCAGTGGCAGGTACTGTCGAAGCTGAAAAACGGCTATCAGGATAGTCTGTTTACTTCGGTGGCGGTGGCGCAAAACGTGGCCAAGCCGCTGGTCAACTATATCGATAACGCGCTGGTGGGCGAGGGGGCCAGCAAGGCGAAAGTCACGCTGCTGGTGGGACACGACTCGAATATTGCCTCGCTGCTGACGGCGCTGGACTTTAAGCCCTATCAACTGCCCGGCCAGTATGAGCGCACGCCTATCGGCGGCAAACTGCTGTTTCAACGCTGGCACGACAGCGGCAGCAACCGCGATCTGATGAAGATTGAGTATGTGTACCAGAGCACCGAGCAGCTGCGTAACGCCGACCCATTGACGTTGCAGACCCCGCCGCAGCGGGTCACGCTGGCGCTTAACGGCTGCCCGGTCGATGACCAGGGTTTCTGTCCGCTGGAGACCTTTAAAAAGGTGATCAACGAGGCGGCGAAATAACGAAAAAACCCGGAGCAATCCGGGTTTTTTAGCAGGTTAGGGTGAGACTCGGCAGGGATAAACGTCCTAAACGTTTTTACGCTCAATCGTCTGTTCACCCCAGAACAGCGCATCTTTATCGGTTTTGGCAAAGGCCAGCGCCAGCACTTCGTCGCTGCCTTCCTCCCAGATTTGCTCCGCCAGTTTTTCATCATAGTGGGCGACTTCGAAAATCGCCTCGGCGATCTCCGGCGAGGTGTTACGTAAACTTGCCCATTCGCCGACGCGATGTGCTTTTGCTTCTTGAGTTGGCATAGTGCTCCTCCTGCGGAAGATTAGCCGTGCAGTTTAACGGCCAGTTTGGCGACATGTTCACCCTGATAGCGGGCGATGGCTAACTCTTCCTCGCTTGGCTGACGCGAGCCGTCGCCGCCGGCAATGGTGGTGGCGCCATAAGGCGTCCCGCCGCGGACCTGGGAGATATCGAACAGCTCCTGGGCGCCGTAGCCGATCGGCACGATGATCATGCCGTGGTGGGCCAGCGTCGTCCAGGTGGAGGTAATGGTTTGTTCCTGGCCGCCGCCGGTGCCGGTTGAGCTGAATACGCTGGCGATCTTGCCATACAGCGCGCCGGATGCCCACAGGCCGCCGGTCTGATCGAGGAAGGTGCGCATTTGTCCGGACATATTGCCGAAACGAGTCGGGGTACCAAAGATGATGGCGTCATACTCAGCCAGTTCCTGCGGCGTAGCGACAGGCGCGTTTTGCGTTTTACCGCCTGCTTTGGCAAACGCTTCTGCCTGCATGGTTTCCGGCACGCGCTTCACAACCACCTCAACGCCGTCCACCCGGTTCGCCCCATCGGCGACGGCGTGAGCCATGGTTTCAATGTGTCCATACATGGAATAATAAAGCACCAGAATTTTAGCCATTTCCATCACTCCTCGGTTGCATTATAAGCCAGCCAAATAGCTGGTACCTTTAAAGATAAAGCCTCTGCCGAAGAGTGCAAATCCAACGGGCATTTATTTGATTTATAACAAAATGACAAAGCATTATTTACTTTTCCTTGCGCAGCGCGGCCTGAGCGGCGGAGAAGCGGGAAGCGATGCCTCCGCCATTCTGGCCGGTACGGCGAGGATGTAGCATCAGGATACATTTTCGCTAACTATTTTTTCTTCGTCAGCAGAGGACGTTAGCGCCATCACGCGGCGTGAGGGGATTTTTTTCGCCAGGCTTTGTTTCTGAATGTGACATTTGCCATCGTCAGCGGCAGTCATTCACTAACCTTATAGATACGCGGCAGGACAGCGGCGTCGCCGCTCCCGCGTAATGCACTATGATGTCTAACCTAATGGAGGTCAGTAATGGCAAACCATCGTGGCGGTTCTGGCAACTTTGCTGAGGACCGTGAAAGAGCATCAGAAGCAGGACGTAAAGGTGGCCAGCATAGCGGGGGGAATTTTAAAAATGACCCTCAGCGCGCCTCAGAGGCTGGTAAAAAAGGGGGTAAAAACAGTCACGGTAGTCGTGAGAGTTAACGCGCGACTCGCACTGTTCTCTTTGATGCGGTGTTAATCTCCCCGACCCAACCGCATCGCCCTCGCCGCCGGCATCAGCCGGCGGTTTTTTTTAGCTGTCGGAGGTTGCGCTACCGCCGGGCCGATTGCACACTGGTCGCCCGTTAATCGTCATGGCTGTTTTATGTCTTCGTTAAAATTCTCCGTTAGCCGCCAGGAAGCGCTCCTTATCATGATCACCATGTTCTGGGGAGGGACCTTCCTTGCCGTGCAGTATGCGGTCAGCCTCAGCGGGCCGCTGTTTTTTGTCGGCCTGCGTTTCGCGACTGCCGCGCTGGCGGTGGGTCTGCTCTCGCTGCGCACCCTCCGCGGTATGACATGGCTGGAGGTGAAGGCGGGGGTGGCGATTGGCGTGGCGATTGCGCTGGGGTATGGGCTGCAGACCTGGGGACTGCAGTCGATCTCCAGCAGTAAGTCTGCCTTTATCACGGCGATGTATGTGCCGCTGGTGCCGCTACTGCAGTGGCTGTGCCTGGGTCGTATGCCGGGGGGGATGTCCTGCGTGGGGATTGTGCTGGCCTTTATCGGTTTGATCCTGCTGGCCGGGCCGGAAAACAATCTGCTGGCGCTTGGCGTGGGGGAGATGATCACGCTGGCGAGCGCGCTGGCGATTGCCGCGGAGATTATCCTTATCAGCGCCTGGGCCGGGAAAGTGGATGTTCGGCGTGTGACGGTGGTGCAGCTGGCGACCGCGTCGCTGATGGCTTTCGCCGCCATGAAGCCGGCCGGTGAGTCAGTGCCGCCGTTGACGCCGGCGCTGCTCGGCGTGGCGCTGGGGCTGGGCATTTTCAGCGCGATCATTCAGGTGACCATGAACTGGGCGCAGCGCAGCGTCTCGCCGACGCGGGCCACGCTGATCTATACCGGCGAACCGGTGTGGGCCGGTATCTTTGGCCGGTTGGCAGGTGAGCGTCTGCCGCTGCTGGCCCTCCTCGGCTGCGTCTTTATCCTCGCGGGAGTGCTGGTGAGCGAGCTGAAGTGGAAGCGCAAACCGCCGCTGCAGATGTCAACGAATAACGATGCGCAACCGCTCCCGGACCTGGCCGATCGTCGCGAGCCGTAATCTTTCCTTCTGTCCCGGCAGCGGCGCTTATTCTGGCTGGTACTCGTCCGGCTCTGATTGTCTCCAGGCCCGCGCAAGCGCAGCGCCGCCGGGCGATAGCATCAGGCACGGCGTCGCTTTTCTGCCGGGTGGCGGCTGCGCCTTACCCGGCCTACGTCCGTACGACCTGTTATTAATTTAACCACTTGCGCGACTGAAACTGCCGGTGCTGGCGGCCTCAAAATCGCTGAGACGTTCCCGGAAGGCCGGGGCAGCCCGCATGGATGCGGGCTGAGGGCCGTGTTTTGCACGGACGCTGCCTCGGCCCGACCCGAAGCCTGCAGGGATAAGTCGAAGGGACCACGCAGTGGCGATTTTGCTGGCCGGAGCCCGGGGGTACAGGGGGCGGCGGCGACTGGCCGCCCCCTGTGCGCTCCCGGCGCCATGAGAGACATAACGCAGAAGACATATCGGGAGCGCCATCTGCCTGGATATAACCCAGAACAGCCGTTTTTCCGGGGCGAAACCGTTGCAAACCGATAACTGTATCGACTTATCCGGCCCCCACCGCTCCCTGCGCCAACGCTGCGCTAATGTGGCTTAAACCGGCGTTACCCTGGCCTCCTTCGCCTCACGCGTCCCGCGATGAAGCAGCGCGTGCAGCAGGATCGCCCCGAAGGTGGCGGTACCAATCCCGCCCAGCGTAAAGCCGCCCAGCGACAGCGCGAAATCGCCGGCGCCCAGCACCAGGGTCACAGACACCATGATCAGATTGCTGTTCTGGCTGAGGTCGACGCGGTTTTGCACCCAGATCCGCGCCCCGGCGACGGCGATCAGGCCAAAGACCACGATCGAGGCGCCGCCGATCACCGGCCCGGGAATGGTGTGGATTAATGCGCCGAATTTCGGCGAGAAGCCCAGCAGCATGGCAATCAGCGCCGCGGCGACAAACACCAGCGTCGAGTAGACCTTGGTCACCGCCATGACGCCGATGTTCTCCGCATAGGTCGTGACCCCGCTGCCGCCGACCGAGCCGGAGAGCATGGTCGCCAGACCATCGCCGACGAAGGCGCGCCCCATGTACGGATCCATATTGCGCCCGGTCATCCCGGCGACGGCCTTCAGGTGGCCGAGGTTCTCGGCCACCAGGATCACCGCGACCGGGGCAATCAACATCATCGCCTGGCCGTTAAAGGATGGGGTGGTAAAGTGCGGCAGCCCGAACCACGCCGCCTGGGCGAGGGGAGAGAAGTCCAGCGGTTTGCCGAGGCCAAAGCCGTTAGCCAGCAGGGCGTACAGCGCGCAGGCGACGATCAGGCCGACCAGGATCAGCAGACGCTGCAGCATTCCGCGGGTAAATACCGCGACTATGCCGATACAGAGCACGGTTAACACCGCCATCCAGCTGTCGAAGGCGCTGGCGGAGACGCTGCGCACGGCAATCGGCGCCAGGTTCAGGCCGATAGCCATCACCACCGCCCCGGTCACCACCGGCGGCATCAGGCGCTCGATCCAGCGGGTGCCGATCTTCATCACCACCAGACCGATCAGGGTATAGACCAGCCCGCAGGCGATGATCCCGCCAAGGGCGACGCTGAGGTGAGGGTTGAGTCCCTGGCCGTTAAAGCCGGTAATGGCGATCACCACCCCGACAAAGGCGGCGCTGGAGCCGAGATAGCTCGGCACCCGTCCGCCGGTGACGACAAAGAACAGCAGGGTGCCGACCCCCGACATCAGTATGGACAGATTCGGGTCGAGCCCCATCAACAACGGCATCAGCACCGTCGCGCCGAACATCGCAACGGCGTGCTGCACGCCCATCACCAGCGTTTGCCCGGCCGATAAGCGTTCATCGGGCGCGACAACGCCGGATTCTGCAGCGGGGGAGGTCAGCTTCCAGCGAGGAAAATCGAAGAGTGCCATGATGATATCCCGGGTTAAAGGTTAACAAGCGGGTCGCATAAGCGTGTGATAGCCGCGGTCAAACCACATCAGACCCCGGGGTTCCGGGTGACGGGTAATGGCCACGACGTGACAAAACAGAATGTCGTGCGTGCCGACGCTGACGCGCTGGTCGATGCGGCAGTCAAAGCTGACCAGCGCCGCCTCCAGCCGCGGACAGCCGGTGGCGCCGGTCTGCCAGTCGGCGGCGGCAAAGCGCTCGTCCATCGCCGTTTTACCGCCAAACAGCGTTGACAGCGCCTCCTGTCCCGCCGCCAGGGTATTGACGCACAGCGTGTGGTGTTCGCTGAACACCGGCCACACGGAGGCTGAGCGGTTCAGACAGACCAACAGGGTCGGCGGGGTGTCGGTCACGCTGCAGACCGCGCTGGCGGTAAAGCCCGCCCGGCCCGCCGGGCCATCGGTGGTAATAATGTTAACCGCGGCGCCGACGCGGGCCATGGCGTCACGAAAACTCGCTTTGTCCGCTAACTTCATCGTCAACTCCTTATGCCAGCAGGCAGGCTTCATCAAAGGACAGACGCGGCAGGCGGCCATACAGTTTGCCGGGGTCGCCATAGCCGATGTTCACCAGCAGGTTGCTTTTCCAGCCGTTGTCGGCGAAAAACGCTGCATCGACTTTTTCCCGATCGAAACCGGACATCGGCCCGGTGTCGAGTCCCAGCGCCCGGCAGGCGAAAATCAGATATGCCGCCTGCAGGGAGCTATTGCGAAACGCGGTCTCTTCCGCCAGCTGCGGGCTGGAGGTGAACCAGCTGCGGGCATCGCCGTGGGGAAACAGGGTCGGTAGCCGGTCGTAAAAGGCGCTGTCCCACGCCACGATGGCGGTCACCGGCGCCTGCATGGTTTTCTGCAGATTGCCGCTGGAGAGCGTCGGGCGGAGCTTCTCTTTGCCTTCCGCGCTGCGCACGAACACGATGCGCGCCGGCGAACAGTTGGCGGAAGTCGGCCCCATTTTCATCAGGTCCCAGACTGCCTGCAGCTGCGCATCGCTCACTGGCTTATCCAGCCAGCCGTTGTGGGTCCGGGCCTGGGTAAACAGCGTCTCGCAGGCCGTCTGGTTTATCGCGTTGTTCATCGGGTCTCCCTGGCGACCGGCAGCATTGCAGCCAGCCCGTCGCGTAAAATGGTATTAAAGGTATCGGCGTCGGTGACGTTGCAGGCATGCCCGCCCCACGGCATTTCCACGCGCTGGCTGCCGGGGATCGCCGTCTGCAGCACGCGGGAGCAGGAGGCCGGGACCAGCAGGTCGTCAGCGGCGCTAACCATCAGCGTCGGGCAGGCGATGGCCGCCGCGCGACGGGAAAAATCAGCCTGCTTCAGGGCCTGCAGCCGCTTCAGCAGGTTCTCCTTGCCCTGAAAATGGCTGATGGCAAGCGCATCTTCGGCTTCGAGGCGCGGCAGGCGCGCGGCCATCCATTCCGCCGGGTAGAGAAACAGCGGCTGCGCTTCGACCCACGCCTGCGCGCCGCCGGCATGCAGCAGACGCTCGCGCACCAGGAAGCAGCGGCGGGTGTGCGGCGACAGCGACAGCCAGCCGTTGACCAGCACCAGGGCGCTCACCGCCTCGGGGCGATCGAGCGCCAGCTGCAGGCCAATCAGCGCCCCCAGCGCGTGGCCCACCAGCGCGAAGCGGGCGATCCCCGCCGCCTGCAGAGCGCTGAACAGCTCCCCGGCCATCGTCGCCATGCTGTAGTCGGCTGGCAGCGGACCGGCGTTCTCCCCGGTCCCGTTATGGTCATAACTCACCAGCTGATACTGTTCCTCCAGCGCCGCGCGCTGCGCCAGCCAGTAGCCGCCGCCGCCGCCCAGACCTGCGCTGAGGACCACCACCGGCGCGCCGGGCCATGGGGCCGGAGCAATATTGAGCCTCATCATGTCGGGGTGCCGATATGGGCGACGCTGGCGATTTCCACCAGCGCATCGGGCTTCACCAGCCCGCACTGAATGCAGAAGCGCGCGGGTTTATCGCCAGGGAAGAACTCGGCGTAAACCTCGTTAATCGCGGCGTAATTTGTCCAGTCGGTGATAAAGATGCTGTTGAAAGTCACATCCGCCATACTCCCGCCCGCCGTTTCGATAACGCTCTTGATGGTCTCCAGTACGTGGCGGGTTTGCGCCTTTGGGTCGCCGATATGCACCACATTGTTTTGCTTATCAAACGGCAGAGTGCCGGAGACGTAGATCACGCCATCGGCGAGCGTCCCCGGAACAAAGGGGGCAATCGGCGTGGTGGTGCCTGGCGGAATAATCACCTGTTTAGGCATAACGTTTCTCCTGGGCTAAAGACAGCGGGGTGGCAGGGGACAGCGCGCGGCAGAAGCTCTCGACATCGCTGACCCAGCCGAAAAAGGTTTCTATATTGAACAGCGCCGCCTGCTGGGCGAAGGCCGGTCCGGCCTGATGGGTAGCATCCTCCAGCACCACGCCGAAGTATTCGAGGAAGAAACCATCGCGCAGCGTCGATTCGACGCAGACGTTGGTGGCGATCCCGGTGAACACCAGATGACGGATGCCGCGGCTGCGCAAAATGCTGTCGAGCGGAGTGTTAAAGAAGCCGCTGTAGCGCGGTTTCGGCAACACGATGTCGCCTTCCTGCGGCGTCAGCTCGTCCACCAGCTGATAATCCCAGCCGCCTTTCGCCAGCAGCTTGCCCTGCAGTTCCGGGCGCTGACGCATCGTTTTCAGCGCGTTGGACTTATGGTAGTTCGGCGAGCCCGGGCCGCCGGCTTCAACATACTGGTCATCCCAGCCGTTCTGGAACCAGATAATCAGCATGCCCGCGGCGCGGGCGGCGGCGACGGCGGTATTTATATTGTCGATAACCGGCCGGGTGGCGGAGACGTCAAATCCGGCGAGATCCAGATAACCGCCGAGGCTGGCGTAGGCGTTCTGCATATCGACAACAATCAGCGCGCTCTGCTGCGGCGCGAAGGTCAGGGATTCCGGGCGAGCGGGAAGGGTAATCATCAGGCCACCTCACGGGTAACAGGAGCAATATGGTCCCGGCAGCGCATCAGCGGCTGAATGCGTTCGCCAAAGGCGTCGATGCCGGCAAGAAAATCATCAAAGGTCAGCAGCACACCGTCGGTGCCGGGCACGCTCGCGACTTCATCAAGCATACGGGCGACGCTGGCATAGGATCCGACAAGGGTGCCCATGTTGATATTGACCGCCGAGGTGGGGTCGGCCATCTGGCGCACGTTGGTATCGCTGCCGGAGCGGGTGTCTTTCTGACTCTGCTCGGTGAGCCACGCCAGCGCTTCTTCATCGGCGCCCGCTTTGTAGTGCTCCCATTTGGCGCGCGCCGCTTCGTCGGTTTCGTCAGCGATCACCATGAACAGCACATAGGAGCCTACGTCACGGCCGGTTTTTTCCGCCGCCTGCATCATACGCGCCGCGGTCGGCGCGAAGGCCGTTGGCGTGTTGACCCCTTTGCCAAAGCAGAAGTTATAGTCGGCGTGCTGGGCGGAGAAGGCCATGCCGGCGTCACTCTGCCCGGCGCAGATCACCTTCATCGGCTGCGAAGGGCGAGGGCTGACCCGGCAGTCGTTCATGGTGAAGTAGTCGCCTTTGAAATCGCTGCGCCCGGTGCCCCACAGGTCGCGGAGCACCTGAACGTATTCGGTGAGATAGTCATAGCGGCTGGCGAAATAGTCATCCCCCGGCCACATGCCCATCTGGTCATATTCCGGTTTTTGCCAGCCGGTCACCAGATTGACGCCAAACCGGCCGCCGGAGATGGAGTCGATGGTGGAGGCCATCCGGGCGACGATCGCCGGCGGCAGCGTGAGGGTGGCGGCGGTGGCGTAGATCTGGATCTTCGAGGTCACCGCGGCCAGGCCGGCCATCAGGGTGAAGGACTCCAGGTTGTGATCCCAGAATTCGGTTTTCCCGCCGAAGCCGCGCAGCTTGATCATGGAGAGCGCGAAGTCGAAATGGTAGTGCTCGGCTTTCTGTACGATAGCCTTATTCAGTTCGAAGGTCGGCATATACTGCGGGGCATGGGTGGAGATCAGCCAGCCGTTGTTGCCAATGGGAACGAAAACACCAATTTTCATACCTACCTCTCTACAGTCATGGAAGATGGGTTGCGGTGGCGCGGCATCCTGCCTCTCCCTGGACCACCTCGCAGAAGAGGTAAAGCAAACGCAATGCCAGTTTTATAAATGCTAATGTTATTAATGTGTTGCTATTGGGTTGCTAAAAAGGACGATAAAAAAGTGGACTGGATGGTCAAAATCAGTGCACGAAAAAACGGCAGTCATGCGCAATCAGGGTGCATGGGGTCGTGTCGGCGAAGGGCTTTTGCTATGCTGGTGGCGTCAACTGAAGGAGAGGATGTATGGCACAGGGCGCGGTGAAGAAAAACGGCAAACGTTCACAAGCGGTCAGCGCCAAAAAGGAGGCCATTCTGGCCGCCGCGCTGGAGGCATTTTCGCAATTTGGTATTCACGGTACGCGGCTGGACCAGGTGGCTGAGCGCGCCGGGGTGTCGAAAACCAATCTGCTCTATTACTACCCTTCGAAAGAGGCGCTGTACGTGGCCGTTCTGCAGCAGATCCTCGCCATCTGGCTGGCGCCGCTGAAGGCCTTTCGCGAGGATATCAGCCCGCTGGTGGCGATCCGCGAGTATATTCGCCTGAAGCTGGAGGTGTCCCGCGATCACCCCCAGGCCTCGAAGCTCTTCTGCCTTGAGATGTTGCAGGGCGCGCCGCTGCTGATGGGCGAACTGACCGGGGATCTGAAAGCGCTGGTCGATGAGAAATCGGCGATTGTTTCCGGCTGGATCGACCGCGGCAAGCTGGCGCCGGTCGATCCGCAGCATTTAATCTTTATGATCTGGGCCACTACCCAGCATTACGCCGACTTCGCCACCCAGGTGGAGGCGGTCACCGGCGCCACGCTGCAGGACGCGGCCTTTTTTGAGCAAACGGTCGATAATGTCCAGCGGATGATTATCGAAGGCATTCGCGTCCGTTAATTGGCCGGCGGCAGCGGGCAGCTTTGATCGCCGTCCTCGCACTGCAGCAGCGAGGCGAGGAAAGATTCCCGCTCCACGCTCTTATCGGTCATGCACTGGCTCACCAGCATCGGCTGCATGCTGCCGCCTTCGGCTCCGGACGCGAGGAAAGCGCAGTCGGCGTCGCGCAGGGCGATCCATGCCTGCTGGGCCTGCTTCAGTAATGTCTGCTGTTTACCCACCGCACGCTGCAGAGCCTGCTGCCAGGTGTCGTTCAGTTTTTTGTCGGCTGCCTGATACTGCGCGGCCGCGCACTGATTCATTTCGGTCTGGGTGTTGGCGTTGCTGCACTCGTCCGCCAGCGCCGCGCCGCTGGCCAGCAAGACCGCCGCGGCAAATAACATGCGTTTCATTGTTCTGCTCCCATAAAAAAGGCTCCCGTCCGGGAGCCTTAATTAAGCACAGCTGACGTCGGCTGTCATTAGCTGATCGCATCGCCGATTTCCCGGATGGCGGCGCACAGCGCCACCGGGGAGCCCGTCTTAGCCGATGGTCATCAGGCTGGCGTTACCGCCTGCCGCCGCGGTGTTGACGCTCAGCGAACGCTCGATGTACAACCGCTCCAGCAGCAGATTGGTTTCGCCGCGGGCGAAGCCCTGCACGGAGACAATCGCCCCGTCGCGCGCCGCCACCTGCTCGCACAGCTCGCGCAGCTGGTCGGAGTCGCCGTGATAGATAACCGCGTCGAAGGCCTGGCCAGGCAACTGATCCGCTTTGGCGAAACGGATCCGCTCGCTGACGTCCCGCGGGAGTTTCTTCGCCAGATCGCGCTGCAGGGCGCTGTCCGGCCACAGCACTTCACAACCGACCGCCAGCACGGCCGCCAGCTGGATCAGCGCATCCTGCTCATTATCCGCCACGCACAGCACGCGCTCGCGAGGCATCAGCGTCAGGGTGTTGCGCTCGCCGGTGGGCCCCGGAAGCAGGCGTTGGGTGCCGCTTTGCGCCTGCTCGCTGTACTGCTGGCACAGAGCCTGCAGCTCAGGACGGCCCGCCGCCCACTGCTGCAGCGCCTGCAGCGGTTTTTCCAGCAGCGTTTTCAGCTGGGCGTCCAGCGGACGCTCTGCATCCTGGCGGGCGAAGGTCACGCCAACCGCGCCCTGCGGACGGCTGGAGAGCAGGCGGTAAAGGTACAGCGGACCGCCGGCTTTTGGACCGGTACCGGACAACCCTTCGCCGCCGAACGGCTGCACGCCGACCACCGCGCCAACCATATTGCGGTTGACGTACAGGTTGCCCACCTTCGCGCTGCCGGTGACCTGGGCGATGGTCTCGTCGATACGGGTATGTACGCCGAGGGTCAGGCCGTAGCCGGAAGCGTTAATCTGCTCCACCAGTTTGTCCAGCTCGTTACGGTTATAGCGCACCACGTGCAGCACCGGGCCGAAGACCTCTTTTTTCAGCTCGTCGAAGCTGTCGAGTTCGATAAGCGTCGGCGGCACAAAGGTCCCGTGGTTCCATTCGCGGGCGTCTTCGCTATTCTCGCGCACCGCCTGATAGACGGTGCGGCCTTTGGCGCGCATCGTCTGAATATGGCGTTCGATATTCTCTTTCGCTTCCGCATCGATAACCGGGCCGATATCGGTGGTCAGGCGGCCGGGATTGCCCATCCGGCACTCGCTCATCGCGCCGCGCAGCATGGTTAAGGTGTGGTCGGCTACCTCTTCCTGCAGGCAGAGGACGCGCAGGGCGGAGCAGCGCTGACCGGCGCTGTCGAACGCGGAAGCCAGGACGTCGATCACCACCTGCTCGGTAAGCGCCGACGAGTCGACGATCATCGCGTTCATCCCGCCGGTTTCGGCGATCAGCGGCGTTGGGCGTCCCTGAGCGTCGAGGCGGCTGGCGATATTGCGTTGCAGCAGGGTGGCCACTTCGGTGGAGCCGGTGAACATCACGCCGCGCACGCGCTCATCGGATGTCAGCGCGGCGCCGACGGTTTCCCCGCGGCCCGGCAGCAGCTGGATCACCCCTGGCGGCACGCCGGCTTCCAGCAGGATCGCCACGCCCTGAGCGGCGATAAGCGGCGTCTGCTCCGCCGGTTTCGCCAGCACGCTGTTGCCGGCCGCCAGCGCGGCGGCAATCTGCCCGGTGAAGATCGCCAGCGGGAAGTTCCACGGGCTGATACAGACCACCGGACCCAGCGGACGGTGGGTTTCATTATCGAAATCGTCGCGCACCTGACCGGCGTAGTAGTGGAGGAAGTCAACGGCTTCGCGCACTTCGGCGATGGCGTTGCTGAAGGTTTTACCCGCTTCGCGCACCAGGATCCCCATCAGGGTCGGCATCTGGCTTTCCATCAGCACCGCGGCGCGCTCAAGAATGGCGGCGCGCTCCTGCGGCGGGGTGGCGAACCAGATGGGCGCGTTGTTGATAGCGCTGGTCAGCGCCTGCTGCACTTCGTCATCGCTGGCTTCGCGGACGTAACCGACGATATCCTTCGGCTCCGCCGGGTTGACCACCGGCTGCATCTCGCCTTCGGCCACCGGCTGCTCCAGCATCGGCAATGCCTGCCATTTATGCAGGGCGCTGTTGAGCAGGGAAGAGGAGAGGGAGGCCAGACGATGCTCGTTAGCCAGATCCAGACCGGCGGAGTTGCTCCGGCCGCTGCCGTAGAGATCGCGCGGCAGCGGAATTTTCGGGTGCGGCAGACCGGCCTGGCCTTCCTGCTGCGCCAGTTTTTCCACCGCGCTGACCGGGTCGGCCACCAGCTCGTCCAGCGGCAGGGTATTGTCCGCGATACGGTTGACGAAGGAGGTATTGGCGCCATTCTCCAGCAGACGACGCACCAGATACGCCAGCAGCGTCTCGTGGGTGCCCACCGGGGCGTAGATCCGGCACGGCCGGTTCAGTTTGCCGTCGGCGACTTTGCCCACCACCTGCTCGTACAGCGGTTCGCCCATGCCGTGCAGGCACTGGAACTCATACTGGCCAGGGTAGTAGTTCTGGCCCGCCAGCTGGTAGATAGCCGCCAGAGTATGGGCGTTGTGAGTGGCGAACTGCGGATAAATCAGGTTCGGCACCGCCAGCAGCTTTTTCGCGCAGGCGAGATAGGAGACGTCGGTGTAAACCTTGCGGGTGTAGACCGGATAGCCTTCGAGACCTTCCATCTGCGCGCGTTTGATTTCGCTGTCCCAGTAAGCGCCTTTCACCAGACGGATCATCAGGCGACGACGGCTGCGGGTGGCGAGATCGATCAGCGCGTCGATGACGAACGGGCAGCGCTTCTGGTAGGCCTGAATAACAAAACCGATGCCGTTCCAGCCCGCCAGCTCCGGCTCGAAGCACAGTTTTTCCAGCAGGTCGAGGGAGATCTCGAGACGGTCGGCCTCTTCAGCATCGATGTTAATGCCGATGTCATACTGGCGCGCCAGCAGGGTCAGCGATTTCAGACGCGGATAGAGCTCTTCCATCACCCGGTCATACTGGGCGCGGCTGTAGCGCGGGTGCAGAGCCGAGAGCTTAATGGAGATGCCCGGGCCTTCATAAATGCCGCGGCCGTTGGAAGCTTTGCCGATGGCATGGATCGCCTGCTGATAAGAGACCATATAGGCCTGGGCGTCGGCGGCGGTCAGGGCCGCTTCGCCGAGCATATCGTAGGAGTAGCGGAAACCTTTATCTTCCAGCTTGCGGGCGTTAGCCAGCGCTTCGGCGATGGTTTCCCCGGTGACGAACTGCTCGCCCATCAGGCGCATCGCCATATCCACGCCCTTACGGATCAGCGGTTCGCCGCTCTTGCCGATGATGCGGTTCAGCGAGCGTGAGAGGCTGGTTTCGTTGTGGGTGGAGACCAGTTTGCCGGTGAACAGCAGCCCCCAGGTGGCGGCATTGACGAACAGCGACGGGCTGCGGCCGATGTGCGACTGCCAGTTGCCGTTGCTGATTTTGTCGCGGATCAGCGCATCGCGGGTGGCTTTATCCGGAATACGCAGCAGGGCTTCCGCCAGGCACATCAGCGCCACCCCTTCCTGTGAGGAGAGGGAGAACTCCTGCAGCAGACTCTGCACCATGCCGGCGCGGCCGCTGGCGGTCTTCTGGTTGCGCAGTTTTTCCGCCAGCTGATACGCCAGCTTATGCGCCTGCTCGCCCAGCGGCTGCGGCAGTCGGGCCTGCTCCAGCAGCATCGGCACCGCGTCGGTTTCCGGGCGACGCCAGGCGGCGGTGATCGCCGCGCGGCTTACCGACTGCGGCAGGATCTGCTCGGCGAATTCGAGGAACGGCTGATACGGCTCTTCCGCCGGGGAACCCGCTTCATCGCTTTCATTGGCGGCCCCGGAGAGCAGCGCCGGCAGTTCGGGCAGCGTTTCGTCGTTCTCCAGCTTTTCCAGATAGTTGAAGATGGCCTGCTTAATCAGCCAGTGCGGCGTGCGGTCAATGCGGCTCGCGGCGGACTTAATGCGCTCGCGGGTTGCGTCGTCAAGCTTAACACCCATGGTGGTGGTGCCCATGCTCAAAACTCCTGTCATTTATCGTTAGGCTTATGCGGTTGCTTGGAAATATCCACTATGTTGCAACTTTGTGCAACCTTGTTAATTGAGGCATGTGACGAAAGCCGTGAAATGGCGGATTTGTTAAAAATAGTGCCTAAAATAGCAGAATTTTAACCCCGGGCTCATAGGGTATTTGTATGCGTGAGTTAACACTTTTGTTTGGTGCAACCTTTAAAAACGTGAGAGAGTGCAACCTCTCGCAAATTGACGTTTTGCGCCGTCGGTTTTTCGTGTAAATGCTGTGTTAAATCGTTTGTGAAAAACCGAAGCTTCCGTCAGGATACGGTCGCCCAATTAAACAATGCGCCATTACCCCGTTCCGGTAGTGGAAAAAAACGACGAAGTTGGACGCTGTCGATAAAAATTCTGGAGACTTTGCATGGCTATTAGCACACCGATGCTGGTGACATTTATTATTTATATTCTTGGTATGGTATTGATAGGGTTTATTGCCTGGCGTTCGACCAAAAACTTTGATGATTATATTCTCGGGGGACGCAGTCTGGGGCCATTTGTGACCGCACTTTCCGCCGGCGCCTCGGACATGAGCGGCTGGCTGCTGATGGGCCTGCCGGGCGCCATTTTCCTCTCCGGGATTTCCGAAAGCTGGATCGCCATCGGCTTAACGCTGGGGGCGTGGGTTAACTGGAAGCTGGTAGCCGGGCGCCTGCGCGTGCATACCGAGGTGAATAATAACGCCCTGACGCTGCCCGATTATTTTACCGGCCGTTTTGAAGATAAAAGCCGGGTGCTGAGAATTATTTCAGCGCTGGTTATTCTGCTGTTCTTTACCATCTATTGCGCCTCGGGAATTGTGGCGGGGGCGCGTCTGTTTGAAAGCACCTTCGGCATGAGTTATGAAACCGCGCTGTGGGCCGGCGCGGCGGCAACGATTATCTATACCTTTGTCGGCGGCTTCCTCGCCGTCAGCTGGACGGATACCGTGCAGGCCAGCCTGATGATTTTCGCGCTGATCCTCACCCCGGTGATCGTGATTATTTCCGTCGGCGGCTTTGGCGATTCGCTGGAAGTCATTAAGCAAAAGAGCATCGAAAATATCGACATGCTGAAAGGGCTGAATTTCGTGGCGATTATTTCGCTGATGGGATGGGGGCTGGGTTATTTCGGTCAGCCGCATATTCTGGCGCGCTTTATGGCGGCGGATTCGCACCACAGCATCGTCCACGCGCGTCGCATTAGTATGACCTGGATGATCCTCTGCCTCGCCGGGGCAGTGGCCGTCGGCTTCTTTGGTATCGCCTACTTCAATAGCAACCCGAGCCTGGCGGGCGCGGTTAACCAGAATGCCGAGCGCGTGTTTATCGAACTGGCGCAAATCCTGTTTAACCCATGGATTGCCGGGATCCTGCTGTCGGCGATTCTGGCGGCGGTGATGTCCACCCTGAGCTGTCAGCTGCTGGTCTGCTCCAGCGCGATTACCGAAGACCTGTATAAAGCCTTCCTGCGTAAAAACGCCGGTCAGAAAGAGCTGGTGTGGGTGGGCCGGATGATGGTGCTGGTGGTTGCCCTGGTGGCGATTGCCCTGGCGGCCAATCCGGAAAACCGCGTGCTGGGTCTGGTGAGCTATGCCTGGGCCGGCTTCGGCGCCGCCTTTGGTCCGGTGGTGCTGTTCTCGGTGATGTGGTCGCGCATGACCCGTAACGGCGCGCTGGCCGGGATGGTGATTGGCGCCCTGACCGTGATCGTCTGGAAGCAGTTTGGCTGGCTGGGCCTGTATGAAATTATTCCGGGCTTTGTCTTCGGCAGCATCGGGATCGTGGTCTTTAGCCTGCTGGATAAAGCGCCGTCGGCCAGCATGCAGCAGCGCTTCGCCGAAGCGGATGCCCACTACCATACGCCGCCGCCGGTACGCGCCACGGCTGAGTAAGATCAACTGATGTTCACGAGCCCGCCGCTGGCGGGCTTTTTTTTGCCTGTTGCCGGGCTGGAATATTATAACCCTTGCTAATTATTTGAAAATCCGCTGATATTTCCTGACTAATAACAATGAGGATAGCAAAGATGACGTTCAGACAGGGTGCAATGGCGCTGGTGCTGGCAGGGTTACTCAGTGGCTGCGCGGCGGGTGGAAGTTCGTCGACCAGCGCGCCGAAGCCCGGCGCCTGCCCGGCGGATCAGTCCATGGTGCAAACCACGCTTTACTTCGGCCTGAGCCGCCCGGCGGGGAAAGACATCACCCCTGATGAGTGGCAACAGTTTGTCGACCGCGACGTCACGCCGCGTTTTCGCGACGGGCTGACGGTGTTTGACGCTCGCGGCCAGTGGCTGGGCCAGAATGGACAGGTGGTGCGGGAGCAGAGTAAGGCGCTGATGGTGATCCATGGCAACGACGCGCAGAGCGAGGCCGGTATTGAGGCGCTGCGCCAGGGCTATAAATCACGGTTCGCGCAGGAGTCGGTGATGCGTGTCGACCAGCCGGTCTGCGTACAGTTCTGAGTTAACGGCGGGGGCAGCCCCGCCGTTTGTCTTACAGCACCAGCCCGGCGAAGCTGGCCGAAAGCAGACTCACCAGCGTGGCGCTATACACCAGCCGCAGGCCGAAGCGGGAGACGATATTGCCCTGCGGTTCATTCAGGCCTTTGATCGCTCCGGCGATAATGCCGATCGAGGCAAAGTTGGCAAACGACACCAGAAAGACCGAGAGAATGCCGAGCCCGCGCGGCGTCATGCTGGCGGCAATCTTTTGCAGCTCAATCATCGCCACAAATTCGTTCGCGACCAGCTTGGTGGCCATGATGCTGCCGGCGTTCAGCGCATCGCTCAGCGGAATGCCGATAAGCCAGGCCAGCGGATAGAAGACGTAGCCGAGGATCTGCTGGAAGCTGAGGCCAAACAGGGTAGCGAACAGCGCGTTAATGGCGCTGATCAGCGCGATAAAGCCGATCAGCATCGCCAGAATAATCATCGCCACCTTAAAGCCGGCCAGAATATATTCCCCGAGCATTTCAAAGAAACTCTGCGATTCATGCAGCTTCTCCAGCTTTATTTCCTGCTCGCTGCCCTGCCGCGTCGGGTTAATCACCGACAGCACGATAAAGGTGCTGAACATATTCAGGATCAGCGCCGCGACGACATATTTGGCGTCCAGCATGGTCATATAGGCGCCGACGATCGACAGCGATACGGTCGACATGGCCGTCGCCGCCATGGTGAACAGACGCCGCGAGGAGAGGTCGCCCAGCACGCCTTTGTAGGCGATGAAGTTTTCTGACTGGCCGAGGATCAGTGAGCTGACGGCGTTGAAGGACTCCAGCTTACCCATGCCGTTGACCTTCGACAGCAGGGTGCCAATGACGCGAATAAAAATCGGCAGGATCCGCCAGTGCTGGAGAATACCAATCAGCGCGGAAATAAACACAATTGGACACAGGACGCCAAGGAAAATAAAGGCTAAGCCTTTTTCGCTCATGCCGCCAAAGACGAAATTGGTCCCTTCGGCGGCAAAGCCTAATAGCGAAGCAAAAAAGCCGGAGATATTTTTCACCAGCCACAGGCCGCTTTCGGCGTGCAGGAAAAAGAAAGCGAGCGCTATTTCGATAATAATCAACTGGAGAATATAACGAATCCGAATTTTTTGTCTGTCATAGCTGACAAGCCAGGCCAGGGCGAGGATCACCGCCAGCGCCAGCAGGAAATGAAAAAATGCAGTCATGTTGTTCTTTTCGCAGGTCAATAAGGCCGCCATTTAGCCATAGCCGCTGCGACGGGTAAATATCTGACGTAAAAAATCCTTTGCTTATTCTTTTCCCTCATAACAGGCGAATATTTTCATAAGTCATTATTTGCCAGCGATTTATTTACAACTGATCATCATTCTCTGCACATTTTGCTTGTGTTTCTGAGTATTGTAATGATAATCACTATCATAAATATTACCTGTTTTTGCATTCGTTGACGGTGCTTTACATTTAAGGGTATTGGCATGTTTGTCCCATTTCTCATTATGTTACGCGAAGGCCTGGAGGCGGCGCTGATTGTCAGCCTGATCGCCAGCTATCTGAAACGCACCCAGCGCGGCAACTGGATTGGCGTGATGTGGATTGGCGTGATCCTCGCGGCGGCGCTGTGTCTTGGCTTAGGCATTTTTATCAACGAAACCACTGGTGAATTTCCTCAGCGTGAACAGGAGCTGTTCGAAGGGATCGTCGCGGTCATCGCGGTGGTGATCCTGACGTGGATGGTCTTCTGGATGCGCAATGTCTCACGCAACGTCAAGCAGCAGCTGGAACAGGCCGTGGACAAGGCGCTACAGCGCGGCAATCACCATGGCTGGGCGCTGGTGATGATGGTCTTTTTCGCGGTCGCCCGTGAGGGGCTGGAGTCGGTCTTCTTTCTGCTGGCGGCATTCCAGCAGGATGTCGGCATCTGGCCGCCGCTGGGGGCGTTGCTGGGGCTGGCCACGGCTATCGTGCTGGGCTTCCTGCTCTACTGGGGCGGTATCCGTCTCAACCTCGGCGTGTTCTTCAAATGGACCAGCCTGTTTATCCTGCTGGTGGCCGCTGGCCTGGCCGCGGGGGCGATCCGCGCCTTCCACGAGGCGGGCCTGTGGAACCTGTTCCAGGAGACCGCCTTCGATCTGAGCGCTGTGCTGTCGACGCATACGCTGTTCGGCACGCTGCTGGAAGGGATCTTCGGCTACCAGGAGACGCCAAGCGTCAGCGAAGTGGCTGTTTATCTGCTTTATCTGATCCCGGCGCTGGTGCTGTTTGCGCTGCCGCCGCGAAATAATACGACTGCCTCGCGGGCTGCCTGACCGGGCGCTGCGAGCTTATAAGCGACACTCTACTTACCGAAAGGGATGATCATGATGATTCATTTTCGCCGTAATGCGCTGCGGGTGACCGTGGCCGCGCTGCTCTGCTCTGCATTCGGTGCTCAGGCTGCGGATATCCCGCAGGTCAAAGTCACCGTCAACGATAAACAGTGCGAGCCGATGCAGGTGACCGTTAACGCGGGTAAAACCCAGTTTATTATTCAGAACCACAGCCAGAAAGCGCTGGAGTGGGAGATTCTGAAAGGGGTCATGGTGGTGGAAGAGCGTGAGAACATCGCGCCGGGCTTTACCCAGAAGCTCACCGCGAACCTGCAGCCGGGCGAATATGACATGACCTGCGGCCTGCTCACCAACCCGAAAGGCAAACTGATCGTCACCGGCGCCGCCACCAAAGACGCGGCGAAAGCCGATGCGGTGCTGAGCCTCGGCGAAGCGATCACCGCTTACAAAGCCTATGTCACGGCGGAAACCGCGCAGCTGGTCAGCGGCACCAAAGCCTTTACCGACGCGGTGAAAGCGGGCGATATCGAGAAAGCGAAAGCGCTGTACGCCCCGACGCGCCAGCATTACGAGCGCATCGAGCCGATCGCCGAGCTGTTCTCTGACCTTGACGGCAGCATCGACGCCCGCGAAGACGACTTCGAGAAAAAAGCGGAAGATCCGAAATTCACCGGTTTCCACCGTCTGGAAAAGGCGCTGTTTGGCGATAACAGCGTCAAGGGCATGGAAAAATATGCCGATCAGCTGAACAGCGATGTGCTGGAGCTGCAAAAACGCATCAGCGAGCTGGCGTTCCCGCCGTCAAAAGTCGTGGGCGGTGCGGCAGGATTAATTGAAGAAGTCGCGGCCAGCAAGATCAGCGGTGAAGAAGATCGCTACAGCCATACCGACCTGTGGGACTTCCAGGCCAATATTGACGGCGCGCAGAAAATTGTCGACCTGCTGCGCCCGCAGCTGCAAAAAGAGAACAGCGCGCTGCTGGCGAAAGTGGACGACAACTTTAAGAAAGTGGACAGTATCCTCAGCAAATACCGCACCAAAGACGGTTTCGAAACTTACGATAAGCTGACCACCGCTGACCGTAATGCGCTGAAAGGGCCGATCACCACCCTGGCGGAAGATCTGGCTCAGCTGCGCGGGATCCTGGGTCTGGACTAAGTCGATGGCACAACAGAAACCACACGACGTGAACGAGCCGTCACGTCGTCGCTTACTGAAAGGGATCGGCGCGCTTGGCGGCGCGCTGGCCATCACCGGTGGCTGCCCGGTGGCGCATGCGGCAAAAGCGGAAAGCTCCCCCGGGACGCTCGCACCCGACGCGCGTCAGGAAAAACAGCCATTCTACGGCCGGCATCAGGCGGGCATTCTGACGCCGCAGCAGGCCTCGATGATGCTGGTGGCGTTCGACGTGCTGGCGTCAGATAAAGCCGACCTCGAGCGTCTGTTCCGGCTTCTGACCCAGCGTATCGCTTTTTTAACCCACGGCGGCCCGGCGCCCGATACGCCTAATCCCCGGCTGCCGCCGATGGATTCCGGCATCTTAGGGCCGTGGATTGCCCCGGATAACCTGACCATCACCGTCTCGGTCGGCCATTCGCTGTTTGATGAGCGCTTTGGTCTCGCGGATAAAGTGCCGAGAAAACTGCAGCCGATGACTCGCTTCCCCAATGATTCGCTGGATGCCGCCCTGTGCCATGGCGACCTGCTGCTGCAGATCTGCGCCAATACTCAGGATACGGTGATCCACGCCCTGCGCGATGTCATCAAACATACGCCGGATTTGCTCAGCGTGCGCTGGAAGCGGGAAGGGTTTATCTCCGATAGCGCGGCGCGCAGCAAAGGCAAAGAGACCCCCATCAACCTGCTGGGTTTCAAAGACGGCACCGCTAATCCTGCGAGCCATGACAGCGCGCTGATGGATCAGGTCGTGTGGGTAACGGCGGATCAGGACGAGCCGGCCTGGGCCGTGGGCGGCAGCTATCAGGCGGCGCGCATCATCCAGTTTCACGTCGAGTTCTGGGACCGGACGCCGCTGAAAGAGCAGCAGACGATCTTTGGCCGCGACAAACACACCGGAGCGCCGCTGGGGATGAAAAACGAGCACGATACCCCGGATTACAGCAACGATCCTGGCGGCGAGACGATCGCGCTGGATAGCCATATTCGTCTGGCCAATCCTCGCACGCCGGAAACCCAGTCCAGCCTGATGATGCGCCGCGGCTACAGCTATTCGCTGGGCGTCACTAACGCCGGGCAACTGGATATGGGGCTGTTGTTCGTTTGCTATCAGCACGATCTGGAAAAGGGTTTTCTGACGGTGCAGAAACGGCTTAACGGCGAGGCGCTGGAGGAGTACGTCAAACCCATTGGCGGGGGCTACTTCTTTGTTTTACCCGGCGTAGTGGATGACAAGCACTACCTGGGACAGACGCTGCTGCAGGCCTGATACCGACCCTGTCCGCAAGGGCAGGGCGTTTTCTGCTGTTTTTCTCATTTTTCTTATATTTCCTGCCATGTGTTATATTTCTGTAATACAAATGACCGATAGTCTCCTACACTTGCTTAAGAACTATTTGTTGCGTCATTGTGAAAAATAAGTTGCATTAAGAATCTTTTTTGATGTACTTATTACATACGCGGTAGTTCCCGGCAGTGTGACGTTTCACTATGGAGATCGCGAATGGTAAGGTCCCGTACCGGACAACGTAAAACCACAGACCGTACTCTTCAGCACGGAAGCCCCGCTTCCGGCAGCGATTTTCTCACTCTTTCTCCCTCCGCTTCGAATTATTATCACCTTGGCAGGGTACGCGGTGCGCGTAGCCGCGACTCGTTGTCAGTTCTACCGGCAAGCAATGGCTTACAAGGAAGCCAAACCTCAATCGTTCGTGCGCATAGTCGCGTCGATGTTGACGCGTGTGATGTAAACCTACAACGCAAGGTGCTATCCATGGGAAGACAAAAAGCAGTGATCAAAGCTCGTCGTGAAGCAAAACGTGTGCTGAGACGGGATTCACGCAGTCATAAGCAGCGTGAAGAAGAATCGGTCACATCGCTTGTGCAAATGAGTGGCGTAGAAGCAATTGGCATGGCGCGGGACAGCCGTGATACTTCTCCAATTGAGGCGCGCAATGAGGCTCAGGCGCATTATCTGAATGCCATCGACAATAAACAGCTGATTTTCGCCACCGGCGAAGCCGGATGCGGCAAGACTTGGATTAGTGCGGCGAAGGCAGCGGAAGCGCTGATCCATAAGGATGTGGACAGAATTATTGTTACCCGTCCCGTTCTGCAGGCCGACGAAGATCTCGGCTTCTTACCGGGAGATATCGCCGAGAAGTTCGCGCCCTATTTCCGACCGGTTTACGACGTGCTGGTGAAAAGGTTGGGGGCTTCCTTTATGCAGTACTGCCTGCGTCCGGAAATCGGCAAGGTGGAAATCGCGCCGTTCGCCTATATGCGCGGACGTACCTTTGAAAATGCGGTGGTGATTCTGGACGAGGCCCAGAACGTGACCGCAGCGCAAATGAAGATGTTTTTAACCCGCCTCGGGGAGAACGTGACGGTCATCGTCAATGGCGATATCACCCAGTGCGACTTGCCCTCTGGTGTGAGATCTGGCCTAAGTGATGCGCTGGCGCGTTTTGAGGAAGACGAGATGATCGGCATCGTGCGTTTCACCACCGATGACTGCGTGCGCTCGGCCCTCTGCCAGCGGACGCTGAAAGCCTATTATTGAGCGTCATACTGTGAGCAAGGCCCGGGCTAGCCCGGGCTTTGTTGTTTTGATCTTTGCGACAGTTTGAAGTGCGGATAAAATTTCTGTTTTGAGGGATCCATCGCTGTAGGTGATAGAATTTCTTCTCTGTAATACAAGAATATCTGCTTTGCTATACATAAGCGCCTTTCTAATAATTTCTTTCGTCTTACGCCGTTTTACTCATTTAATTGTATGGATACTTGTAAGGGAAGCACTATGGTCGTACATGGGAAAGTTATCAAGTTATTAATTACTATTTTGATGGTGGGGTTGTCATCTGCTGCTTATAGTAAAGATTATCAGGCAGGGAAAAACTTCACTGTCATTAATTCTACTGTTAAGCAACCGCCGCAACTGGTTGAGTTTTTTTCCTTCTACTGCGGACCTTGTTATGCGTTTGCAGAGCGCATCAATGTTGATACAGCTATCAGAAAGCGCCTGCCCGCCGATATGAAACTGGAAAAATACCATGTCAGCCAGATGGGACCTTTAGGACCAGCATTAACAGAAGCATGGGCCGTAGCACAATATGCTGGGGTAGATGGCAAGGTGGAAAAGTTATTGTTTGAAGGCTTACAGGTTAAGCGTGATATTAAAACGACAGCTGATATTGTTAAGGTATTTAATCAACTTGGCATTACGTCCGAGAAATATGCCGAAATGCAAAGTAATTTTATGGTAAAAGCTTTAATTGCCAGACAGGACAATCTGGTCGAAAAAATGAAAGTAAGTGGTACGCCTTCTTTTTATGTTTCAGGGAAATATCATATTAACAATGCATCACTCGCGCAAGATGACTATGATACCTATGCAGAGGATATGGCGAATCTGGTTTTATTTTTGCTTAACAAGCCCCTGTAACACGAAGTGAGAAAGTATCATTAGGTTTGTCTTTTTCGTTCTGTCCAGGTGATTGCGCCAGTTGTCGAACTCCGGTCGGGGGTTCTCATCCCCCCCGGCGGAGAATATAAAAGAAAAGAGCCCGTACTTGCGTACAGGCTCTCATCTCGAATATGGCGGTGAGGGGGGATTGACTCGCTTCGCTCGCCCCTGCGGGGCAGCCCGCTCGCAGGCTCGCGGTCTGTCCAACTGGCTGCGCCAGTTGTCGAACCCCGGTCGGGGGTTCTCATCCCCCCCCAGCGGAGAATATAAAAGAAAAGAGCCTGTACTTGCATACAGGCTCTCATCTCGAATATGGCGGTGAGGGGGGATTGACTCGCTTCGCTCGCCCCTGCGGGGCAGCCCGCTCGCAGGCTCGCGGTCTGTCCAACTGGCTGCGCCAGTTGTCGAACCCCGGTCGGGGGTTCTCATCCCCCCCAGCGGAGAATATAAAAGAAAAGAGCCCGTACTTACGTACAGGCTCTCATCTCGAATATGGCGGTGAGGGGGGGATTCGAACCCCCGATACGTTGCCGTATACACACTTTCCAGGCGTGCTCCTTCAGCCACTCGGACACCTCACCATATTGTCTTGCTGCTCACCTTGGGTGGGCAACGGGGCGCTACTATAGGGAGTTGCGTTTAAACGGTCAAGCATAATTTCTTCTTTCTTTACCGACCGCTCACGCAATGAACAACGCCCCGCTGCGACGTAGCGGGGCAGGCGTTTTAGCGCTGGGAATCAAGCTGTTCGTTATTCTTCACGACGTCCTGCGCTTTGCTATAGCTTTCGATCAGCAGCTGGTAGGCCGGGAAGACTTTGGTGTACACCTCCGCCCATTCTGCGGCGTCCGGGCGATTCCAGGTACGCTGCAGCTCAGAGGCGACGGCGGCGGTATCCATCGGCACTACGCCGGCCTGTACCACGCGAGCCAGGGTGATCTCCTGCGCCATTTTGCTGTAGGTGCCGGAAGCGTCAATCACGGCAAACACTTTATAACCGTCGGCGACGGCGGCAATCGCCGGGAAGGCCATGCAGACGCTGGTGATGGTCCCGGCGATAATCAGCGTTTTGCGACCGGTCGCTTTCACCGCGGCGACGAATTCCGGGTTATCCCAGGCGTTGATCTCGCCTTTACGGGCGATGTATTTCGCATGCGGCGCGTTCTCATGAATCTCCGGGATCAGCGGACCGTTCGGCCCCTGCGGCACGGAAGCGGTGGTGATCACCGGGATCCCGGCAAGCGAGGCCATCTTCGCCAGCGCGGCGGCGCGAGCGCGCAGCTCTGGCATCGGCATATCGCCGACGGTCTGGAACAGGCCGCTCTGGTGGTCAATCAACAGCATGGCGGTATCGTTGACATCAATCACCGGACGAGCACCGTTAAAGTTAGCGGGAGTAGACATAGTATTCACCTCAATGAGTTAGATTTGGCCAAAGCGGCCGCTGTTAAAATCGCGAACGGCTTCTGCGATCTGTGTTTTGTTATTCATGACAAAGGGGCCATAGCCCACAATCGGCTCCTGCAGCGGTTCGCCGGCCATCAGCAGAACTTTTGCCTGGGTTGTCGCCTCCAGGTGCAGTGCGTCTCCTGCCTGGCTCAGGACGGCGAGCTGGCCTTCGCGGGCGGGTTCGGAACCGTTGATGATCACTTCCCCTTCCAGTACCACCAGCGCAGTACTCCAGCCTTCCGGCTGGCGCAGCGTGAGGTCGTGCCCCTGATTCAGCTGCAGATCCCACACGTTAAGCGGTGAGAAGGTATGGGCCGGGCCGCTGACGTCGTCATACTGGCCGGCAATAACCCGAACCTGTCCGGCGCCATTCGCCAGCGCGGCGGTGGGGATTGTCCCGGCGGTAATGCTCTGGTAGCCGGGGGCCGTCATTTTGTCTTTGGCGGGCAGGTTGACCCACAGCTGGATCATCTTCAGCTCGCCGCCGCTGCGGGTGAAGGCCTCCGAGTGGAACTCTTCGTGCAGGATCCCGGCGCCGGCCGTCATCCATTGCACGTCGCCTGGGCCGATCACCCCGCCGCGTCCGGTGGAGTCACGATGCTCTACTTCACCGGCGTAGACGATAGTGACGGTTTCGAATCCGCGATGCGGATGCTCACCGACGCCGCGTTTATCGCTGCCTGCCGGGAAGGTGTACGGCCCGGCATAGTCGAGCAGTAAGAAGGGGCTCAACTGCTGGCCGTGCGTCTGATAGGAAAACATCGAACGAACCGGGAAGCCGTCGCCTACCCAATGCTGCGCAGGCGAGGTGTAGACTCCTGTAATCTGTTTCATGGCTTTCTCCTGTGTATCGGTATCTGATGTGAATAAGCTTATATCCGGGACGACGTGTGCGGTAGTAAGCAAAAATGACCTATACTGTTCCAAAAATGGAACAATGGAGGAAGGATGCAGGATCTCAATGACTTCGCCTGGTTTGTCCAGGTCGTGGACCATGGCGGTTTCGCCGCGGCGGGGCGAGCGCTTGACCAGCCGAAATCCAAGCTCAGCCGCCGTATTGCGCAACTCGAGGAGCGGTTGGGCGTGCGTTTGATTCAGCGAACCACTCGCCAGTTCGCGGTCACCGAGGTCGGGCAGACCTTTTACCAGCATTGCAAAGCGATGCTGATTGAGGCCGAGGCGGCGCAGCAGGCGGTCGACACGCTGCGCGCCGAGCCGCGCGGCAGCGTCAGGATCACCTGTCCGGTCACCTTGCTGCATGTCCATATCGGACCGATGCTGGCGCGATTTATGGCGCGCTATCCCGGGGTAACATTGCATCTTGAGGCGACCAACCGCCGGGTGGATGTGGTCGGTGAGGGCATTGATGTGGCGATCCGCGTCCGTCCCCGGCCAATCGAGGACAGCGACCTGGTGATGCGCGTGCTGGCGGACCGCGGGCACCGGCTGGTGGCCAGTTCGCAGCTGATTTCCCGGCTCGGACGCCCGCAGGCGCCGTCTGAGCTGAGCGACTGGCCAGGGCTCAGCCTGGGGGCGAACAAGCATCAGCATAAATGGCAGCTTACCGGGCCTGAAGGGGCAAGGGCGGAGGTGTATTTCACGCCGCGAATGGTGACCACCGATATGCTGGCGCTGCGCGAGGCGGCGATAGCCGGCGTGGGGGTGGTGCAGCTTCCTTTATTGATGGTGCGCGATCAGCTGGCGTCAGGGGAGTTAGAGGTGGTACTGGATGAGTGGCAGCCGCGGCGGGAAGTGATCCATGCGGTATTTGCCTCCCGGCGCGGGCTGCTGCCCTCCGTTAGAGCGCTGGTGGATTACCTCAGCGAAGAGTATCAGCGAATGGAGGAGGATTGATGGGGGAGGCAGGGTATTTAGTACCTGGAAAAATATATATGGCAGGATCTTGTTGGGATTTGGAATCCATACTAAAGTGTTTATAACTTATGTAACCTGATTTAGCGTATTGTTGTGAGTAAATGATGAGTAATGAACGAAGTCTCCGCTACTTAGCGATAGGCTCGAGAGTCTAATAAAGAGAGAAAATCACTTAAATGTGAAACCACTCCGATGAGGTATTAAATTGGATCAAAATCTGCTTCAGATGTATCTTTATTTCTTTGCTGTTCATCTACCTATCTCAACCAGGCAAGATAGCAATGCATCTACTCACATCACAAATGAATTCTACATATATCTCATTCCTTTACCAAATAAACAGTATAAGATAATCGCCTTATGATATTATTAGTTGGCGTAGTCTGGGTGTTATCAGAAAAATGGCCTCAGATAATCTATATTTAAGGAGGGTGTGCTGATGGCTATAGATTAACAAATCGATATGATAAAAGCATTGATGAAAAAGGATTGTTTTATTTATAGGGCTAATATAAGTGGAGTTTATTAAAGTGGTTACGATAATAATATTGTCTTTTTTGTAGTATCATGTCATTCTTCGCCTCATACATATAAAAGGGATGGTTCTGACTTGCCTGGATATTCAAAAAGACAATATATCTGTAATTTGTATCGCGATTGTATTTTATACGGAATATTAATAACCCTAAAAAAGATTTGTCAAAATGAAATTGGTTTGAGTAAAATGTTATGATAAAATTAATGATTTAAGGAACGGTGTATAATTGAGAACATGAATATTTTAGATTTTATTAAAAACTCATGGCTACTGGATGAACATTTCAAAGGCATTACAGGTCCACTAATAGTAACGATTTGTTTGTGGTCAGTAAGGTCAATAAGAAGACTTTTTTTTCCATTTTTCTGGATTTTTAAAAATAATCTCTCGTCTGGTTTTTTAAAACTATCGGTGGACGATAAAATTAATGCTTTGAAATTAATAAAGGAATATAGAGGAACTGATGATAAATATGAGGTTTTGATGAAGGAATTAAAGCTCAAGCAATATGGGCTACTTTACCCTGTACCGATATTGCAAGTTTTATTTTGTTATATTCACGATAATAACATTCGTATTAATAATACAGGGTTTTTATCCTTTCTTGATTGCCCACAAATTTTTGATTATGATAGGCACACGATACCAATATATTCACTCAAAAAAATAACACTCCATTTATTTGCCCATACTGCTTTTTTGTTGTTTTTGATTTACTATATCATTGCAATATTAAGGTTATTTTGTGAATTGACTTATCCACCTGAAAATATTGATAGTGTAATGACAAGTTTATCTTTGTTCATCATTTTTATTATAACGTCTAGGATTGCCTATATCATTATCGAGAATTCGATTTCTTTTATTTTGGCGGTTATTTTTTCGAGGAAATTAAAGACGTATTCTTCTGCAAGGAAAACTAATGAACTAATGGAAAAATACAATCCGACATTTCTTTTTTTGAATGGCGATAAATTTAAATAAATCATGCAAATTTTTTTGCGCAGCTTCAGAAATTGTCGGGCGGATATGGTTTGTTAAGAAAACGATTTCCTCCTGAACTCCTTATGAATATGGCAGACGTTGGGGCAGTTAGCTCGCAGGTTCGTGGTCTGTCCAGGTTGCTGCGACAGTTGTCGACCCAGATCTAAGGTTTTCATCTCTCTGTGCTCCACCAGTAAACGGTACTAGGATAAACTGGAGTATTCGATCTTTCTTTCCCCGAACAATGACTCCAGATGGAAGTGAACAGACAGAAACAGGACATCATTAATAACTAAAAAAGGATACCAAAAATAGTAAAGCGATCATTTGGTGTTGGTGCTGATATTGTCATTTCCAGAAGATGGCTTGCCGAGCGTACTCTATAAGTTTTGGTGGAAGACGCTCAGGAACATATCTGTGGTATATGTTGTTGGGGTGAAATGCAGGGGCTAAAACGCCGTAGAAAGACATATGATAGCGGAATGGCCACCCGCTGAGTAGCCAGTCCCCTCAGTACTATTCCGGGTGCTGGCATACCCATACTCTATGTGCGTAATACAGTATAATGAAAGCGGTATTATAATCGCACTGCATTAAACTTTAAGGGTAAACACTTGTAGTAGTGACGATACCATTAACTACTTGTAAACGCCTCTTTGTGACAAGGCTACCGATCCTTTCTTCAAGGGCTTGCGAAATCTTCGCTGTTGCACGCCCGAAGCCCAGGAGATCTAATGCGCCAGAAATGGCATCCTCATGACTTATTGAAAAGCCGAGAGTTACTGTTTTCAATAAGGCCTGATCTATTTCTTCAGGTGCTACCCATTCAAGTTTCCGTTCTGCTGACTCCATATGGGCGCGATTACGGATAGGGATAGGCAAACTCTCAAAGGAATACACGAAATCTCCTTTAATTCTAAAAAAGTTTTGTCTTGTACCAAGGTTAATCGCACCTTCAACAGCAGCCGCGATTCTTGAACCTGCGCGAGTTACGCCAAAAGCTTCCAACAGACGTCGTGTTATTTCACTGGTGTGTACTGGTGCCTCTGTATCAACAACAGTCCTAATCATCTGCATCAATCGTTCTGGCTTCTCTTGATGCAGGCTGATTGATGATATCACCGGAACCAGCTTGGTTTTCACATAAGGTTGACTGAAACTGGAGAGCACTTCAGTTTTCGCTGCTGGGGCGCCTCGCTCAATTTTATACTTTGGCTCTGGCTTAGGTTCTACCACACTTCTTCCTTCGGCAATTTTCGCTCTGGCCGCTTCAATTGCGGCGACAACTCGAGCGGTTTCCTGCTGTGGATTGCGGAACCAATCGGTACTCCAGATTCGATGGAAGTTCCAGCCGAGTCCTTCCAGCACACCCTGGCGCAATCGGTCGCGATCCCGGGCTGAACGCGAACTATGATAAGCTGCGCCGTCGCACTCGATCGCCAGAATATAGCGCCCGGGATACTCTGGATCCTTAACCGCAATATCGATAAAGTACCCAGCAGTTCCTACCTGTGGCTCAACCTCATAGTTGCGTTCGCGTAGAGCCTCGATAACTTCCTGCTCGAAGGGTGAATCAGGGGCTTTCCCCGTCTCTATGGCGACTTCAAGCTCGCCTGTTTCTGCATACTTAAGAAAGTTTTTCAACGCCCTGACGCCAAGGCTGGCACCTGAATCAAGTTCAAGCTCTTCGGCTCTGAAGTTACAAAATACCTGCATCGACAGCTTGGCGCGGGTGATCAGAACATTGAGTCGGCGGTGCCCGCCTTCACGATTCAGCGGGCCAAATTCTTTCGCTATTCGCCCCGACTCATTGCGCCCGTAACCGATGCTGATAAAAATCATATCCCGTTCATCTCCCTGGATGTTTTCCAGGTTTTTGACAAAGAACGGCTCGCTGCTCTGCGTAGTGAAAAAAGCTTCGGCTTCGGGCCGTTGACGGCGCAGTAATTCAACCTCAACCTGGATAAGATCACGTTGCGATACGCTGAATGCCGCGACGCCCAGAGAGAGTTCTGGTGTTCGAATCGCATGCTCAATAACGGCCTGTGCAACCGCCTTAGCTTCCCCCCTATTGGTACGCGTTCGTCCCCGGTCGTACAATGCATCGGGCAGGTAGTTGAAACTCACTCCATGAGCATGTGGATGCTGCCCAGCAGAAGGGAATACCACCAGTTTGTTGTCATAGAATTCAACGTTAGATACCGCAATCAATGATTCGTGACGACTCCTGTAGTGCCAACGAAGATAACGTTCTTGGCTACCGGCGGCTTTGAACAAGCTGAGGATGCTTTCAATATCGGAAACTGCAGCCTCGTCATCTTCTAGCTCTACGTCCCGGCTGAAGAAATCAGTCGGCGGCATCTGACGGGTATCCCCGACCACAACCACCTGCTTACCGCGCATGATTGCGCCGAATGCATCAACAGCCTTCACCTGCGAGGCCTCATCGAATACGACAACATCGAATTCAAGTTTTCCGGGTGGAAGGAAGTTCGCAATAGACATCGGGCTCATCATAAAGATGGGTTTGATCTGTTGAATCGCCCGGCCAGCCTTATCAATAAGCTGTCTTATCGGGATGTGCCTGCGTTTCTTATTGAGTTCGGCCCGCAGTACAGCTATTTCACCAGGCTGATTGATATTAGGCATACCTTCCCATATCTGCTTAGCCAAATAGCTTTGAGCATGATTGAGTGAAGCCAGATCGAGCGACTTGAAACGTGCAATCTGGTGATCGTGTTTAATTCTGTCGAACCGCTGCAGCACGGGATTCTCGGCATAGACCTTCTGCACCAGGCCAGAATACCAGGAGAGGTCTAAAATTGTTGTAAGCTGCTCAGGTTTATCAATGCTGATAGCGATTTCTAGCAGATCGTCCAACTTAACCTTGCGTAATTGCTCTGAGAGCACGTTAAATCGCGCTATCTGGTAAAGCGCATTCAGGTTGTCTTGCCACAATTGTAGATATTTGCCAAGCCTGGTGAGACCTTGTGTTCTGACGCTGGATTTGGTGTTTTCTGTCTGCATTCCGGTCACTTCAAGCGCTCGATGCAGCTCCTTCTCCAACCCACTGATGTGTTGTTCTATTTCGGTAACGGAATTGCCGAGACCGCTGGCATCAGAATGCCCGGACAGGAAAGCGATGATGCCTTTTGGAATCTGTCCATTTCCCAGATCGTCATGCAGTTTGATTACCCAGGCACTCAAATGCTCAAGCACAGGCCAATCTGTTTTCTGATGCTGCCATTGCGCGCCGAACAGGGCGCTACCAAGCACTTCATGCTGATCGTACACTTTCTTACTTTGTTGGTAGGCCAGTACCGTATCCACTAACTCCAGCATATCCGCGCTGGCTTTAGGTAATTCATGCCGGGATAACCCTTGCAAACGCGCACGGGCTGCCCGAAAACGGCCAGACAATACTTTCCACCATTTATTGCCATATATCGAAAGGCTTTGGCGGACCTCTAAAAGGTCTTGTTCCCAGGCCGCGTCGATCAACTGGCTGTCGTGTCTGATACGGCAAGCCGTCATACGCCCACCAGCGTCTAACAATTCACGGATCTCATCACGCCTTGATTGCCACTCACCCGTGGAAAGCTGAACTCCATCCAGTTGTGGTGCTTCGGCCGCACGACGTGCCGCCCGGCACACGATATCGACGTCTGCCAGCGTTGCTGGTTGAGTGAGCATTAATCGTTCAGAAAGCGCAGAAGCCGTGGACTGGAGTGCAATAAGATGCGAACTCGCTAACTGCAGCGCATCGTTAGCGCTGCTCTGCTCAATAGGTGAAAAGTACGTCCGGTTGCTTCCCCAGAAGGTACACTGATCGGGGCGCCCCATCTCCTTTAGATGCAGAACGAGCTCATCAACCAGCTCACGATGCTTTTGCTGATCGGCATAGCTCCAGGTCGCCATTGGCGCAAACGGAATGACGGACAGCCCCGGATTTACTCGCTTTAGTTGCAGATAGTGACCCAGCACGTCGATAAACGGCATTCCGCTAGCGCCTGCTGGAGCGCTCACTGCCTCGCAATATTCATTGAGGTCATCTTGTAGCATATTCAAACTGGAAAGGTCCTCCTCGCCAATTTTGGTCAGCGGGCGTCCTTGATCCAGCGTTCTGCCTAACTCTTTGAGTACCGATTGCTTTGTGGATTTATGGCTGTGTAATTCGAGGACGGCATCGCCTAAATGGCTTTCATCAAGACGCCGTTTTACCACCTCAAGAGCGGCCATTTTTTCAGCAACGAATAGCACCGTTTTTTTCTGACCGATCAATTCCGCAATGATGTTCGTGATGGTCTGCGACTTGCCTGTCCCTGGCGGCCCTTGAATGACCAGGTTGGTTCCCTCACGTACTTCCAGAATCGCTTCCGTTTGGCTGCTATCTGCGTCCTTTACAAAATTTATATCACCCGGTTTGATGACCGAGTCAATATTTACGCCTTCGCTATATGCTGCGTGTATATCGCCGAAGCCAGGACCAAGCAAACGCTTCATAACGACGTTTGCTTCTGGTTGTTTCTCATCAGGCCAGCTCTTAGGATCAAGATCCTTGAACATCAGAAATTTACCAAACGAGAAGAAACCCAACGCTATTTCATTTTTGACGACCTTCCAGCGTACCTGTTTGCTGACCACATCGGTGACATCGTTGTAGAAACGCTCAAGGCTGTTCTCATCTGCCGCAAAGTTATCTTCATCGAATGTGCAGGAAGTCATATCCAGACCAAAATCGGTCTTGAGTTTTGCCACCAGCGAAAGGTTGGCCATTAACTCATCGCCCGAATAATTCAGCTTGAAAGCCTCTTTAGCACCACTACGTTCCAGGCTCACGGGCAGCAGCAGCAGGGGGGCTTTACGTAGAGTATCTGAACTGTCTGCTTCATACCAATGCAGGAAGCCAAGGGCCAGGAACAGGGTATTAACGCCTTGTTCCTCAATAAATCCTTTCGCCTCAGTGTGTATTTTTAATAACTGAAGGAACAACTTTTCATCGGAGAGCGCTGTCTGCAGGCGCGTATCCAGATGGCGGCGTGACGTGCCGGATTCATCTTCATCTTCCGCCTCTGCAAATACGCCAGCGTAGTCCAGATTCTCCAGCTCTGACAGCAATGCTTCTTCGTCCTCACCCCCTTCTTTTTCCGCCAGTTCTTCCAGCTTCTTGCGAGATATCGGCGAAAAAGTCATCGTTTTATCCTGGCGATAGAGGATGTTAAATACCTCTTCGGCTAGTTCATCCACCACCATCAGGGTCTTAGCCGTCTTGCGGAAGTTAAGCATATTGTTGCGAAGCCCAATATCCAGCAACTCTTTGCGGCTGCTCTGTAACTTTTGGTTGATTGCTGTTGTCATTGAAATCCTACTTATTTGACACTGAGCCTCTGAAAGGCTGGAGATATCTTTGGCTTTGAACTCTAGCTTATGGCTTGTTTGGGTTTCTCCGAGCCTGGCTATATCTTGCAGTCACTATTGGAAAAGTTGAACAATCTCCAAGCCTGATTAGAATCTGCCTATTTCGTTAAAGCGAAGATATAGGCCGAGAAATGTATTAGCGACTTATTTATTGGAGTGATTATCGGCATTCCGAAGATCACATCCTTATGCCGAGCTATACCAAGATGAGGGGCAGGATTCTGCGCGAATACATTAATCTATAGCTGTTCAATGATAGCAGTACAGGAAGAAACGGGTAAATCATTATCGGAGGATGATAAAGCATGGGAGGTAGAGTACACGAATGTGTAAGCAAGGGGATGTGAAAAAGTAATGCGCATTGGAAAAGAAATAATGTCATCCAGGTGATTATGTCGTCAAGGATACAAAGGCACAGGACATAGATGGCCACACTTTTCTAGTACTGGCCGGGCTATGGCTGAACAGATCTGACGCTGAAGGGCGAAACAGTTAGCAAGCTCTTTTTAAAATATGGCGGTGAGGGGGGGATTGACTCGCTTCGCTCGCCCCTGCGGGGCAGCCCGCTCGCGGGCTCGCGGTCTGTCCAACTGGCTGCGCCAGTTGTCGAACCCCGGTCGGGGGTTCTCATCCCCCCCCGGCGGGTGCCACATGCGAAAAAAAAAGCCCGTACTTGCGTACGAGCTCTTCTTAAAATATGGCGGTGAGGGGGGGATTCGAACCCCCGATACGTTGCCGTATACACACTT